>JBDSPG010000390.1:0-3914 GCA_039912685.1 Longimicrobiales bacterium | reverse complement strand
CGGACGTGTATAACGTGTTCAGCAAAATCCTGGACGACGGGGACCCGCCGGACGATTGGAATGAACTTGTTGCAGCCGCTAAGACTGCAAAAGCGAAAACGCGCTTCACTGCGTTGAAGACGCGACAGAATCGAAAGTAACGAGCCTCGCGCGACACGCGCGTGCATGCCGTAGATATCCTCATACGACTGAACCGAGGGCGATAGAATTTGCGTTGGAACGCAACATCGGAGAAGGACGCTGCCGCGGAGGAACGTGACGAGGTCAAGAAAGTGGCGAAGGACCTGCTTGCCCGGCTCACGGCGCTGCTGGTATTGAACTGGCGACAGAAGTCGGCCGCACGATCACAGCTGCGCATGGCGATCGAGGACACTCTGGACAAGTGGTTGCCCAAGACCTATCCGACTGATCTGTACCAGAAAAAGTGCGCCGCTGTCTTCGAGCACGTGGACGAAAGTTATCCGGAGCGCGGCGCGGGAGTGTACGCCGACGTGGCGTAATGAAAGTCGTCATACAGAGTGACAGCTGGATCTGGGGCGGCAACGAGAAGTGGCTGCTGCTGATCGGCGAGGGGCTGCGTGATCGCGGCCATGATGTACTGGTCTCCTGCAAGCCTCGCAGCGAGGTCGATGCGCGCGCCCGCGCGCTCGGGCTGCGTGTGACCCACCGTCGCCCGGGCGCGGATGCGGACCTGGTCCGGACGTTCGGGTTCGCCGCAATGCTGCGGCGGGAAGCGCCCGACGCGGTGCTGCTGTCTGCATTCAAGCGATCGTTCTGGGGCGGATGGGCCGCGCGGCGCGCCGGCGTGAAGCGCATTGTGGAGCGGATGGGCATCGAGCGGGCGATGCCCGCGCGCTGGAAGTATCGCTACGCGTTCCGAAACTATATCGACGCAATGATCGTCAACTCCGCACGCATCCGCGAGCGCTGGCTCGCCTCGGCACCGTGGTATCCTGCACACGAAGTGCACGTCGTATTGAACGGTGTTCGGCCGAGCCCGATCCTCACGTCGGATCTGCGCGCGCAGCTCGGCATTCCAGCCGGCTCGCTCGTATTCACCGGCGCCGGTCGTCTCGAGCGGCGGAAGGGCTTTGACATTCTCATTGACGGGTTCGCCCGCTCCTCCGCAACTGAGGCGCATCTGGTGATTGCGGGCGATGGCGACGACGAAGCCCCGCTTCGTGCGCAGGCTCGCGCAGCTGGTATCGGCAACCGCGTCCACTTCATCGGCTTCCGCACCGACCTGGATGCTGTCCTGGCGATCACCGACGTGTTCGTGCTGCCCAGTCGACTGGAGGGCATGGCCAATGTAATGCTCGAGGCGATGGCAGCCGGCTGCCTCATCGTTGCGACGGATATCAGTGGCGTCCGTGAGGCGATCGGCAGCGCGGAGGGGCGTGACCACGCGGGTTGGATCGTCCCACCAGACGATGCGGCTGCGATGGCGTTGGCAATCACGTCCGCGGCGCGGACACTTTTGAACGAGACTGACGCCGCCGAGCCGATGAGAGCGGAACTTCGATTCCGTGTTGAAAGCTGGTTCTCCCCCGAGCGTGCCGTTGCGGAAACGGAGCGCATCCTGTTCGGCTGACGGTCTGTTGCGGCAGCCTAGGCTAGCGAACGCCGGGCCGGGTCATTGCACCGGCCTATCCCCATTCTTATGCTTTCTTAGTGCGCGGCACCAACGATGCCGCCGCAGGCCGTAGACTCATGATCAGGTGCATTAAGGATGGCCGGTCCACAAAGCGACGGCGGGGAACAGGGCAACCGCTACACTCTTACACTCTCCCTCGCAGCCCTCGGCATTGTATATGGCGACATCGGAACCAGTCCGATCTACGCGCTGCGGGAGTCATTTCTCGAACAGCATGGGGTGCACGCGGTTCCTGCCAACATTCTGGGCGTCCTGTCGCTCATCTTCTGGTCACTGATCATCATCATCTCAGTCAAATACCTCGCGTTCGTCATGCGCGCGGATAATCGTGGCGAGGGGGGCATTCTGGCGCTCACGTCTTTGATTACGCCGGTCGGCGCACTCCGAGGCGGTCGCCGAACGCTGATCATGCTGGGCCTGTTCGCCACTGCGCTCCTGTACGGTGATGGCGTGATTACACCCGCGATCAGCGTGCTCTCCGCTGTCGAAGGGCTCACCGTCGCAACTCCGTTTTTCACACCGTACGTGGTTCCGATCACGATTGGAATCCTGATCGCGCTGTTTTCATTCCAGCGCTATGGCACCGGAACTGTGGGGAAGATATTCGGACCGATCACGCTGGTATGGTTCATCACGATCGCCGTCTTGGGTGTCAGTCAGGTCGTCCAGGAGCCAAGCGTACTCGCAGCAGTCAGCCCGCACTACGCGGTCCGGTTCTTTCTCGACAACCGTTGGAACGGCTTCCTTGCATTGGGCTCGGTCTTCCTGTGTGTGACAGGCGGTGAGGCATTATACGCGGACATGGGGCACTTTGGCCGCCGTCCGATCAGACTGGCGTGGTTCGCACTCGTTCTGCCGGCGCTCCTGTTGAACTACTTCGGCCAGGGCGCACTCGTGATCGCTCATCCAGAGGCGATCTCCAATCCGTTCTTCCTGATGGCGCCGTCCTGGATGCTCTACCCAATCGTGTTGATTGCAACGATCGCATGCGTCATCGCCTCGCAGGCTCTTATTTCGGGCGCGTATTCGCTTACGATGCAGGCAGTGCAGCTGGGGTACTGCCCGCGCGTGGAGATCATCCACACATCCGCCTCTGAGCGAGGACAGATCTATATACCGGTGATCAACTGGGCGCTCATGGTTGCCTGCATCGGACTGGTGCTCGGATTCCAGACTTCCAGCAAACTGGCGGCTGCCTATGGCGTCGCCGTAACCACCACGATGGTCGTCACATCGCTGCTCTTCTGCGTTGTTGCTCGTGAAAAATGGAAGTGGAGTCTGCCCCTGACGGTAGCGGTGGGCGCCGTCTTCCTGACTATCGACGGTGCATTCTGGACGGCGAACCTCATCAAGATTCCACACGGCGGCTGGTTCCCGCTGGTGGTTGGTGCAATCGTGTTCACTCTACTCACGACGTGGAAAAAAGGACGACAGGTGCTCGCGCAGCGCATGCAGGACCGCTCACTGCCGCTGCAGGATTTCCTGAAGAGCATCATGGCACATCCGCCGATGCGGGCTAAGAACACGGCCGTGTACATGTATGGAAATCCAGCAGGCACCCCCCCGGCACTGCTGCACAATCTGAAGCATAACAATGTGCTCCATGAGCGCGTGGTTTTCCTTTCGATCACGACGGACGAAGTGCCGTACGTGACGGTCGACGAGCGCCTGAATATCGAGAAGCTCGGGGATGAGATCTACAGGATTTCACTCCACTACGGATTCATGCAGGATGTGGATGTGCCCTTTGCCATTGAAAACATTTCGCAGGACGGTCTCACTTTCAAGCGCATGGAGACGTCCTACTTCCTGGGTCGCGAAACGCTCGTGGCACCGAAGGGGAAGCGAGAGATGACGCGGTGGCGCCGCACACTGTTTGCGCTGATGACGCAGAACGCCCGAAGTGCCTCTTCATTCTTCAGGCTGCCGCCGAACCGCGTAGTGGAGCTCGGAGCGGTGGTAGAGCTGTAGGTCCCTGAGATTGACACGCGCCCACCTTGGACCTAATATAGGGGGAGGGGGTATATAGATCACTCGAAACCGCGCTCAAAGCAGGGAAGGCCGATGACAGAAATCCAATGGATCGTAGCCATCGCCGGTGTCGTCCTCATCGCGCTGGTCAACTGGTATTTTTTTGCTGCCGGACGGGCGATGGTAATAGCGACAGGAGCGAACGGCTCGCCATCATCGACGGGCGTGCCAGGTGAGATCGTGATTACTGTCGATGGCGGATATGCGCCATCCATTATCCGCGTCCCGG
>JBDSPG010000338.1:0-4188 GCA_039912685.1 Longimicrobiales bacterium | reverse complement strand
GACCGAGAACAGCACTGCGACTGCGGCAAGCATCGTTATTCCTTCGACGATCTCTCTGCTGGTCGGCAGGTTTGCAAACACCGTCTGGAGAACTACTACCATGACCGCGCTTGCGAGAAGTCCGAGGCCGATGCCCATCCAGATCGAGCGAAGTCGCTGCCGGTTTCCTGTCTTGATCAGGAAAGCCACGACCGCGCCAATAACCAGGATCGCTTCGAATCCTTCGCGGACGATGATCAGCAGCGACTGAAAGAACGCGCCCCAGCCGCTGCCGGTTGGTCTCGTGAGCTCGACAACCCGAGGCAGGTCGCGTGCAATCGCATCACGAGCACGTTGCGCGACACTCAAGTCAGAGCCACGAAGTGCTCCCTTGAAGTCAGCAAAATGCCGTTCCATTGAACTGACGAGCCCGGGCTGCCGCGCGCGCGCAGGAGTTTCGAGCGGCTCGAACGCAATGTACGCGTCGAATGCGCGGTCTCCCGCTTCGGCAGGGCGGCCGGCTTTCGCGAACTCGAGCGCACTGTCAAGCAGCGCGAGTACGGAGCGCGCGGCCTGACCACCCGGAGCTGCAGTCACGTCCGCAGGAGCGGCGGGCAGCTGCATCTTCACGCCACGGAGCGAATACACGTAGTTGATCACGTTCCAACGGTCCTGCGGTGACAGCGCGGCAGCAAACGCCGCCATAGGAGTACCGCGGATTCCTACGGACACAACGTTGTATGCAAGCGTTGGAGTGAGATCCGGAGTCAGCCTGGCCGACCCAATCGCCGGAACTGGCACCGGCGATGCTTTAGCTGCTATTCCGTCTCCCATGCCGAGGGCGCCGTGACACGATGAGCAGCTCTGTGTGAAGACTACGTGGCCGCGAGCGGTATCGAGCGGCGAAGTTGGAAGATCGAGTGCGCCCGCTGCACCGAGTGCGCCGTTGAAGCGCGCGTGGAGGAGTTTGACGTCCTGGGGCGGTACCCGGTTTTTTACTGCCTGAATGATGGAATCGAGGACTGCCTGGGTCGGGGGAGCGTTGTATCCCTTCAGTCGTTGGGCGACGCCGCGGGCGTCTTCCAGGAAGCCGGTCGTTTCCAAGTACTCGTCTCTGGAAACGAGCTTTCCGTTGCTGTCTACCGCCTTGCTATACTCTTCGACGGCAACACTTACGATGCTCGAGAGGCGTTTCGCGGAATTTTCCTGTGCGGCTGCGGCCGATGAAAAAACCGCCAGAAACGCAGCGGCTATCATGCCTGCCCGGGTACCTGATTTCATTGCCGAGTAAATCTATCCGGATTCTTTGCTGGTGCAATCGGGGAACAGCGTAACGTGGGGCGTCCCAACAGGATAAGGACATGGATGAGAACTTCAGCCGATCGGAAACCTGCGGTCGCCGGCCAGCTCCCCCGCCGACACAGCCGCCCTCTGCCCTGTCCTCGCCTCGAACGCCAAAACAAAATCCGCCAGCCGGCCCGGCCCAAACCCGCCTCGGTCCAAGCCGGTAGCCGCGATAGCAGACTCGATCGCCTGGGGACTCCCCTCCACTTCGACAAGTGCATCCATCCGCGGGTACTGCTCAAACCGAACGGTCGCCCCGGTCAGCGAGTACTGAGCAATCCGCCGCTCGATCTCCTTGACCACGACGTAGCCAAGATTGACGAGCATCACACCGAGAGAGTCGGGGTCACCAACCGTAGTCGAGAGTTCCTCGCGCACCTTGTAGCCGTCCTCATACCGCGTCGGACCCTTCCATTCGAGATGACCTTCGCGCTTCTGTCCGTCATCGTAAACGCGAAGCCGCAGCACGTGGTCCTGGAGCAACATCCGCCCTGCCCTGTCGTCGTAACGAAGGTCGATCAGCTCTCCCTCGAACTCGAGCTTTCCGCCGGCGCGCTCGACGGAGCTCCTCGCAGTCTGGACATCCGCAACGACGCTTTTGAGCTCGACTTCACGCATCGGCGTCGGGTCTCGAGCTAGGCATTCATGATCCGTTTCATGACTGCGGCAGTATCGGCGAGCGTCTCGAACACCGCGTATGCACCGTGAGCCTGGAGGTCTTCGACAGAATACCTGCCAGTCGCAACTCCGATTGCACGCGCGCCGATTGACTCCCCGCATCGAATGTCTGCGGGAGTGTCACCGATCACGACAACTCGATCGCCAGAAATCTCCACCCCGACAACTTCACGCGCCCGACGTTGTGCGACTCCGGGCAGCTCGGGCCGGTGCTCGTGGTCCGAGCCGAATGCGTTGACCTTGAATCGGGAGATGTCGATGCCGGCAGCGTCAAGCTTTGCGTGCGCGCCCTCCTCGATGTTTCCCGTCAGCAAGCCAAGCGTGACCGTCGGCTCGCGCTCGAGCTCGTCGAGAAGCTCACGGACACCTTCGAATACATGAACGTTGCGATCACCTGACGCGAGCTCGTTCCTGAGACCGGAGAGATACGTTCCAAGCAGCTCCTCCATTCGCTCATCGATCTCCTCGTCGCTCAATCCCTCGAGTCGCATCTGGTCACGCACGATCTGTCGATCGGTCTTCCCATCGTAATGGTATTCTGACGTGCCTGTCGTACCGAACACGTCGTTCAGCGCACGCTCCATCGCAATTCTGCCGACGCCTCCGCTCCTCAGGATCGTTCCGTCGATATCAAACAGTACCAGTCTCACGTTCTTGTTAGAAAAAGTCCCGTCATGATCGTGCCCATTCCGACTCCCTGCCACGCGGTCGGAGCTTCCTTCAGAAAAAGCCATGCAACAAGAATCGCAATCACCGGCTGAAGATTCCCATAAGCCGCGGTCCTCGTGGGACCGAGCACGCGGAGCCCGCGATACCAGAAGAGGTACGCCACGCCCATCGAGATGACGCTCGCATAAAGAATCGCGCCCCACGCGGCCAGACCAACGGTCGACCACTGCGTCGCTACGAGCGCGGGTGTCGCAAACAAGAGCATTGGTATCGATCCGCCAATCATCGTAAACGCCGAGAGATGAATCGGGTCGAGCCGACGCGCGAAGGGCTGGAGCATCACGGTGAAAACAGTCCAGCAGAGTGTCCCGCAAAAGACAAGGATGGTGCCGAGAAACGTTGCTTCTCCTACGCCCGATGTGCTGCTCCCAAGCACGACCAGAGCGACTCCCGCAAGCGATAGGCCGATTCCACCCAGCACTCGCCTGCTCACGCGATCAACCCCGCGCGCGCGACTCAGTATCGCAATGAGCGCCGGAGTCGCTGCAATCACAAGCGCGGCATTCCCAACGCGCGTTCGCGAGATTCCTTCGACGAACAGAATCTGATAAAGACCGTTCCCGATGAGGCCCAGACCCATCAGCGACAATATTTCCCGTCGGGTGGGAAGCTTCTTTCCGCGAGCGATAGCAAAGGAAAACAGTACCAATGCGGCAAGCATCACACGCAGGCCCGTGAAAGCCATCGGCGCCATGACTTTCGTCCCGTATTTCACAACGCTGAAATTCACCCCCCAGATGACGGCCATCAAAAGCAGGAGTGCGTCAGTCTTTCCAAATCCGGCCTTTGTCGGGGAATTCATCGGCGTAAACTAGCTAGGTCTTGCTCGCTGCTGCTACTTTCCGCCGATGCACATCTCGTTCGCTGTATTCGCAGACGGAGCCAATCTCTCGCAAGAGGGAAAACTCAACGTACTCGGCGTTTTCGACGCGCTGGCAGTCGGCGGTTTTCCGTCGATCCATCCGCGTACACATTTCGTGGTTCGGCTGAAGGGTACGGCAGAGGACACAGGTGCTCACACTCTGACATTCAGCTGGGTCAATCCTGCCGGCGAGGTTCTGTGGTCGTCCGATGGTGAGATGAACGTTGCCCCGGGACCAAATCCAGCGTTCGAGATGGATCTTCCGATCATCGCTGTGATCGATCTCCCGTTGAATTCTGCGGGTCTTTACACGATGCAGGTTTCTCTCGATGGATCGAAGACGGCTGAGGTTCGCCTGCACGTGTCGAACGCGGCTCAGGTCGTGATGCCTGCTCCGGCTGCTGGCGGGATGTTCTCTTAACCACGGCCTGACCCATGCTTTTATGGTCAAATTAGTTTTGTCTTCGAATTTGTCTGCGTTTTTGGGAAACGGATCGGGGCTGTAACAACTGATCAGGCTGGTAGACGCCCGTGCAAAGTTCTGCAACGCCGGGCCGTTCCCCGGGCAGGTTTCCTTGTCTGAGGTTAAACAACGC
>JBDSPG010000314.1:0-4383 GCA_039912685.1 Longimicrobiales bacterium | reverse complement strand
CTGCTCGGCGCCAATGGGATTCTGATCGAGTACTCCGCCATGCGGCACATGGCGAACCTCGAGTCCGTCTACACCTACGAAGGAACGCACGACATTCACGGGTTGATCCTCGGTCAGGACATCACTGGCGTCGCGGCCTACTGAACGACAACGGCTTTTTGAATCGCAGAGAACAGCGGGAGATGTAAGCGCGGAGGGCCGCGGAGAAACGGATTTTGTTGTTTGACAACAGATCCGTCCTCCGCGGCCCTCGCCGTTCCTCCGCGCGTCCTCTGCGATTGAAAAATATCCGTTGTTACTGCCGCCTGAGCACTGCGGTCTGCGTGTTGAACTGGCCGACACGCTTCCAGTCGTACGCGGATCCGACGAGGCTCAGTGCGAAATAATCGAAGTTGCCGTTGTTGCGGTCGCCGGCTGCGTTGAGTGATGTTGCGCCGGTTGCGCCGAAGAACGAATTAGCGGCAGTAGTAAACTGCGAGCGAAGCTGCGTCGGATTGCCCTTACCGCCGGTGAAGAGGTATGCCTCGGCCGCGAGCCAGGCACCATCATATACGGCGAGCGCGAATGCATCGGGATCGATGCCCGCCTTCGCCTTGATACGCGCGGCGACAGACGCCCACTTCGCGGAGTTCGTGTCATCCAGACCGAAGATGGGGCTCGCAAAGCCGACCTTCACTGCGAATGCGGCAGCTGCGACGTCATTCTCGAGCGCGGTGCTGAGTGCGACACCATCCGTGCCGTACCACTTCACGGAGCCGAGCACTGGATCTGATGCAGCAGCCTTGAAGATGTTCACTGCTTCATCGAACGCTGCGAGTGCAACGGCGGTTTTCGCGGTACCGACTGCCGCGATCGACGCCTGAACCTGCGACTTGATCGTTGCAAGCTGTGTCGTGAAGCTCGTCTCGGTCGTGCTGTACTCCAGGCCTGCGGAAACAGTGGCACCGGCCGCAGTCATGCGCGCACGTGTTGCGATTGCGAGACCCTGATTGCCCGCATCCGCGCGCCAGAACGGCACGATCGATGTGATGCCATCCGCCTTCATGATCGCCGTCAGTGCGATCGACTCAAGGCTGTCACCAGGTGTCAGTCGAAGCAGGTTGTCATTCGCGATCGCTAGTGAACCGGCGGTGCTCGACTGGCTGACGAGGATGAGACCGTTGGCATCGGCGTAGCTCTTGAGGGCGCCCGCTTCCGCACTCGACTGCGGACCAATTGCGATCTCGACACCCTTCGCCTTCAATGCCTTCGCGGCTGTGAGTGCGATCGACGGGTCGAGCTTCGTGTCTTCAATGGCCGCCTGGAAATGCATGCCGGTGTTGCCTGCCGCAAGCGATGCATTGATGTCCTCGACCGCGAGCTCGAGTGCAGCCTTGCTCGTTGCTCCGAGTGTTGCCCAGTTGCCTGTGAGCGAGAACAGGCCGCCGATCAGGATTTCTTCGCTGTCGCCCGGACCGGATGTGTCCTCGGAGCAGCCTGCAAATCCAGCCGCTGCAACGAGCAGGGCAACGGTCGAGATGAGACGCGACCGAGAAGTGCGCGCAAATGTCATTGGGTTTCCGCTGTAAGGGTTCCTGTGGTACGTGACAATATACCGTGAAGAGCGCCGAGTCCTAGTCCGCAGTGATCGGGCGTACCCGATCGGTGCGAAGCAGTGGCGCGTCCTCCTTCAGTCCCACGCCGGTCATTTCCGAGCGTCGTGCCGCATTCATCAGCCAAACCAGGCGACGGGCGGCCGCCTCGTAACCCAGCCCGTCAGGCCGGACATTCGAGATGCAGTTACGTTCCGCGTTAGTACGGCCGGGCCGAGGCTGCCACGTGAGGTACATCCCCATGCTGTCCGGCGCAGAGAGCCCAGGACGCTCGCCGATCAGAACCACGCACATCCGCGCACGCAGCAGCGCGCCGACTTCATCGCCGATTGCGACGCGGCCATGCCGCACCACCGAAATTGGCGCGATGCACCATTCACGAAGCGCGGGCAGCACTAAGGCGAGCGTTCGTGGCGCGTGCCGCTCGACAGCCACAGCGGATAATCCGTCCGCAATCACGAATGCGACGTCATACCCGTCTGACGCGAGTGCACTCTCGCGGTCGGCCTCCCTCTCGCTCTCGTCGAGAATACGACGCGACGCATCGTCGAGGAGTGCGCCGAGTCGCGGGTTGGCCAGGTATTCATCGAGCGAGGTCGGCTGCGAACAGAGACTCAACACTGGCGCGATGGGTCCGTCTGTGAGACGGCGCTGTGTGATCGCAAGCGACAACGAAAGTTCGGCGCTGTCGAGTGGGTGCATGACCGCATCGCGCGCTCGTGCGTGCGCCAGCTGGAATTGGAGGTGCGCGGCGGTGGGGAGGCTGACACCCGCGTGGCCGAGTGCGATGCGCGCGGACGTTACTGTGCGCAGCGACTGCCACGCATCAGGTGTTACGGCGGCCAGCGGCGCAGCCGCATCGCGTTGCGTCACTTCCGTCATGGCGCGAGCAGCAAACGTGTCGCCGCGCCGTCGGAGCGCAGCTGGTTGTCGGCATCAGTCACACCGACCCGCTGCAACCACGCATCGAACTCCGGCGCCGGACGCAAACCGAGTACGCTGCGCACATACAGTGCATCGTGAAACGATGTGCTCTGGTAGTTCAGCATGATGTCATCCGCACCGGGCACGCCCATGATGTATGAGCATCCGGCCACACCGAGCAGCGTCAGCAGCGCATCCATATCGTCCTGGTCCGCGTCCGCATGATTCGTGTAGCACACATCGCAACCCATGGGCAGACCAAGCAACTTGCCGCAGAAGTGGTCCTCCAGACCCGCGCGCGTGATCTGCTTGCCATTGAACAGGTACTCGGGTCCGATGAACCCGACCACTGTATTTACGAGCAGCGGCGCGTACGCACGCGCAACGCCGTATGCGCGCGCTTCGCAGGTCTGCTGATCGACGCCGTGATGCGCGTCCGCGGACAGCGCGCTGCCCTGACCTGTCTCGAAGTACATGACATTGCTTCCAACTGTGCCCCGGCCAAGCGACAACGCCGCTTCGCGTGCTTCCTGCAGTAGTGCCAATGTCACCCCGAAACTCTCATTCGCGAGTTGCGTTCCCGCAATCGACTGAAATACGAGATCTACGGGCGCACGGTGCTCGATTGCAGCGAGTGTTGTGGTCACATGTGTGAGCACGCAGGACTGCGTCGGGATTGCGAACCGTTCGCGCACACCATCCATGAGATCAAGCAGTTCGAGTACGGCTGTAAGATTGTCCGATGCCGGGTTGATGCCGATGACTGCATCGCCGCTGCCGTACAGCAATCCGTCGAAGATGCTTGCGGCGATACCGCGAGCGTCATCCGTCGGATGGTTTGGCTGCAGTCGCGTGGACATGCGGCCGCGCAGTCCAACGGTGTTGCGGAAGCGCGTCACCACTTCGCATTTGCGCGCCACCACTACGAGATCCTGAAGACGCATGATTTTGCTCACTGCAGCAGCCATTTCCGGCATGATACCCGGCGCGAGTGCAGTGAGCACTTCCGTTGTAACGGCTGTGGACAGCAGGAAGTCGCGAAAACCGCCGACCGTGAGATGTGCAATGCGCGCGAACGCGGCCGCATCATGTGAGTCGATGATGAGGCGGGTTACGTCATCGTCCTCATAGGGAATGACATGCTCGGAGAGAAATGCCGTGAGCGGCACGTCTGCAAGCGCCATCTGCGCCGCGACCCGCTCCTCCGCGGACGATGCGCAGATCCCTGCCAATGCGTCACCACTGCGGAATGGGGACGCTCTGGCGAGCAGTTCGCACAATGACGCGAAGCGATAGACGGTGGAGGCAAGTGTGTGCGTGTACACCTGAATATAGTACCGCCGGCTCCGACAAATCACAAAATAGCTGCCGGACCCATGCGGTCGTGGCGCCACTTGAGCTCATATCGGGAGGGCAGGGAGGCGTCTCGCGTGCCATTCGTACACCCGGCACGTGCCTTGCCTATCACGACTGAGGTTGGTGGAGTGGCGTTACATCAAAATCGAGCGGAGCAAAAAATGAAAGCACGCGACCTCATGACGGCGAATCCGGAATGCGTGACACCGGACGAATCACTGCAGCGCGCAGCGCAGATCATGCGCGATCAGGATGTCGGTGCAGTTCCGGTTGTCGAAGATCGGTCGACGATGCGTTTGACGGGTGTAATTACCGATCGCGACATTACAATCCGTCACGTGGCGGAGGGTCACAAGGGTGACGAAACCGTGCGCGCGCACATGTCGAGCGATGTTCGGACTGTGGGTCCGGATGCGAGTGCGGATGAAGTATTGAACACGATGCGCGAAGCGCAGGTGCGCCGCGTGCCGGTTGTGGAGGGTGACCGACTCATCGGAATCATCGCGCAGGC
>JBDSPG010000277.1:0-17783 GCA_039912685.1 Longimicrobiales bacterium | reverse complement strand
TCGTTCTGTCGCAGATTGCCGGGCGGATTACCACGCGGGATATCACCAGCGGGTTCCGCTACGACGTACAGCCTTCCGAGCAAACCAATTTTCACTTCTTCGTGCGGGGCGGCTGGGGTTGGACGTGGTACAACGTCGGCGGTGTGACCATTGATGGTGAATCGGATGACTACACCGCGAGGGGTGGATATCCCGTGTCCATCTTTCCGTCCAGGCGCTGGTGGCCGAACACATGGTATACGGGGGGCGGCGTGGAGTACTTCGCGCCGCGCCGATCATGGATACTGAGCCAGGTAGGATACGGGCTCAGAGCAGAATTCGGCACATCCAGTCATCGCCTCGGTGCACAGAACCCCGGCGACAAGGCGATCGGAACGGCCAAACGGTCGGACTTTAGTCTCGCAGCAGTAGTCGGATGGTAGTCGGCTCGCGTTTCGGCAACGGCACCCGCGCGCCGAGCAGGCACGTCTCACGGAACGACGTTTCGACATCACCGCATGCAATAGCGCGAGCCGCATCGGCCGGCATGAGCACGACAAGCTCCTCGCCAATTGCACGGTAACACATCGACTTGTCATCGGCGCGCGCGAGTGTGCGGCAGTATGGAACGCCGGAGCGATAGTCGGCCGTTACGTCAATGACGTTCTTGACGAAGCCGTTGTGGCACCACGGCTGATACAACGGATCGCCGATGCTGCATCGCGCGGCGGCACGAGTGAAGTCCTGCTGCGTGTATGCACTCACATCGCGTCCCATACTCTGGTAGCAGACGGTGCGGTACTTCGTGCTGATTTTGTCACAGTTGCGTGCGGCATCCGCGAAGTCGCCATGCGTGAGCGCGAGCATGACCGACGTCTGCATCATGTAGCACGACGTGAGGTATCGATCATCGAGCATGGAACATGGATAGAGCGGATCGGTGGGATCGATGAGCTTCACCGTCGCGGGAGACGCGCCGTGATCCATCCCTGCCATGGAACCCATCGCGCTGTGGTCCATTTTCTCCGCTGTCGGACGACCAACCGTATGATGTGGTGCGAACGCTTCGGTCGCGTTCTCCATGAACGCGCCGCCATAGCAGCCCTCGCGTTCCCACGGGCTTTCGAGCTTGTCGCAGCCGGTGAGTGTGCGTTTCAGATCGTGCCCGCTAACCTGCGAAAGTCCATGCCCCATGCCGTGCACGCACTGGAAGAGCAGCCAGTTCCCTTCGGGCGAGGCGCGATAATCGCCGCAAACTTTGTTGACGGCATCCGCCGTCACACCATCAATGCCGGCGGTGCCGGCGATCTCGGAGAAGTACGCCTGGATGACGCCGTGATAGCAGCCGGACTGAAATATCGGAAGACACTGGCGGAATGTGGCGGTGAGCTGCGCGGGGCCGGTGTAGGCAGCAAGTCCCATGGAATGCGCGTACATGTGGCCGTCACGCTTCACATCGGCGTCGATCGCGCTGAGGGTGTCGAGCATGGACAGGGCCGTCGGGATTCCCTTCTGCCGCATGGTTGCGAGCAGTCCCTTGTCGAAGCAATCCATCCGCGCAGCCTCAGGTGCGGTGACGCACCGATGGCGCAGTGAGGCCGCATCGCGCGCCGGCGCGTCCGGCGCGATGGGCATTGAGCCCATCGTTGCGGGGGCACAGCCTGCCAGGGCGAGGACGCAGGTCCACACGAGGGTTCGTGCGTTCGAGGTCATGATGGCTCCGGTTTCAGGATCGATTTCGTTCGAACGGGCTGGGGCTGTGCCCTTCCCTGCGAGAGTCGTTCCACCCCGGTTCATCCCGGCCGTCCAACCATCCACGGGGCTGCCCTATCCAATCCGTAGACCTCAAACACTTCGCGCATGGAGATCGACATGTTTCTACGCAGTGCGTAGGCTACTCCTCTCCTGCCTCGCCGTCCTGCTTAGTGCCTGCTCCCAGGGGATCACGGTTCCGCCGGCGCGCACGCTCTCCGAGTTCGAGTCTCGACTGGAAACCCTTCGATCCGATTATCACGTTCCGGGCTTGTCGGCGATCATCGATGGTCCGTCGGGAACGGTCTGGGAGCACGCATACGGTCAGGCTGATATCGCGACTGGGAAGCCTGTATCGGCAGAAACGATGTTTCATCTGGCGTCGCTGACAAAGCCGATGGCGGCGGTAATCGCGCTGCAGCTCGATGCCGAAGGCGTGCTGGATCTCGACGCGCCGGCAGCGCGCTACGGAATCAATGTCGGGGGCGCGGACTCCGTCCGGTTGTGGCACCTGCTGTCCCACACGTCCGAGAGCACACCACCCGGTACCGCGTACAGCTACAGCGGCAATCGGTACGGCATGATCGAGGATGCGTTCACACGCGCAGCGGGCAGAACGTTCGCCCAACTCTTCGACGCACGGATTCGCGCACCGCTGCAACTGACATCGACGGCACCGAATCCTCGCTCATCATCCGCAGCACAGATCGGCCTGGATCCGGCCGTGTATGGAGCGAGGCTCGCGCGAGGATACAGCTATGGCAGCGGCAGCTACACGTTGATTACATACGAGAGCTACTTCGGGCCCGCTGCAGGAATGATCGCCACACCGCGCGATGTCGTGCGCTTCTCACGCGCGCTCGACGGAACGGACCTGCTGCGGTCTGCGGAGCGCACGCGGATGTGGACGGCTATAAGGACACCGTCTGGGAAAATTCTTCCGTACGGGATTGGCTGGTTCGTGCAGGCGTACCACGGCGAAACGGTGTTGTGGCATTACGGCCTGTGGACGGGCGCTTCGGCGCTCATCATCAAGCTGCCATCCCGAGGATTGACGTTTGTAGTGCTGGGGAACAGTCCGAACCTGAGCAATCCGTTCCCGCTCGGTGCCGGCGACGTCACGGCATCGCCGTTCGCGATGCTGTTCCTGTCATCATTTGCGGGTGGTCCGCTGGCTGCCAGCGTTCACGACTGAGTAATGCCTGCTTCCGTTCCACTCCCCAACGATATCCCGACACGCCGCCATCAGTCCGCACCACGCGGTGGCACGGCACGATGACCGCGAGCCGGTTCTCAGCACATGCGCGCGCGACCGCCCGGGCGGCCCGTGGCCTGCCGATGCGCTGGGCAAGCTCCATGTAGCTGGCAGTCTCGCCCGACGGTATCGCACGGATCGCACTCCACACGATCTCCTGGAACAGGGTGCCGTCCGTATCGAGTGCGATCCCGGCGGCGAGCTCATCGCCGCGTTCGATGCAGCCGACGATGTTGGCGGTTACATCCGTCGCCGTCTCGGCGTGCGATACTTCTGCGTTGGGAAAGCGCTGTTCCAGGTCGGCGCGAAGCGATGTGTCATCACTGCCGAACAGGATGGCGCACAAGCCGCGATCCGTGCGGGCCACGAGCAGGCGTCCGAAGCACGTGTCCGCCGTCGCATAAACGATTCTCGCGTGTGTCCTCATTGTCGACCTTCCGCGTGCCGGTTTCAGGAGTAGCCACAGCCCTAATATGATGTCCTGCCGATCGGAATGCTGGCCATTTTCGGACGTCAATGCCGTGACAGGGATTGCGCGGCAGGCACAGGCGGCGCAACCATTCACGCCATGAACTTCACGGCACGCATGATCCGGCGGATCGGCATTTTCATTGTCGCCTCGGCCGTCCTCTGGTTGATCATCACACAGGTGTTCGACCGCCTCGACAACCGCGTGCCGCTCATTGTCGCGATCGTCGCTACGTACTTCATCGCCGCATACGTCCTGCTTCCGCAGCTCATCCATGTCGGCGTGATGGTGCTGGGACGCGGCCGCATCCCGCGCATCACACACGCGGCGGACGGCCTGGCGGGCGATCCTGTCAACATCATCTTCATGGGCACTGCCGCCGATCTCAATATGGCGTTCCTCTCAGCAGGATGGTATGAGGCGGACAGGCTGTCACTGCGCAGCAGCTGGACGATGATCGTTTCCTTCCTGTTCAACCGGCCCTATCCGACCGCGCCATTCAGCACGTTCTATCTCTTCGGCCGCAAGCAGGATTTCGGATTCCAGCAGGCGATCGGGAAGAGTCCGCGCAAGCGCAATCACATCCGCTTCTGGGCCGCGAACCTCGATCCTGAAACTGAGATCAGTGATGTGAAGTACTGGATGAAGAAGCACACAGTCGACATGGCGATCGCGCACGCGTGGGTTGGCGCGGGATCGAGAGACACTGGATTCGGCTTGACGGAGATGACGTACCAGATCTCGCATCACGTGGACATGCAAGTGGACAATGAGCGCTCATACATCCTGTCCTCACTGCAGCAGAGCGGATGGATCGGCGACGCGAGCTACATCGACGCCGGCAGCCTGGTGCTGGGCAAGTATGTCACGGATGGCCGAATCCTGCGCGCACTGTTGACGCGGCCGGCGGCGCAATGATGGCAACCAAGCCTCGCGTACTGATTGTCGGTGGCGGATTCGCGGGGCTCGCGGCTGCGAAAGCGCTCGCGAATGCAGCAGTATCGGTGACGGTGTTCGACCGCCGCAATCATCACGTATTCCAACCGCTTTTGTATCAGGTCGCGACGGCAGCTTTGTCACCCGCCGACATCAGTGCACCGATTCGTTCCGTGCTTCGCAATCAGTCGAACTGCGAAGTCGTACTCGCGGAGGTGGTCGGTGTGGACCTCGCGCAGCGCCGTGTGCTGCTGCGCACAGGCTATGTCGAGTATGACTACCTGGTTCTTGCGGCCGGTTCGACACACGCGTACTTCGGTCATGACGAATGGTCCGCGATCGCGCCGGGACTCAAGAGCATCGAGGATGCGACAGAACTTCGACGTCGCATTCTGCTCGCGTATGAACACGCGGAATACGAGGGTGGTGAAGCGGCTCGTCGTGCTGCGCTGACGTTCGGTATTGTCGGTGGCGGTGCGACGGGTGTTGAGCTCGCCGGTGCGATCAAGGAGATCGCTGGTAAGACGCTGGCAGCGGACTACCGACACATCGATACGCGCACGACGCGCGTCATCATCTTCGAGGCCGGCGAACGCTTGCTTACGCCGTTCACGAAGCGTCTGAGTGCGCGCGCGCAGCGCGACCTCGAGCGCATGGGTGTCGAGGTGCGGCTGAATTCGACCGTGACGAATGTCGTGCCCGGCGGTCTGTATCTCGGTGACGAATTCATTCCCATTCGCAACGTGTTCTGGGCGGCGGGTGTGAAGGCGAGTCCAGTGAGCGAAACGCTCGGTGTTGCGCGGGATCGTGCGGGCCGAGTCATCGTCGCTCCCGATCTGTCGATTCGGGAGTATCCCGAAGTTTTTGTCGCAGGTGACTTGGCTGCCGCAAAATCGGCGGACACGGGACTTCTAGTTCCGGGCGTCGCGCAGGGCGGCATCCAAATGGGTCATTACGCGGGCAAAACGATCGCCCAGGAGGTTGGCGCCTGCGCGGCCGCGTCTGCGCGCAGGCCGTTCAGCTATCACGACAAGGGCACAATGGCAGTGATCGGGAAGGCGAAAGCCGTTGCACACATCGGCCGTTTCGAGTTTGGCGGATTCCTCGCCTGGGTGCTCTGGGGCGGCATCCACATTTCCTTCCTGATCGGGTTCCGCAATCGCATCCAGGTACTGCTCAGCTGGTTCTGGAACTGGCTCCTGAATTCGCGTGATGCGCGGCTCATCACCGGCGATGCACAGCTGGAGATCGACGTACCGCGTTCCACGGCGTTCTTACCACGGAAGCAGGAACCGCCGTCTACACCTGCTATATTGGAATAATGGAACCGCTTCATCGACGTCGCATGATATTCGTTGCCGGATTTGCCGTCTACTTCGTCGTGCTGTGGGCGCTGTGGCCGACGTTGTTCATCTATCCGCTCAAGATCTTTGTTGTGTTCCTGCACGAGTTGAGTCACGCAATTGCCGGCGCACTGACAGGCGGTCATGTCGAGAGCATCACGCTGAGTCCGCGCGAAGGCGGCGCTACGTTTGTGAGCGGCGGCAACCGATTCCTGATGCTGTCTGCTGGCTATCTCGGCAGTTTGTTCTGGGGCCTGCTGCTGCTGCGCGCGGCGAGCGGTCGCGGTCGCATGCCGCGCACCGTCCTCGGCATCCTCGCCATCACTCTTCTTCTTGCGACGGCAGTGCTGGTGCGGAGTGGATTCGGCATCATTTTCGGAATCGTCTTCGGCATTACGCTGTTCTTCGCGAGCCGGCGTCTACCAGCGAACGGCGTGGCCTCGGTGCTGACGGTGCTGGGCCTGACCAGCGCACTCTATGCGCTGCTCGACATCCGCGACGACGTATTCGCGCGGCCGTCGGCTCCCTCGGATGCCAACATGCTCGCGCAGCTGACGGGCATTCCGACCCTGTTCTGGGGGTGCGTGTGGACGGCGATCGCGCTGTTTGCCTGCTGGGTCATGTTGCGACGGCTGTACTCCCGCGTCTGAAACCGCTGGGGGCCAGCGTTTTTTCCTGTTGGCCCCTGACTTGCTTGTCCGCTGCCCGGAAGGTTGTTAACGGCGGATAGACACGGGAGAGACAAAATGGACAAGCGGATTCTTTCGGTCGTAATGGCGGCAGGTCTGGCGCTTACGGCTGCGGCCTGCGACGTGGACAAGACCAAGGACGGCGAAGCGCCGTCGATCACCGTGGACGCGGGCAAGCTGCCCGAGTATGACGTTCAGACGCCGACGGTCGAAGTAAAGAAGGACACGATTGTAGTACCGACGGTGAAGGTGACACCGCCACCGCCGGACACAACCAAGATCTAGCCATTCGGTCGCGGCACCCTCGGGCGCCGTCCCAAGACCACTGGCGAGCCAGAGCCCCCCGGGGCTCTGGCTCGCTTTGCATCCACCCCCTAGGTTGCTTCGAATCGAATGCGCCGGTCCGCGGCGCTGGCATCGGGATAACCCACTCAGAAAACCGGAAGACTCATGAGCGAATCGATTGGCGGTTCCGGCACGGGCATGAAGCTGCATACCAAGATTCTGCTGGGACTCGTGACCGGCGCCACGCTGGGAATCCTGGCGAACTCGACGCTGGGTGGCGCGGACCCGTTGGTCGAGGGCATCAACAAGTATGTAGCCGGTCCAATCGGCCAGATCTTCCTGCGGATGCTGTTCATGGTGGTGGTGCCTCTGGTGTTCGCATCGATTTCGCTCGGTGTTGCAGGTCTGGGCGACCTGCGCCGCGTCGGCCGCGTCGGCGCGAAGGCGATCGGCTACTTTCTGATCACAACTGTCCTCGCCGCTGCGCTCGGGCTGGTAATCGTCAACATCGTGAAGCCGGGCAAGACCATTCCGGCTGATGTGAGGACCCACCTGCTCGAGACATTCGCGAAAGACGCGAACTCGAAGGTGGAAGCCGCCGCGACACAGAACTTTGGCGTCGAGACAGTCGTGAACATTGTGCCCCGCAACCCCATCAAGGCGATGGTCGACCTGGACCTGCTCGCGATCATCTTCTTCGCGTTCATGTTCGGAGCGGCGCTCACGATGATTCCGATCGAACGAGCTAGACCTATGATTGATGTGCTCGACACGCTGAATGACGTGGTCATCAAGATTGTCGAGTTCGCGATGAAGATTGCGCCGTTCGGCGTTACGGCCCTGATCTTCGGTGTGACGTCGCGCTTCGGGTTCGCCCTGCTGAAGCCGCTCGGCTCCTATGTGGCTGTGGTCATGATCTCGCTCATTCTGCACGCTTTCATAACCAACTCACTGATCCTGCGGTTCCTCATCGGTGTCAGCCCGGTCCAGTTCTTTTCACGAATCCGTACCTCGATCATCACAGCGTTTTCAACTAGCTCGAGCAGCGCGTCGCTGCCCACGAACCTCGCCGTGATCGAGCAGAATGTCGGTGTACCGGCATCCATTGCCGGCTTCGTGCTGCCGATCGGAAGCACGATGTGCATGAACGGCACGGCACTGTTCGAGGGAATAACGGTGCTGTTCCTGGCGCAGGTATTCGGCATCAACCTGGACATCGGTCAGCAGATCGCGGTCATCGTGATGTCGGTGCTCACGGCAGTAGGTGCGGCGGGCGTCCCGGGCGGTTCGATCCCGTTGCTCGTCGGTGTGCTCGCAATGTTCGGCGTTCCGCCGGAAGGCATCGCGATCATTCTCGGCGTCGACCGCATTCTCGACATGTCCCGTACCACGGTGAACGTGATCGGCGATCTGTGTGCGACGACGTGGGTCGCGAAGTCCGAGGGGCTGTGGACTGCGGCGAGTATTCCTGCGATGGCTGGCATCGTGGATACCTTTGGTCCGGTGGATGAGAGCCCGGGCAATTACCCCATGGGCAGCGGCCGCATCGATCAGCTGTAGCGACCGGAGAGAAGCCACATGCCGAGAATACCGCGCAGGATGCAGCGTGCGCTGAGGCGAATGATTGCCGGAGCAGCAATCGCGGCAGCGCTTGCCGCACCGCTCATTGCGCACGCGCAGCAGGTAACGACAGCGTCTGCGCCGTCCATTGATACGGCACTGCTGAAGAAATATCAGTGGCGTAGTATCGGCCCTGACCGCGGTGGCCGTTCGATCGCCATCAGTGGTGTCCGTGGTCGCCCGAAGGAGGGCTACTTCGGCGCGACAGGCGGCGGTCTGTGGAAGACTGTCGACGGCGGTGATACGTGGGCACCAGTCACGGATGGCCAGGTTCGCAGCGCATCCGTAGGCGCCGTAGCGGTGTCAGAAAGCAATCCTGACATTATCTGGATCGGTATGGGCGAGACGTGCATCCGCGGCAACATTATGTCGGGCGATGGCGTATACCGCTCGACCGATGCCGGCAAGACATGGATGCACATCGGCTTCGAGAAATCCGAGAACATCTCGAAGATCCGCATCCATCCGACGAATTCCGACATCGTATTCGTCGCCGCGTTCGGCAAGTTCGGCGTGCCGAACGAAGAACGTGGTGTGTTTAAGAGCACCGATGGCGGAAAGACATGGCGGCGGGTGCTGTTCCGTGATGCGAGGACCGCCGCGATCGACATCTCGATCGATCGTACGAACCCCAACGTCATGTATGCGGCGATGTGGGAGGCGTTTCGCAAGGAATACCAGATGTCCTCCGGCGGACCGGGTAGCGGACTCTTCAAGTCCGTCGATGGCGGCGAGACGTGGACGGAGATCACGAGCAATCCGGGCATGCCGTCCGGCGTGATCGGACGCATTGGTGTCGCAGTGTCGGGCGCCGACCCGAACCGCGTGTATGCCCTGGTCGAGCATGAGAACGGCGGCCTGTTCAGCTCCGACGACGCCGGCGCGACATGGAAGCTCGTAAACTCGAACCGTAACATCCGTCAGCGCGCGTTCTATTACACGCATGTTATTGCTGACGTGAAGGATCGTGACCTCGTCTACCTGTTGAATGTTTCAGCATATCGTTCGGCGGATGGCGGCAAGACGCTCGGCAACTTCAGCGGTGGCGACACCCACGACCTGTGGATCGATCCCGATGACACGAAGCACGTCATGCTGGCGAATGATGGCGGCGGCGCCGTGTCATACAACGCCGACGCCAACCCTCGTACGTGGACTGCGCGCGATTATCCGACCGCACAGTACTACCACGTCGTCGCAACGGCCCACAATCCGTTTCATGTATGCGGCGCACAGCAGGACGGCAGCACGGTATGTCTGCCGAGCGGCACGGGCCGCGGCTTCGTTGCGACCGGTCGCGCAGGCGGTGCGGCAGGCGGCGGTGGCGCTGGCGGCGGACGTGGCGCGGCTGCACCCACAACGTATTCGCCGGGCGGCGCGGAGCCGGCCTACATCGCACCCGATCCGCGCGACCCCGACATCTTCTATTCTGGCAGCAACAACGGCGGCTTCCTCGAGCGCACGAACCGTCGCACCGGCCAGTCTCGCGAAGTGAATCCCTACCCGCGCATGTTCTCGGGCGAACCTGCAAGCGCGCTCGTTGAGCGGTGGCAGTGGACGTATCCGATCATTTTCTCGCCTGTTGATCCGACGACCCTGTACGCCGGCTCACAACATGTCTGGAAGACGTCGAACGGCGGTCAGAGCTGGGATCGCATCAGCCCTGATCTGACGCGTCACGATCCGAAGACAATGGGCCATTCGGGCGGCCCGATCACGGGCGACATGAACGGTCCGGAAGTGTATGCCGTCGTATTCGCAATCGGACCGTCGAAGAAGGATGCGAATGTAATCTGGGCCGGCTCGGATGATGGCCTCGTTCATGTCACGCGCAACGGCGGAAAGATCTGGACGAACGTAACGCCACGCGACATGCCGGATTTCGGGCGCGTCAGCATCATCGATGCATCGGCATATGATGCCCGCACTGCGTACATTAGTGTAAAACGACCGCTGCTCGGTGACCACGCGCCGTACATCTTCCGCACGAACGACTACGGGGCCACCTGGACGAAGATCGTGAACGGTATCCGCAATGATGACTATGTGCACGCGGTTCGCGAAGATCCGTACCGTCGAGGGATGCTGTATGCGGCAACGCAGCACGGTGTGTATCTGTCGTATGATGATGGCCTGAGCTGGAGCTCATTGTCGCTCAACCTGCCGGATGTGCCGGTGTCGGATCTGATCGTGGAGGACAACGACCTCGCGATCTCGACGCATGGTCGCAGCTTCTACATTCTCGACAACATCGCGCCGCTGCGTCAGCACACATTCGGTCCGCTGGCGGAGGCGCGCCTCTTCGCGCCGACCGTGGCAACGCGTTCGACGAATCCTGCTCTCTTCACATACTGGCTGCCGCGTGATTCGCAGAAGGTCACGTTCGAGATGCTTGACGGCGCAGGCACTGTGGTGCGCTCATTCACAGGTCCCGCGCGTGCCGCGGGCATCAACACATTCACGTGGGATCTGCGAGTGACGCCTGCGACATCATTTCCGGGGATGATCCTGTGGGGTGGTGGCGTGAATGGTCCGGCAGTGCCGCCCGGTACATACCGCCTGCGCATGACAACGGACGGACAGACACAGGTCCAGCCGCTGCTAGTACGGCGCAATCCGATGTTCACGGATGTCACGGATGCCGATCTGCAGGCACAGTACACGCTCGCGATAAGGATCCGAGACAAGGTGAGCGAAGCGAATCAGGCAGTCATTGACATTCGCGCGACGAAGGCTCAGATCGCGGATCGTATGAAAGCAAACTCCGATGCTGACCTCGCGAGCGCAGGCACTGCGGCGACGAACGCACTCTCACTTGTGGAAGGCGAGATTTACCAGGTGCGGAATCAGAGCGGACAGGACCCGCTGAACTTTCCGATCAAGGTGAACAACCGTCTGGCGTCGTTGCTCAGCATCGTCAGTTCCGGTGATGGCCGACCGATCGCGAATGCGGATCCTATCTTCAGAGACCTGACCGCAGAGCTCAAGGTGCTGACGGACCGGCTGAATGCAGTGCGAAACCTCGAAGTCGCAGCGTTCAACGTGGAAGCGAAACGGCTGGGGCTGGAGCGTGTGCAGTGACGAGGTCGCAGGATTGCGCGAGATCGTTGACTGACCGCGTCAGAAGCGACGCGTGAAGAAGAAGAAGCTGCCGAACACGCGCTTCTGCGTCGCCTGTACTTCCGTGAGCGAAGGCTGACTGGGTCGATAGCGCGGCTCCCACGTTGCACGCCAGGAGAACCCGTTCTGCGTCTCATACTCGAGGCGCAGGCCGGGCAGTGTGCCGCTCGCTCGACCCTCGACTGCCGCGAAGAGCTTCGGCGTCAGGTACTCACCCGCCTCGATCTGCGTCGAGCGGAATACATTCTGAAAGTATCCGCTGAAGTTGAGCTCATCCGGCAGCACTCCCGGATGAATACGGAAGACATCGAGCCCCACCTTGTTGCCCTCATCCTCGAAGCCGCGGACGAGCGCATCAGTGAGCGCACCGAGGCCGAGACCCGCGAGCTGCTGCTGCGCGATGAATCCGAGACCACCCCCGCCGATGCCGGAACCCTCGGTCGCCAGGAGCGACGATGATGCGCGTCCAAAGGCGAGATAGCTGATGAGGTCGGACTGCGGCAGCGGCGGCTGAGCGTTGCTCGACAGTGTGAGACGGGGGGCGCGCATGTACCCGCCGATATTGATCAGGATCGCCAGCGCTTCGCGGTTGCGACGTGGGACCTCGTATTGCGCGCTCAGCTGCAGCAACGGATCGACGTCTGCCGCGCCGAGGAACGTAACCGAGCCCGTCGACAGCTTGAACTGCCTTCCGGCGACGGTGTATTCGCCGCGATCCGCGTTGATCGTCCCCTCGAGTGTGATCGCGCGTTTGGCATTGTCCACGCGCACATGAAGCGGATCCACGTCGTCCGGCGTATAGATCTCGACGTTCATCGTCGAATTCCTCACCCAGGTATCCCGCTCGATCGTCACGAGCACATCCATCTGCATGTTCTTGAGGATCGGGTTCCTTCCACCACGAACCCCTAGCGGCGCATTCAGCGTGTCGAACACGTTGGCAAGCGTGGGATCGTCGAGATCCGTGGCGCGTCGCGTCTGATTCACCTCGGGCGCATTGATGACACCGTCGATCACAGCGATCGTACCGACCACACGCACATCGTTATACGGACCGTTGACGGCGATCTCGGCGTTCGCCGTGATGTTGCCAAGATGATTGTTCAGCACGAGTGCGTTCGCGGCCGTGATTTCGAGATCGAAGCCCGGGCGCGTCAGTGTCGCGACATCGAGCGTGCCGGTTGCGCGAATTGGACCACTGGCGCTCTTCGCCACGAGTGAGTCAACGCTCACCTTATCACCATTCATGGTCAGTGATGCAACGGCGTCGGTCAGGACAATGCCGGGCTCGACAATGCGCATGGATCCGAGCTCGAGCAGCACCTTGCCCGTGAGTTTCGCGTGGTGAATGGTACCGCGCACACCGATGTCTCCACGCACCACACCCTTCACGTCTTGTACGGCCGGCGTCAAGCTGGGCATGGCATCGAGCGGCAGTGAATCCATGTGCGCATCAATGCTGAGCGGCAGATCCAGGAGCCGGGGCGTGGTGACGGTGCGCGAGAACGCCAGATCGACGGGAAGCTTTACCTTCGCATCAACGAGCTGACGCACGCCGGCCGCGAGCTTCGCATCGGCCGTGAGCTCCATGTCGCGGTATGCGAACGTGCTGCGCAGGTCGGGCAGACGGATACCGCCGCGCGTAGCACTGTCCATCGTGAATGTGCCGGATATAATGGGAGCGCGAAGACTGCCCTGCACGCGCGTGTCGATCGATACAATCCCGCGCGTGTTCAGGGTGTCCTGCAGCAGTGCCGCGATGTCACCGACCTGCAGCGAATCGATCAGCAGGCGCAGGTCGCCCGAACCTTCGTCCGGTACGGTGCCATCGGCGAAGATGTGGCCGCCGCGCTCGTTGCGGAGTTCGATCGTACGCAACGCGATGTCGGATGCGGCCCAGCTCACGGTGCCCGGCTGCGTGCCGTGCCATACGGTGCTGTCGAAGCGCAGCAGCAGGTCATTGAGACGCAGCTCCTTGCGGTCGAGTGCGAGCATGAAGTCCGACTTGACGCGATAATCGCGCGAGGGATCCTGGAACAGCGCGAGATCGAACGACCCAGGACCCTCGCGCAAACCGCCAGTCTTGTTGAGGATGACGTGTGCACTGTCGAAGCCGAAGCCGTTCGTGCGCACACCCCTGAGGTTCGCGTTGAGTTCCGCACCCATATCCGTGCCGGGCGCACCGGTTACGTTGTACGCAACCGAACCGCTGCGCACTTCCTTGCCGCGGAACAGGATGTCGTGCAGCGTCGCGGTTCCCTTTGCGTCGAATCGTTCGATGTTGCCGGTCACAGTCCCCTCGGCGCGTACGGCGCCGGCCACGGAGTCGCGTCGCAGCGGCGTTATCGAATCAACGCGCAGCACGGGCGCAGGCGGCTTGCCGGTCGCCGCACGCTCCACTTCGGTTTCCAGTGCCATGCGGGCGGAATCCGCGCGGGCCTGCGTCACACGCTGGGCCTGCTGTAACGGTCTCGGATATACGACGGAGGTATCACCTTTCGCGAATGCTGCAACGCGGCTGAGTGAGTCTGTCGCGATCGTATAACGCAGTGTTCCGGTCTGTGACGCCACCAGCCCGAACGACCCGGCGATGTCCGCCGTGGCCGATGCGAGTCGGATACGGCCCTGCTCAACCGATGCGAGCCCGTTCGCAAAACGCGCAACGAGGCGCGTGCTGTCGAGGCGAGGTGCACCGGCCATGCGCGAGTCGAACAACGCAACATCGACGGTGGCATTTGCTGTGGCCGGGTCGGTACCGACACCCGCGATATTCGCGGTGCCGCTGAGCTTCGCCGTGGGCGCGCGGTTCGATATCGCGGCCGGATCGAAGTCGAGGAGTGCACTGCGCACGTCGTAGCGCATGGCAGTCCCGAGCGCGACAGAGCCGGTTGCCACGATCGAGCCGCCACTCGCGATGTCGAGGTCCGTGGTGAAGCGGATGTTATCGCGATTACCGGACGCCTTGATGGTTCCCGTCGCACTGCCGCGCAAACCGGCCGCGGGTGCGAAGAGTCCTGCCGTTGCCAGTGCGATCGGCCGAGCGCGCATGTCGAGGTCAATGTGCTGAAGCACGCCGGCCGCGCCGGCGAATGCGAGGTCGGCATTGCCCGCTACGGTGCTCGTGCCAGTGCTGCCGTCGTGTGTTACATCGAAGTCCGCGGTGAGACGCCCTCGCTTCGAGCCATTCACAGTGGCGCGGCCGGTGATGACTCCATCAACAGGCAGTGTTGGAGCGAACGTGCGCAGCAGCGCGACCTGCAGCGGTTCGAAGCGGAGCTTGAGATTGCGGGCCACGAAGCCGTTCGCGGTTTCGACGCGCCCGACCGCAAGAACGTGCGAACGCCCCGTCGCATCATCGTTGTGCGTGATGTCCGCATCAATCTGGAATCCACTGCGCATCGCACCCGTCAGTGTGGCACGCCCCGTGAGCACGCCATTCAGCTTGATGTCGGGCTGGAACGCACGCAACAGCGCGGCCTGCACGGGTTCGAAACGAAGGCGCAGTCCCCGCATCGCGAAGCCGCCCTGCGCGCTGACATCGCCTGCTGCCACGATGCGGGAACGTCCGGTCGTGACATCGCTGTGCACGACGTCCGCATCAATGTTGAAACGGCCCGTGAGGTTGCCGTTCAGTGTCGCGCTTCCTGTGAGGACACCGCCGATCGGCAGGTCGGGACGCACCGTGTGAACGAGACTCATGCGCACGGGATCGAAACGCAGGTGCAGGTCGCTGGCATAAATACCTGCACCGCGATTCCCGATGCCGCCGTCCGCAACGATACGGCTTACCTCGCCACGACGGTCACGGATGTTCGCGAGGCCCTCCACATTGAGACGTTCCGGCGTCCCTGCAAGCTTCAGCCGCCCATCCAGAACGCCCTCGAATGGCAGGTCGAACTGTGGCGCGCTCTTCTCGATTAAGCGCGTGTCCACGCCTTCGAAGGCCAGATCACTGCCATTGATGTGCTGGACGCGACCTTTCTGCACGTCGATCGAACCGGTGACATGCGCGCCTTCCGCGCGCACATCCATGTTCGTGAATACGAGACGCGTAAGGTCGCGCACGCGCCCGACAGACAGGTCGAGACGACCGTTCCCATCAGGAAGTGCGGGATAGACGAAACGCAGGTCCGCGAACGTCGCAGGCTCCGCATGGATGCGCGCGTTCGCACTCGACGTGACCATGCTGTACCAGCCTGTAACCGCCAGCTTCGACGCGGGCATGGTGACCTTGAGATTCTGGAACACGACAGTGTCCCTGCCGATTGCGACACGACCGCTGAGGTCGCGCACGTCGGCGACAGGCGGACGGTACGGCTGCGCGATCATGCTGAGCCGGTTGATGTCGATCATGCGGCCACTGCTATCGGGGTCAGCCCAGATGACGAGCGGCATGTACCCATTCACGCGGCGGAAGGATGCCAGCGCCTGGAATCCGCTGTCGGCACGCACGACGTCATCGCGTCCATCCGGCGAGAGAGCGAGTTTGATCGCGGCCTCGCGTTCACGCGGATTCAACCATGACGGCGGCTTCCAGGAACGTCGTACAAGGACGGTTCCGTCCACGAGCGTGAGCCCTTCGATGCGCAGCCAGTCACCCCAGCCGTCGGTAGAATCCTGCGCGGCCTTCGCGCTGTCGCCGGGAAAGAGGCGCTGGAAGTTCCATTTACCGCCTGGCGGCTGCTCGAGCGTGACGACGGGGCGGACGAGACGCACATCCTGCAGCACGATGTGTTTGCGCAGCAGCGATCGCAGCGCGTACCGAAGAGACAGCGAGTCGGCGCGGAGGAATGGATGTCCGGCGCTGTCGGTGATCAGGACATTTTCAATGGTTGCGCCGCTGAGCAGGTTACCGTGCACGGTGCCGAATGTGACGATACCGTGCACCATTCCGGCGAGCTGATTGAGTCCGATGGTGCGGAAGCGACGTCTGCCGTAATCGGTCTGCGTAAAGAGAATCAACACGAAAGCGATTGCGACAATGACCACGCCGATGATCGCCGTGGCCACCTTATGCCAGCGCCGTGACATAATGCGGGCCATTACCAGGCCTCGCCGATCGCGAGGTGAAGCTGCAGCCGGCTGGTGAGCTTGTGCAGGAAGCCGGAGCCCTCGAATGGATCGTACTTCTTCGCGGTCTTGAGCTGAACCAGACGGAACGTGTTCGCGCTGTCATGCACCTGAGTGACGACCGGAAGCTCCTCGTTGCCACCCGGCCGGATACCGAGGTCGAGACGAACCGGTCCGATCGGGGAGCTGTAACGGATGCCGAAACCGGGCGTGATGCCGCTGCCGCTCCCGGGCGGCTGGTTCAGCCGCTTACCGCGTACCGTGCCCGCGTCGACGAAAAAAGCCGCCTTCATATTCTGCGTCAGCGGCAACCGATACTCGATGCTTCCCTCGAGCAATGCATTGCCCCCGAGTGGACGGGGCACGAAGTCGGTCGATGCTGCAATGTTCGGATCGCAGGTACCGTCCTCGAGGTCCGCAATCGTGCACGGCGTAATCGAAGAGTCGGATGGCGACGTCAACTTCAGCGGATCGATCGTGAGAACACGCGGACCGAGCTGGTTCTCACCGAACCCGCGAACGGAACGTGCGCCGCCGCCATAGAAGCGTTTGCGCGGGTGGAGAATGGAGTTGTCAGCGACATTGATGCCGATCGCGCCGGCCGAGCTCTCTGACGGGCGGACGATACCGCCGCGCACATGAAGTGCGATCACGGAGCGTCCGCGCGGGAGATACTTGCTGAACTCGGCAGCGAGGCGATTGTATCGGAAATCGGATGCGGTGATTGCGGAGCTGTGCTCGAGCTCGATGAGCGCATTGTATCCACGTGTCGGCGCGAGCGGGTCATCGGCGCGTTCCGCGAACCCTCGCAGGGTGAGGGGCGACAAGGAATGCGCCGACCTCAATGCACCGATCGTGTTCAGCGCACAGACGCCGAAGTTGATGCAGAAATACAGGTCGCCGGCCTCTACGCGGTTGCGCTCGTACTGGTAGATCACACTGCCGTCGATGTGATTCGCGAAGCGCCAGGTGAACGCGGTGTTCGCGGAGTATCCGCGGTCGATTACTATGCCCGGCACGCTGCGGCGGTGCGTGGACAGCCCGAAACTCAGGGATGCACGGGCGTTGAGAACGAACGGCTCGTTCAGGGTTGCGCCGACTTCCCATGTCGGCGAGAGGAAGCGGTTGTCCACTTCGCCATCGACACCCTCGGGCACCGAACTGCCGAAAATGGATTTGCCGTACAATTGCTTGCCGAACAGGTTGCCAGCTGCGCCACGCACGTCCAGGCGACGCGCGCCGCCGAACCAGTTGTAGCGCGTATG
>JBDSPG010000225.1:0-5465 GCA_039912685.1 Longimicrobiales bacterium | reverse complement strand
TTTCTTGCGACGCCGCACCGCGGCACGTGGCTCGCCTGGCTCGCGCGCGGACCGGGCGCATCCGAGATGCGGCCGTCATCACAGTTTCTGCGCGAGCTCGGTGAACGGGAAGCGTCATCACACGTGCGCTGCATCATCTTCCGCGCGCCGTACGATACACGACTCCTTCCGCCCGCGAGCGCGTGGCACGCACAGATGGAGCAACGGTCTCTTCCCGCGATTGGACACAAGCGCATTCTGCGCCAGCCGTCCGTGTTCAATGCGATACTCGAAGCCATCGAGGACCCGTCATGGATGCAGTCCGGGAAAGCGAACCGGTAGTCCGCAGCCTCGAGTGGCCGCCGCCCGGTCTCGAGCAGCTGCACAGCCAACTGCGCACCGTTCGATCCCGGGCCATGCTGGCGACGTTGTTCATTGCGCCGCCAATTGTCTGGCTGCTGGTCGGGATGTCCGTATCGGAACGTGCACTGCGCGGCGCGGTCGGCGTCCTGATCGCGATCGGCCTCTTCTTCTTTCTGCGCGCGATCCTCAATGCAGCGCGCATCCTCGATGCATCCCGGCGCGGCCGGAACCTGGGGTATGCGCCGCGCCTGCTGCTCGAGGTTGCTGTCGATGACTCGCGCGACACTGCATCCCTGATTGCGGGAACAGGTGCGTACGAGAGTGTGCGCGAGCGCACGCGCGACCGCATTCGCGGCCTGCGCATACTCGCGCAGCTGCTGCGGCTCGCGGCTGCTGTGCTTCCCCTGCCACTTGTGTGCGTCGCGCTTCCCCTCGCGTTGCGGGGTGCTGCGGACGGGCTCGCCGTCGCATTGATTCCGGCGCTTCCGTTCTTCTTCTTTTCACTGACTGCGGCCATCACGATCGCGTATGCCGCCGTTCTCGCGCAGTGGGATCGGGGCAGTGATGCGTGGGACCCCTCGCCCGTGACACTCGGTGAGCGCGCCGCGGCGTGGCAGGCAGTCACGCGCACACACAGACCTGTTCGTCCAACCGGTGGCTTTCTCATCGTGCTGCTCGGTGCCGCGGGCGGAATCGTATTGTTCGTGTCTGTCGCATTTGCGCTCGTCACCGTGGCAGGATACGGCATTGCGGTGCAGGAAGTCAGCCGGATACGTAGCTACGCGCCACAACCGCGCAGCCTGCTCGGCGTCGAAATCATGCGGGACTGGCGTCTCCCCGCAGACTCGGCGATCACACCGCGGCAGGCTGGCGATGCACTGCATGCACTCCTTTACGCAGGTCGCGTAGTAGCCCCTGGAATGCTTGAGCCGGCACGCGGTTTCAATGCGCGACTCTGGCCGTCACGCGGCGCCGACACGTATCTGGCGGCATCGCTGTGGCGTGCCGCAATCGGGCGCGACTCGTTGCAGTGGTTTGCGAAGCATCCGGACTACGCGTCGCTCGACAGTCTCCATCGTATTGCGCCGCACCCGGCGCTGCGCATGCTCGATATACTCGCGCGTGCGACTGACATCGACGTCACTGCATCACGATACCGGCTTCCGCTCGAGCGGGGTGCACTGGATGAAGCCGGCGGCTTCTCGCACGCGAACGATGCGAAGGATGTCGAGGCCGCCGTTTTCCTGGCGGCCGCGCGACGTTACAACGCTGGCGATCGCGCCGGTGCCGAGCTACTGCTCAGAGAGCTGATTTCCGCGGGATTTCTGCTGATCGATCGTTCACCGTTCGTGCGTGACTTCTGGATGGGGTACATGTGGGTGTCTCGTGGGAAGTGGGCCTTGGCGGAGCTCTATCGTGTGACAGGGCGGGCTGCGGAAGCGGACGGTCTTGCTCGCTCATCCGCCGCGGCGGACCGCGTCGCCGTCGGCACCGGGGGCGGCTTCGATGTGCGCTTCGGGGCGGATGGTTTCCGTGACCCGCCTGACCCCACGCTCGAGGGAGCGCTTCGGACGATTCGCAGTCCTCACGTGTACCCGTCCATCCGCTGGACCGCGTTCCAGTCCGCGGTGCCCGTGGCGCGCTGTGGCACCCTGCGCCGGGCGATGTTCGGTCCGGGCGAATTCACGGACCTGCTGCTCGCGCAGGCGCGCACCAACGTCATCAGGATCCCATCGGACTCCGCCCTGGCCGCCGTCGTGCTCGATCCCGCCGGTCATTCCGCCAAACCGCCCTTCGAGCTGTCCCGCCGCCCCGGGTTCCGGCGCCTGCAGCGCACAGTGCTCTTTGTGATTGGCGATCACCAGCTGGCCGGCCCCTGTGCTGGCGCTTTTACCTCCCGCTTCTAGACGTTATCTTACTGGCTCACGCCCGGGACTGGAATCCAATGCAAGTCAAGCTCGCACTGCTGGCCGATTACGCTAATGTGACGGCCGAGGGAAAGCTCAACATCCTCGGCATCTTCGATCGGATTAACGTCCACGAGCTGCCCGTTGTGCACCCGCAGATGCATCTGATCCTGCGGCTCGAGGCACACCCGGCCGAACGCAACCGTTCTCACAATGTCGAGATCCGGCTGCACGATCCCGACGGTCAGACAATTTTCGAGGTTACGGGTGACATGGTGCCGCAGGGCACGGGAGGTCAGACCGTGTCGGCGAACCAGATCCTGACGCTGAACAACCTGCACCTGTCGAAGACCGGTGGGTACAACTTCGTGGTGCTGGTGAACAACGATTTGAAGTCCGAGGTGCTCCTGGAAGTAGAGCTGCAGGCGACGGGTTCGCAGAACTCGTCCGGCGGCAAGTCCGACTGAAGCACCGAACAGGAGAGATCATGCTGGAACAGATGAAACAGAAGCTTGCTGACGAGATCGATCGGCTCATGCATGAGCTGACCGTCACGCTGCCAATCGCCATTCGCAAGGCGGTCGAGCTCGGGGACCTCAGTGAGAACGCGGAATACAAGTCGGCGCTCGAGCGGCAGCAATTCGTGCAGGCACGCTTGAACCACCTGACCCAGCGCGCCGGTGAGCTCTCGCGCATTGCCGACAGTGTCATCGCCCCCGACAAGGTCGGATTCGGTTCGCGCGTTTCCCTCGAGCAGATCGGCGGCAAGGAGAAGGTCGAGTACGTCATCGTCTTCGGCGACTTCATCGATCTCGATTCCAACGAGATTTCGATGGCCTCGCCCATCGGCCAGGCGCTGCTCGGTCACGCGCTCGGCGATGAGGTCCGCGTCAATCTCCCGCGTGGCGAAAAGGTCTACCGCATCGCCCAGCTGACAACCCTCCCGCAGATGGTCGCCTAGTCCATCCACACACTGACGCGGCACGATTACTGAATCGTGACCGCGCCGTGCACACACCAGAGCCTCACCCGTCTGCGGCACCCGTGCGACGGGCCCGGCCTGCCGGCCTGGCCGCCAGCCGCGAACGCCTATTCAAGGCCGCCGTCTATGGAGTCCTCGCGCTCTTTACGGCCGGCTGGATCGTTGCCGTCGTTTCCGCCGACACTGCCGAGAAGGCTGCGGAACTGCATGGCGTACTTAGCGCCGCATCCTCGCTAAACCCGAATGCCCTGCCGCCCAATGCATACCTGCTCGACGCCGCCATCACGGAAATCGCCGAAATGTCCGGCTACACGGGGGAAAGCGGCCAGCTCCGCGTGATCGTGCGAGCGGCAGGCGATACCATGCCTGTGCCTGACTCGCTCGCGCCCGATGTGAGCCTCGGCTTCACACGCACGGGAACGGACAACGCAAGTGCGGCGGCCAGCGCGCAGTCACGTCCCGACGCGCCCGGCATCTGGAACATGCTCGTGCGTGTACGTGATGGGCTCCGCGTCGTTCCGGATATGAAGGTGATCACCCTCGTTCCGCTCTCGGAGAAACACAACGGCCGCATCGGTGGCTACCTCGTCGGCAGCTGGCCGTACGAGAAGGGAGCGAGGCCGCGATCACCTGCGTATGCGCCGCCGCGGGGCCTCGTGCGCGTCATGCCGCAGGATCGTGACATCCCGGTTTCCGAGCACTTCAAGCTCGGTGACTTCGTTACCAAAGGACAGGAGAACGTCTGGCCGAAGTACGTGGCCATGTCGCCGCGCCTGCTCGACAAACTCGAGCTCACGATCGACGAGCTGGAACGCAGCGGCCAGCCCGTGAAGAACATCGGCATCATCAGCGGATTTCGTACGCCCAGCTACAACGAAGGCGGGGGCAATCCCGCGGGGCGCGCAGCGCTGTCGCGTCATATGTACGGTGATGCGATGGACTGGTATGTCGACAACGATCGGAACGGCCGCATGGATGACCTCAATCATGATGGCCGCTTCAACAAGAATGACGCGGCCGTGATCCGTAACGCCGCGGAAAAAGTCGAACGTGAGCACCCGTCACTCATGGGCGGCGTTGGACTCTATGATCCGACCGGCGGACACGGCGGATTCGTACATATCGACACGCGGGGCTATCGCGCGCGTTGGTAGAAAAGGCAGCTCGCACCGCGTGCAATGCACGCTTACTCAGGGAGGGGAAAGTGGAAGAGAAGAAAATCGAAACAGCAGAACCCACCAAGGCCGGCGACCACGACGTGGGGCCGCCTGTCGCACGCGTACGTGAGGAGGATCTCGAACCGCATGAAGGACTGCGTTACATCGCCATCCTGTTCAAGGCATTGGCCGTACTGCTGCTACTCATGTTCGTATTCGAGCTCGTCATCGGGTTCAGGCACGATGGCTCGGCGGCGCTCGGTACGCTGCTCGTGGAAGGAACTCGCACCATCGTCTATGCCGGTTTCCTGTGGGGCGCTGGTGACCTCGCACTCATGTTCATTGAGTCGAATCACGACCTGCGTGCATCACGCATCCTGCTCGGCCGCCTGAACGGCAAGCTCGACCGCCTGCCAGGACTCGAGCCCGGCCAGCCGGCTGGCGGCCTGCCGGACACACACACGGAGCGCTCCGGACCACGAGCCTCACGCTCATAGATCCACGCCGGATGCAAGAGACGCCCCGGTCTCCGGGGCGTCTCTTGCTTGCACCTCCCCCCGACCAACTTTATTGTCACACCTCGATTCACGTCGTTCCACCCGAGAATGAGCTGCGCATGTATCTGGGCTGGAAGTCCGCATTCCCCTATCGCTCCATCTGCGCAATGAGTGCGATCGCACTTGGCGTGGGCTGCAGGGGCGGTGAGTCCGCCACATATGTGTTGAAGACCGCCAATCGTGACACAATGCCCGTAATCGTGCACGCCGACAGCGTATGTCTGGTTCAGCTGATGGGCGGGACGCTGATTCTGAAGAATCGCAAATTCAGCATCGACTATACCCTGCGAAAAGTCTGTCCCACCGGCTCGACACCACTACCCGACCCGGGAACCCACGGACGATACGATATCAATATTGGTGTCATCACCTTCCGCGACAGTCTCGGCAGCATCATGAATCGTGGGGAGCTGCGCGGTGATACCGTGGCCGTCCCCGGGCGCATGCAGACGTTGCGGTTCATCAAGTGAGCCTTCGACTCAAGTAGGCCCAATGAGTAAGGAGGCCGTGACATGATTGT
>JBDSPG010000199.1:0-5516 GCA_039912685.1 Longimicrobiales bacterium | reverse complement strand
TCTCACTTCCTCGGAGAACTTGTCCGTTCCCATGACGCCGGCGGAGATTGCGGACTGGATCTCTCGCACCATCTGCTCGATGTCGGTCGTGGCATCCGCGGTCTGATCTGCCAGGCGCCGAATCTCTGTGGCGACGACAGCGAAGCCGCGACCGTACTCGCCCGCCTTCTCCGCCTCGATCGCGGCATTCAGCGAAAGCAGATTCGTACGATCCGCGACCTTCGCAATCGTGGTGACAACTGTGTTGATATTCGCGGCGCGATCGTTCAGCACCGCGAAGCGCGTGTTGATCGCGGCAGTCGCTTCCGTGATCTGGCCCATGGATGCCTCCATCCGCGAAAGCCCCTGCTGTCCGCTGCCCGCGAGGTCCGCCGTCGCGTCCGCGGAGCGCGTAACATCGTTCATCGTGCGAAGGAGCTCCTTCGAGGTTGCGGAGATCTGTCGGGCGGTCGCGCCCACTTCCAGCGTGGTGGAAGCGATTTCCGTTGCTGTCGTCTGCTGTTGACGTGATGTCGCCGAAATCTCGGTCGCTGACGTATTGAGCTGGATGCCCGACTGCTGTACGTCTGCGATCAGTGATGTCAGGTCCTCGACCATGCGCACGATGTCTCGGATGATGACCCACCCGAGGAGAAGCGCGATGAGTGCTGCAACGACCGTAATCGCGATGATCGCGTTGCGTGTAGCGCTAAACTCCTGCTCGGCTTCGTTGAAAGTCACCTCGGCTTCGTTCGTCTGAAGGTGGCTCAGGCTGTCGATCGACCGGACGATCGGGTCCACCGCCTGGTCGAGCGAGTCACGCACCCACTCGTCGAGACGCGTCCTGTCGCCCGTCTGCAGGATTGCATGCAGGTTCGCAATTTCTGATGTCGCGGTCACCATCTGGCCGCGCGCGAGTTCGATGACTTTCTGCTCTTCCGGTTCGTGTGTCGAATCCTGATACGAGTCCCAGTTCGTGCGGATCGCCTGCTCCGCCTGGGCGAGCTCCTTAACCGCATCCGGAAACTGCACGTGACCCGAAGCCGCCTTGTGCGCCAGGTTGATCACGTCCTTGTTGTATGCATCGGCGATGTTCTTGAGTTCCTCCGCCGGGCGCACGCGCTCGTGATACATCGTTTTCAGACTGTCGTTGTTCTTCCGCAGATCGGTAACACCGATCACACCCACGGCGACGGTGAGTGAGACGAGGATGAGAAGCAGAATGAAGAGACGCGTTCCAACCCGGATATTGCTAAGCACTTGGATACCCGTGGATCGAGGAATTGCCGTTGATCATTGTCAGTTCGCGAGCTTGAAGCGGGATACGCCGGCCTGCAGACCGCGAGCGGCCTCGTTCAACTGCTCGAGCGCTTCGGTAGACTGCACCAGCGATTCCACCGTCTGCTGCGATGCCTCACCCAGTTGCGCCAGCGCTTCACTGATCTGCTGCGCGCCTTCCGACTGGGACTGCATTCCGTCGACGACCGCGTCGAAGCGGGGGGTCACGGCTTGCACCTGGTGGATGATGTCCGTCAGCTGGCCGCCCACCTCGCCGACCGCTTCCACGGCACGACGCACTTCTTCAGAGAACTTGTCCGTTCCCATCACGCCCGCCGAGATTGCGGACTGGATCTCGCGAACCATCTGCTCGATGTCCGTTGTCGCATCCGCGGTCTGGTCTGCAAGGCGACGGATCTCCGTGGCGACGACGGCAAAGCCACGGCCGTACTCGCCCGCTTTTTCCGCTTCGATCGCTGCGTTCAGCGACAGCAGGTTCGTTCGGTCAGCGACTTTCGCGATGGTCGTGACGACGGTGTTGATGTTCGCCGCGCGATCGTTCAACACCGCAAACCGCGTGTTGATGGCAGCCGTCGCCTCGGTGATCTGGACCATCGAGCTTTCCATCCGTGACAATCCCTGCTGGCCGCTGCCTGCAAGGGTCGCCATGGCGTCGGCGGATTCCGTGATGTCGTTCATCGTGCGGACGAGTTCTTTCGATGTCGCACTGATCTGACGCGCGGTTGCTCCCACCTCGAGCGTTGTGGATGCGACTTCCGTCGCTGTCGTCTGCTGCTGTCGGGAGGTGGCCGAGATCTCCGTGCTGGACGTGTTCAGCTGAATGCCCGACCGCTGCACGTCTCCGATCAGACTTGCCAGGTTCTGCACCATCCTGTGCATCGCGCGATGCAGGCTGCCGATCTCATCCGCTCTCGTCGATACGACCAGGGGCGTGGCGAGGTCACCCGCAGCGATGCGTTCGGCAGAAGTGATCGCTTCCGCAAGGGCGCGCTCAATGTCGCGTATGATATAGTAGCCGAAGCCGATCGCGATCAGTGCGGCTGCGAGCGTCAGCAGGGTGATCACAAGGATCGTAGATCGATAGGCCTTCTCCGCTTCAGCCAGTGCAGTTTCCGCGTGGAGCGCCTGCTCGCCCGCAATCCGATCCACGGTCTCCGTCACGGGATCGACCGCTTCGTACACGTCGCGGGTGATCCACTCGTTGAGCCTGGTCTTGTCCCGCGCGCCGATGATGGTGCGCAGGTTCGCGATGACGGGTGTCGCGCGCTGCATCGCGGGTTCCGCCTGCGCCACGAGGACCCGCTCCGAATCGCTCATCTGCGTCGTCTTGAATTCCGCCCACGTACGCGCAATCTCGCGCTCCGCGCTGTCCACGCGTGCGAGTGCTGCATCCCAGCCGATCAGCCCGATGTTGAGCTTGTGCCCGGTATCGACGATATCGACACGATATGCATCGGATACGGTCTTCATCTGCTCGATCGGCTTCAACTCGTTCACATAGACACTCTCGATCGCTTTGTTGCGCGACCGCACATCGAACGCACCCACCAGGCCCACGGCGATCGTCATCGACACGAGAAGTATCAATAGCACGAAAAGACGGGTCCCGGTCTTCAAATTGCTCAGCACAATGGTCTCACAGACGCAGGAGTCGGATTTCGAGGAGCTCGCGGACGGGCAATTTTGACGTCCCTATGGAAGTCGGCTTTCCCTGACTGGGTACGCCCAAGATGGTGTTTCCAACAGGTTGGGCAATAAGGAGGCCGCCGTTCCGTCACCCCGGGCCCTTGTCCGCGTCGATCCACGAAGGCACCTTGCCGCAATCAACGGTTCCCCCAAAACCGGTTTTCCAGCCACCCCGGGCCAGATGAAAGTAATGTCGTTGACACGCTCTGCGCTGTTGGTCCTCGTGGTGGCCTGTACCGCGCCGTCGTGCGGCGCCGGCGGCGATGGCGGTTCCAGCGCCAGTGGCGGCACGCTGCACCTCTACACGAGCGTGGACGCGCAGGAAGCGCCGGTGTACATCGCTGCGTTCACGGAGGACACGGGGATCAAAGTGGAGTGGGTTCGGCTCTCGGCGGGCGAGGCGCTCGCCCGGTTGGAGGCAGAGAAGGGCAATCCACAGGTCTCGGTCTGGTTCGGCGGTCCGTCGCCGGAATACATCGTGGCTGCCAAACGCGGATTGCTCGAACGGTTCACGCCTGCAACGGAATTCACGCTCGACGCAGCGTCACGCGGTGCGAAATGGGAGTGGACGGGCTTCTACACCGGTGTCATCGGATTCGCGTGCAACGAGAAGTTTCTCGCCGAGCAAAAGATGCAATGTCCGGACTCGTGGCGGGCGTTGCTCGATCCGCGGCTCAAGGGTCAAATCAGCGTAGCGTATCCCTACACATCCGGCACTGCGTACGTGCTTTTGGTCGGCCTGCTGGAGCTGATGGGTGAGGAAGCGGGCTGGGAGTATGTGCGTAGGCTTGATGCGCAGGTCCATCGATACAACACGTCAGGCACAGCGGCTGTGTCGCAGGTTGGCCTGGGCGAAGTCGGAGTGGGTATCGCATTCGCGCATGACATCCTGAAGAAGGGAATCGAGGGCGGGTACCCGGTCGTGCTGGGCGAGCCGCGCGAGGGTACTGCGTCAGAAATCGGCGGTGTGGCGGTCGTGCGCGGCGGCCCGAATCCGGAGCTTGCAAAGCGTTTCGTAACATGGCTGCTCACAAAGCGTGCGCAGGACCTGATGGCGCAGTTCTACCGGGTGCCTCTCAATCCCACTGCGCAAGTCGCGGCAAAAGCAGTTGTGACGCGTGATGTAAAAATCGTCCACTATGATGCCGGTCGGGCCGCAACGCGCCAGAAGGAGATCCTCGCGCGCTGGCGCCAGATTACGGGGCGCTGAGATGGCGGCGTCACATAATCACCGCGAGCCGGCGGTCACCGCGGTCATCCTTCTGCTCTTCGCGCTGCTGTTCGTGTTCGTGGTGTTCCCGCTGGCGCGAGTACTCGGCGCGAGCGTGATGCGTGACGGCGCGCCGACACTGGACGTATATCGAGAGATGCTCACGCGCCGCGGTGCTGGCGTGCCATTGTGGAACAGTTTGCGTCTGGCGGTGACGGTAGCAGTAACCGGGACTGTCGTCGGATTGGCTATGGCGTACATGATCACAATGGTCGCGGTGCCGGGGCGCAAGGCTGCGAGAGTGATTGCGACGCTGCCGATGCTCGCTCCGCCATTCATGATCGCGCTCGCTGCAATCATGCTGTTCGGCCGCAACGGCATCGTCACGCGCACGCTGATCGAACCGCTGTTCGGTCGCGGAAGTTTCGAGATCTACGGGTTCGGCGGACTCGTGCTCGTGCAGACACTGACATTCTTTCCGCTGTCCATGCTGCTCCTGATCGGCACACTGTCATCGCTCGATCCATCACTTGAGGAGGCCGCGCAAAGTCAAGGCGCGCCGCCTGGACGCGTCTTCCGCGATATCGTTCTGCCGCTGGCGACGCCCGGCCTCCTGTCCTCAATGCTGCTGCTCTTCATCGAGTCGCTTGCCGACTTCGGTAATCCGCTCATTCTCGGCGGCGACTTTCGAGTCCTGTCCGTTTCAGCATTTCTGCGCATCACCGGCGAGTTCGACACTGCTGGTGGCGCGGTGCTCGCCATGTTGCTGCTGGTGCCGGCACTGTCTGCGTTCTTTGTGCAGCGTCACTTCGCCTCGCGCGCGACGTTCGCAACGATCTCGGGCAAGCCAACGCTGCGGCGCGCGAACATATCGCCGCGTATGCGTCTCGCAGCAGCGGTCGTACTCGGGAAGGTGTGCTTCATTGTATGCGCGTTCTATGCTGTCGTGGCATACGGCTCCGTTGTCCGTGTGTGGGGAGTGAGCGGTGCGCTGACACTGAGCAACTACACGAATGCGCTGCACCAGGCGGGCCGCGCATTGAGTGACTCGCTGCTGCTCGCTGCAGTCGCGGCACCGGTGGCCGGGGCGATCGGCATGGCCGCCGCGTGGCTGCTGGTGCGGCGTTCGTTCCGCGGACGTTCACTGCTTGGTACACTGGCGATGCTGACGTTCGCACTGCCGGGCACCGTCGTCGGCATCGGCTACATCCTCGCCTTCAATACGCCGCCGCTGCAGCTCACGGGAACCGCCCTCATCATCATCATCCTCTTCGTGTTTCGCGGCGTGCCGGTGGCGCTGGAGGCGGGCCGCACGGCGATCGAGCAGGTGGATCCCTCCATC
>JBDSPG010000111.1:0-2761 GCA_039912685.1 Longimicrobiales bacterium | reverse complement strand
GTGTCTCCGCGCAGACGGGCAACTCCGTTGCCGCCGGCAGCGAGGCTTTTCAGAGAGTCCAGCTGCGCGCGGACGTGGTCAATCTCTTTAAAGAGCGTCGAGTCTTTGCGGAACCTGCCGACATTTCCGCGATCGGTGGTGACAAGCAGCGTGATCGAGTCCTTGGCGGCAGCTATGCTGGAGAAGCGCGCGCCGAGATTCATGTGCGTTATGCGTGCGAAGCTGCCGTTTCCAGTCGTTGCTTCGTTCATGAGCTTCGACATCGTTGCCGATGCATCGGCGAGTTTGGCGATCCCTTCGTGGGTGAATGCGCCGACCGTGCCTTGTTCCGAGTTGAGAAGCGCGACGAGTCTCTTTGATGAGTCGGAGAGGGCGGAGAGCCGAGTTCCGAGCTCTCCTACTTTGACGCCAACAGGTTTCATCTTGCCGACTGATTTGTTGACGAGCGTGTCGCCGCTTGCCAGCGCCGGAGCGTTTGAGGTTCCGGACGAGATGAACACGATCGGGCTGCCGATGAGATTGTCGCCCGCTCGGATGTCAGCGTATGCATCTCTTCGAATGAAATGCATCCTGTCCGACAAAATGTCCGTGTGGATCACGAGGCGCTGCAGCGTGTCAGTTGATGGCGCCCTGTAGTGAAGATCCTTCACGAGTCCGATTTTTTGCCCCGACAGCCAGACTTCGGTGCCTTCGAGCACGCCCTCGGCGTCCTGCGTCAGGACGTAGATGGTGCTCTTGTCGCCGTGTAGTGCTCCGACGCGCGCGAAGAACAGGATGAAGATGACGATCGCGGAAAGTACGGCGAACGCAATCGTTCCTGTCTTCAGCTCCCTCCAATCGAGTGATCGCGCCATGACAAAAGCTAGTCCCCCGGCGGGGAGTCACACCAGCCGGAGTTTTGTCTGGATCAGCGCGGCGGCACGGGTCCGTTGCGATATACGACACCGTCTTTCATGACGAACTGGACCCTTCTAAGCGCAGAGATCGAACTGGATGGATCCCCCGTGACGGCTATGAGGTCCGCGCGGAGGCCCGGCGCGATCCGTCCGATCATGGCCTCCATTCCGAGAATCCTGGCTGTGCCGGAGGTCGCCGACTTGATGACGTCGGCGGGTTTCATCCCGTATTCGGCCATCAGCTCGAGCTCATGGACGTTGTCGCCGTGTGTGAACACTCCGGCGTCGCTTCCTGTACAGATCGTGACGCCTGACGCGAGCGCCGCAGCAAATGCCTTGTGCTTTTGCGTGATGCGTGCGGGTACCGGACCGCTGCCTTTCTTCCAGCCGCGGTAGGATTCCACGGCCTCAGACGCGTAGAGAGTGGGGCAATAAGCCGTTTCTGAACGAGCCATCAGCTTGAACACTTCGAGGGTTCCCTCGTCGCCGTGTTCGATCGTTTTTGCACCGGCGAGTGCGGCGCGCCGCATTCCTTCGGGAGTGGAAGAGTGCACGACGAGCTCTCTTCCTGAATCGTGCGCGGTCGATGCGGCGAGCTTCATTTCATCGAGCGAGAAAGTCGGCCGGGCTGCACCGCCTGGTCCCCATCGGTAGTCGCCGTAGAGCTTGATCCAATCGGCTCCGTGGCCGATCTGCTCCCGAATGACGCGTTGCAGGGTGCCGCCGTCCGCCTCGTCGGCGCCAATCGGAACTGGCCATGCATTGGAGGTGCGAGAGGGTGCGTACGCGCCGGTCGCGACGATCGCCTTGGACGCTATGAGATATCGGGGCCCGGAAATGATCCCCTCGTTGATCGCCTGCCTCAGTCCAGCGTCGGCGTAAAGCGCTCCCTCGGTGCCGAGGTCACGAGCTGTGGTAAAGCCTGCCATCAGCGTGTTGCGTGCGTGCAAAGTTGCACGAGCGATGCGAAGCGCGAGCGGCTCCTTGAGCACCTGATCTTCCCACGACGTTTCGTTGTACGGATGCAGGAAGAAGTGGACGTGGGCGTCGATCAGGCCGGGGAGGAGTGTGAGGCCAGGCAGCTCGGTTCGCTTTGCCCCCGCGGGAATGGATGCGTTCCGTTGTGGTCCGGCGAAAGAGATCTGGTTCCCTTCGACAATTACAATCCAGTCGCGGTGGGGTGTGGCGTTTATGCCATCCAGCACTGCTTCGGGCACCAGGATCGTTTGCGGCGCACGGCTTTGAAGCGTGGTCTTTGCGAGCGGGCCAAGAAAGAGCGCGCAAAAGACGACTCGGAGGCGTGTCATGCTGCAATTCTACCTGGAGAAGGAGGCATCGCAACCTGATCACTGCTGTCTCATCCGGCGCCGGCCGGGTAACGCTCTTAACCGAATTTTAACTTTGTTCTCATAGTGGTCCGCCGTATCTTCTGCGCGCATCATGGCCCACCTTGCATCAAGAGGCACAATCGTGAAGGTATTTCCTGTCGTGCTCGGTCTTATCGTGCTCGGTGTCTTGTCGCCTGCGAACGTGGCCTCCGCACAACGGAAACCCGCTGGCACGGCGCCAGTTCGAGTCTTCCTCGATTGTAACACTTCGGGTTGTGACTTCGACTATCTGCGCACGGAAATTCCTTACGTGAACTACGTGCGCGACCGGACGGATGCTGAGCTTCACGTGCTTGTGACCTCGCAGCCGACGGGAGGCGGAGGCAGGGAACTCACTTTCAACTTCATCGGACTACGCGATTTTATGGGGGTATCCGATACCCTCACGACCGTTCTCCCTCAGGAAGCAACCCAGGATGATCAGCGGAAAGGAATCGCGCGGACGTTGAAGCTAGGCCTTGTGCGGTATCTTGCCCG
>JBDSPG010000108.1:0-9648 GCA_039912685.1 Longimicrobiales bacterium | reverse complement strand
TGTCGGGCGCATGATCGCGCGCCGGTTTCAGGTCCGGCTTCGCGCCAAGCTCACGCAGCGACTGTGCAATCCGCGGTGCAATCAGCAGTGCTTCTCGCTCCGCGTCCTGCGGCAGTGTCGCGAGCGGCGGTGCTTCCACGCGTAGGCGCCGATCCGCGCGGAATTGTCGCAGTACTGTGAACGTATTGGTCTGGGTGCGTTCCGCTTCCTGCAACAGTGCCGCCGCATCCTGCATCGACAGCATACGGTCGCGGATGAGTGCAGCTGCATTGGCGGCATAGCGCGGCGAGTGCACCGGGAGACTGCCTTCCGTCGCAGCCAGTGCGTAGCCGAGGCGCACCGCCAGCTCGCCGCTGCGCGGGTCATGCGCATCATCGATCGCATCCGTGATCAGCTCGAGATGTTTTCTGCCCAGACCTGGCCATGATGAGATCGTTGCAGCACCACCACGATCGAGTGCTGCGCCGTCGATCTCGTAGCTGTCACCGTTCAGTGTCCGCTCGAGCAGCGACCACGCGAGCGTGGTGCGCGTGCTGTCGGAAAGTCGCGGATCGCGCAGTGCGAAATCGATCAGTCGGAACGGACTGCCCATACCGAGACGCAGGCGCTCGAGGTAACCGAGTGCGATCGCGCTCGATGCAGTTGCAGAATCCTGCGCCATCCAGTTCGCAGCAGCGTCCCGTCCGCGTTCGAGACCCGCACGCGTGGCCGGGCCATCCGGTCGTTCCGGATTCCCCTGACACGCAGACAATGTCACCGCGCCTGCCAGCATGAGTGCAAGGATTCGCTTCACAATTTGTACTACACACCCGGTCCAGCCGGGGTCCGTTTACAGGCCGTCCCGTTCACGCTACTGTGTTGTTGTGTACGACGATATCCGGATCCAGCGCATTCGCGGCGTACTCAACGCGAGGCCGCCTGTTGCAGTGCCTCGGGGCATTGATGACCGCGAGGCCGCCGTGGCGCTCGTTCTGCGTGCGGGTGATGAGTTGGAACTGCTCATGATCAAGCGCGCCGAGCGCGAGGATGATCCGTGGTCCGGCCACATGGCGCTTCCCGGCGGGCGCCGCTCGGCGGATGATGCGGATCTACTGCAGACTGCGTTGCGCGAGACGAAGGAGGAGCTCGGCCTCGATATCGCGAGTGATGATGTCCTCGGCGCGCTCGACGACGTGCACCCGCGCAGCACACGTCTGCCATCCATCGTCGTCGCGTCGTACGTCGTGATTGCATCACCTGATGCCGGGATCAATCCCGATCCGCGCGAAGTCGCAACCGCGCTGTGGGTCCCACTCTCCGCACTTCGGGACCCCGCCGCAGTCTCCGAACTGGTCCTCGAGCTCGGCGACTTCTCCCGCACGTTCCCCAGCATTGTCTATGGCGAATACACTATCTGGGGACTGACGCACAGGATACTCACGCAGTTCCTGGAGATCGTGTATGACGCTGACGTCGAGTGAGACAACGGATTGTCTCGCACGAAGGCACAAAGGCACGAAGAACAACGGCAGGCGTTACTCCACGCCCCAGGCAGAACCGGATGAAGCCGCACCCCCAAACACAAAAAATCCGTTAAAACTTCTCCGTACTCCGTGTCTTCGTGCGAAATAAATCAGTTGTACCCTATCCGTTCTTAGCGCCTTGGCGAGAGATAAAATCCGTTGTTGTCACAGCCGGTGCGCATGACCCGCCTGCCTGACCCCCGCACTTACTCCCGGCAGTTCCGCCGTCTCCGGCAATGGCATGCTCTCCCGCGCCAAGAGCGCATTCTCCGCCGCCGCCTCAACCTCAGCCTCAACGCGTTCCTCGATTGACTCCAGCGAAGCACGATCGACACCGGTAGAAACCAGATATTCCTCGTACAATCCGATCGGATCGCGTTGTCCCCAGAATTCGAACAGTGAAGGATCGAACGTCACGCGCGCTTCGGCTTCGTCATGCGTCGCATGGCCGCCCATACGGAACGTGTCGATGACCAGGAACGTCGCGCCACCCCCGTTGCGCGCGTGGTCCGCGGCCTGTCGTACCGCAGCGTAGACATCGAGCACGTTGTTCCCGTCAGCGGTTGCCCCGCGCATGCCGTACATCGAGGCCCACTGTCTGAAGTCGCCTACCTGATGCTGTGACAGCTTCGTGCCGAGTGCGACCTGATTGTTCTGCAGGATGAAGATGGCCGGCACCCTCAGTACAGCGGCGAGGTTGAGGCCTTCGTGCACGGCGCCCGTCTTCGACGAGCCGTCGCCGACCCATGTCAGTGCAACGCGCTTCTCTTTGCGCTGCTTGAATGCGAGCGCGATACCCGTCGCGACCGGCACCATCTCGCCGACATGGGAGATCGGCGGCACCACGCCCTTCGACAGATCGCCGATGTGGCCGTCCTTGCCGCCATTCGGACTCTGATCGCTGCCGAGGTATCCCGCGAAAAGCGACTCGAGCTTCATCCCGAACTCATGCAGTGCGCCCTGGTTACGGATCATCGGTGCAACGAAGTCGCTGCCGCGCTCGAGAGCGTGCACCGCGCCTATCGTCACGGCCTCCTCGCCAGTGCCGAGCCACGCTTTCGAGATTACGCCGCGCTTTACCCAGCGCTTGAGTGTGTAATCATGCAGCCGGAACCGCAGCAGGCCCTCGTACAGGCGCAGTAGTGCATCACGGTCGAGTGATTTGATGATGGCTTGGCGGTCGGCATCCGCCTGCACCAGCTCCGCGAATGCGCGCACAAGTGCAGGGTCCGCATTCCACCTCAGGTATTCCGGCGGATCAACAGCTGGATGTCTCTTCATGGCAGAAAACTACGAACCCGCCACGTGCCTCGACAACCCTACCCGGCCGCGACCGGCTCTGTCTCCTGGATCGCTCGCGAAATGCGGGCGGCCGTGATATCCAGCTCGGAGCGGGATGGAATCGGCGCGTCCTCTACGGGTAGCTGAAGCGCAAACGGCTCCCCTTCCTTCACCGGGATCAGGTGCAGGTGGAAGTGCATGACGTCCTGACCGCCAGCTTTGCCATTGGCGCTGAAAACGTTCAACGCCGCTGCGCCCATCGCTTTCTGAATCCCCGGCCCCAGCCTGCGGGCCACGTTGAGGCAGTGTGCTGCGAGATCTTCGGGCAGATCGAACAGTGTCTCGTGATGGTCCTTGCTCACGATCAGCGTGTGACCTGCGCTCATCGGCTGGATGTCGAGGAACGCGATGCTCTTCTCGTCCTCATGCACCACGCTCACCATCTCTTCGCCACCAATGATGCGGCAGAATACGCAACGCTCATCCACCATGAACCGCCTCTTTCGTTTCAGTACTGTTACCTGCCCCCGACATTGCAGGAAGCGGGCCTTTTGGCGAGATTGGGCGCTTCTTTGCATAGCATGGAGTCATGACCGAACCCACGCAGAACGCAGAACGCTTCGACGGCGAGGTACCCGCCGCACTGCCGCTGGCATTGCTGGAGGCTGTACGCGCGCACGACCGGCCGGACGAAGTCCTGGAGGACGAGGACCTCACGGTCAGTTTGCCGCGCCGCTTCGGCCTGACCGACGTTGTCGATAGCCGCATCCGTCAGTTCGAGGCCGCGCAGAAGTCCGGTCGCAACGTGCGGCTCGATGAAGTCGTAAATCTGATGCGTCTCGTGCTGCGCCGCCCGGATGCTGTTCCGATCATCTATGACACCGGCCGTCGCATCGCGAACTGGCAGTTCGAGCGACGTCTCGCGGCCACTCGCAAGCTGTATCCGAAGCTGCCCGCGCGACTCTCGACCGCGGCGGCGAACCGGGCCATCGCGAAGTCGCTCAAGCTCCTGAAGGTCGCCTCAGCGGGTACCGCCGTCACGATCGAGCGCGAGCCGTTCCATGTCCGCATAGAGAACAACGTCTATGCGCGGATCGATGTCGAGGGCGGCGGCTGTCCGCTCATTTCCGGCCTGTTGCAGCAGACGCTCGAGCACTACACCGACACGACTGGCACCGTGGTACAGACGTCCTGCGGCGCGCAGAATGGCATTCCCTGCGAGTGGTCCCTACGCTAACCCCATGCTTTCCGCATGATTTCCATTGACGAAATACGCGATGCCGCCGAGTTCCTGCGCGGTCGCATCCATCGCACACCGCTGCTCTCCGCTCGCTCCATTGGTGACCGCGCCGGGGTGAAGCTCTGGCTCAAGCCGGAAAACCTGCAGCGCACCGGTTCCTTCAAAGTCCGCGGCGTCCTCAACTGCATCCGTCAGATGAGTGATGACCAGAAGGCGCGCGGCCTTGTCACGATCTCCGCCGGAAATCACGCACAGGCCGTTGCGTGGGCCGCAGCAGCAGAAGGCGTCGCTGCAACGGTTGTCATGCCTGAGAACGCGTCGCCCGCGAAAGTCGAAGCGAGTCGCGGTTACGGCGCCAATGTTGTGCTGCACGGCGACATGTTCGGCGCATTCAAGCGCATGGAAGACCTGCGCGATGAGCACGGCTACACATTGCTGCACCCGTTCGACGATCCCGCCGTCATGGCCGGACAGGGTACGGTCGGTCTCGAGATTTGCGAGGACTTGCCGGATGTCGATGTCCTTGTGGTCGGCATTGGCGGTGGCGGCCTTATCTCCGGTATTGCCACTGCAATGCGCGCATTGCGTCCCGGCGTTCGCATTGTCGGTGTCGAGCCGTTCGGTGCTGCTGCGATGACCGAAGCGATGCGCGCGGGCGAGCCCGTCCGTCTCGAGCGTATTGATACCATTGCGGACGGCCTGAGTGCACCCGCCGCGAGTGCTCGCACACTCGAGCACGTGCGCGCGCTTGTCGATGATGTTGTGCTGGTCGATGATGCCGCAATCACGAATGCCATGCACGCGCTCCTCGAGCGCGCAAAACTCCTCGCCGAACCCGCGGGCGCCGCTGCAACTGCGGCCGTCCTCGCCGGTGTCGCCGGCTGCAGACCCGGCGACCGCGTTGTGTGTGTGGTCAGTGGTGGCAACATCGACCTGCAGCGCATGCGCACATTGCTCGATGGGGCTGCGTCGTGATCTTCAAGCAGCTCGCCGTGGTCGGCGCACAATTCATTACTGACGGTGTATCGCTCTCTATGCGACGTTGGCTGTACCGCGGATTAGCTCTGCCGCTCTTCGTCATGACTGCTGTGACCTGTGCGAAGGCGCCGTCGGCGTCCGCCGGTCCCGAAGCCGCGCCGCCGCCTGCTGCGACACGCCTTGTCGTACATGATGGTCGAGTCGAAACCATCTGGGACACGTACGGCGTGCCGCACATCTTCGCAAAGGATGTCGACGCCGCCATGTTCGCGTTCGGCTGGTCCCAGATGCGCGCGCATGGCGACCTGCTCCTGCGGCTGTACGCGCAGGCGCGTGGTGAGTCTGCCGCAATCCTCGGCGAATCGTACGTACCGTCCGATCAGTGGATGCTGACGAATGACGTGCCCGAACGCGCGGCCGCGTGGCTCGAGCAGCAGCGCCCCGCGGAGCGCAGCATCATCGATGCTTTCGTCAACGGCATCAACGAGTACGCGAAGGTCCACCCCGACAGTGTGAACGCCAGACTTCGCGCTGTACTTCCCGTAAAAGCGACGGATGTGCTCGCGCACATGCAGCGCGCCATCATCTACACGTTCATGGCGCCACCACAGAGCGTGATCGGACAGGAACGTACGTGGGAAGCCGGCTCCAATGCATGGGCCATAGCGCCCGCGCGTTCAGCGTCACGTAACGCGTTGCTTCTCGCCAACCCGCACCTGCCATGGGGTGATGTGTTCACATGGTTCGAAGCACAGATCTCCACCCCCGAAGGGGACGCATACGGTGCGGCCTTCGTCGGTGTTCCGCTGCTCAGCATCGCGTTCAATGACAGCCTCGGATGGAGTCACACCGTCAACACGATCGACAACACTGACCTGTACGAGCTCACGCTCAGCGGTGACGGTTATCTGTATGACGGCGCAGTAAGGTCATTCGAGACGACACAGAAGACCATTCGCGTTCGCCAACCTGGTGGCGCTGTCGCAAGCCGCTCGTTTCAGGTGAAGCGCAGCGTGCACGGTCCTGTCGTCGGCGACAAGGCCGGCAAGGCTCTCGCGCTTCGCGTCGCCGGCCTCGATGCACCGCATCTCATCCAGCAGACATGGGACGCCATGACCGCGAAGAACCTCGCCGGCTTCGAGCGCGCATTCTCGCGACTGCAGCTGCCGATGGTCACAACGATCTATGCCGATCACGCCGGCAACATCATGAGCCTGTTCAATGGCCGCGTGCCCGCACGAAGCCGCGGCGACGCGCGCTATTGGCAGGGCGTCGTTCGAGGCGACTCGAGCGCAACGCTGTGGACCGATGTGCTGCAATACGATCAACTGCCGCGCGTCATCAATCCGCCGACCGGTTGGGTGCAGAACGCGAATGATCCGCCGTGGACCACCACGATCCCGTTGCAGATCGATCCTCGACGCTACCCCGAATATGTCGCACCGCCGCCGCGCATGAGCTTCCGCGCGATCCGGTCCGCGCGCATGCTCGCCGAAGACGGCAGCATCACATTCGCTGAGATGCTCGCATACAAGCATTCCACGAGATCCGAGGAGGCCGACCACATCCTCGAGGATGTCGTGAGTGTGGCGCGCAAGAGCACCAGCGAGAATATTCGCGAGGCCGCGCGCGTCCTCGAGCAGTGGGACCGTTCGACCGACGCCGAAAGTCGCGGCGCCGTTCTGTTTCTTGAGTTCGCTCGCGCGTTCAACGCCCGCGCCGCCAACGGAGGGTCCGGGTTTGACGCGGCCTGGTCCGTACGCGCGCCGCTCGCGACGCCCGACGGCATCGCAGATGCACCAGCGACACTTCGCGTGCTCGAGGCAGCCGCCGTACGCGTGAGAGCGCGCTACGGAGCACTCGATGTGAAATGGGGTGACGTGTACCGTCTCAAGCGCGATGCAGTCGATCTCCCCGCGAACGGTGGACCGCAGGACATCGGAATCTTCCGTACCGTGACAGTCGACTCCATCGCACCGACCCGCTCGGTTGCGAGCGGCGGCGACTCGTTCATCATGGCCGTCGAATTTTCATCACCCGTCCGTGCACAGGCCTCACTCGTCTACGGCAACTGGAGCCAGGCAGGGTCAAAGCATCGCACCGATCAGATGGAGCTCTTTGCACGCAAAGAGATGCGCATTGTCTGGCGGACACGAGCGGAGCTGGAGGGGCACATCGAGGCGCGAGAAGTTTTTTAGGACAACGGATTCAGTCGCGAAGATACGCGGAGTGGCAGAGGTACGCGGAGAAAAATTCAATTCATTTTTGAACAACAAGGTTTTTTCGATAGTGCTCTTCCCTCAGCGTACCTCCGCACCTCGGCGTACCTCAGCGACTGATTCCGTTGTGAGATTCCGTTGTGAGATCCCGTTCGTGACGTTGTTCGTATACCCGCGCTACTCGGGTATCCACACCTTCTAGATCACGCGGCACGGTCATCGAAATTTCACGTACCAGCCTCATCCCCTCCGGCAGGAAATACGTCCTCCCTGCATCGCCCGCGAGGATGGTAGCGCCATGAGATGATGCATGACGCAGCAATGCACGCTGACCCTCCGCCTCTGACCGCTCATACAACAGATCACCGCATAACACGACATCGAAGCCTTCCGCGCTCGCAACCTCGCGCGTGAGATCCCCGAGAAGTGTCTGCACTGAAAGTCCCTGTCGTTCTGCTGCGATGCGAGTCGTCTGAAGTGCCCATTCGTCGACATCATTGGCAACTACGCGTTTTGCACCGCAGTACGCCGCTGCAATGCTCGCGATCCCACCGCCCGCACCGACATCGAGCACCGAAAGCCCGCGTACGATCGACGGGTCATCCAGGAGCACGCGTGCAATCGCTGCACCCGCCGCCCACGGATACGCCCAGAACGGCGCCGGCAGCACACCGGCCGCCAGCAGTTCCGCAGCTTCCCAGACAGCGACAAGCGAGCGGGCATGGAACGCGTACAGCTCCGGACACAGCGGCGCTGGTGACCAGGGTGCGTGGATATCGAGGAATGCCGCGAGCTGTGCCGGTGGCGGAGGCGGTGGCGCGATCACCGTCACTCCGCGATGGTCGCGTAGATCTGGACAACGTAGTAGTAGCCGCGCTCGTCCCGTGCGACGCCGGCGCCTGTCAGACGGTACAGCGGATTCAGTAGATTGTGACGATGACCGGGCGAATTCAACCAGCCGGTGATGGAGCTCTCCGCAATGCCGATGCGTGGCGAGAACATCGCGAGGTTCTCACCGACGCGGATCCACTTCACCCCCGCCGCCTGCAGCCGTGACCCGACATCCTCGCGTCCCGCCACGCGCGATGTGTGATCGATCTCGTGACGGTTCGCCAGCTCCTGCGCATACTCCATCGCCGCGCGGTTCGCACCAGGACTGCTCGCGAGCTCGGCCACGTCCCCGCGTGCACGGGCCGCATTACCTGCAACAATGACGTCCCTCGCAATCGCCGCTTCCGACGCGGCGGCTGCAGCGGCCGAGCTCGCGGGCAGCGGCCGCGCAGCTGCGGGCGGCGGCGGTTCGTCGACGGGTACTCCGAGCATGCAGCCGGCCGTGGACGCCGCCAGAAACGTCAGGAGCAGAAGCCCTCGCGCGTTGCTGGTCATACTGGTTCGCGTCAGATGATCCTCATCTCGATTGAGTACCGCATGTCACAGGTTACACCGCGATTGACCGCTCGTTCGTTGTTCCTGCTCCTGGCCCTCCTGGCCGCGTGCGGCAGGGCAACCGTGGACCCCGTCACCACGATACCGCTCGATTCAACGCGAACCACGTTCCGCGTGCTCTTCATTGGCAACAGTCTGACATATGCCAACGACCTGCCCCACGCGCTCGCCAATATTGTTTCCGCCGCCGGGGACCAGATCATCACGGACATGGTGGCGTATGGAGACTACGCGCTCGTCGATCACTACAACGGAACCAGCGAGGCTCGTGCAAAGATCCCGTCGCGCAAGTGGGACTACGTAGTCATGCAGCAGGGGCCGTCATCTGTGCAGCTGAGCCGTGACACCCTGATCGTCGGTGCACGTCTCTTCAATCCATCGATCCGCGCTGCGGGTGCAATGCCGGCGATGTATATGGTGTGGCCATCAAAGGACCGGCTGTCATTTTTTGGCGACGTCATCGAGTCCTATCGGCTCGCCGCCGTTGATATCAATGCCGCCATCTTCCCAGTGGGCGCCGCATGGCAGGCCGCATGGTCCACTGATCCCTCGCTCCCGCTCTACAGCAGCGACAACTTCCACCCATCCACCATGGGTACATACCTCGCCGCCATCGTCATGTACGAACAGATCACTCACCGCGACGCACGGCAGCTCCCCGCACATGCCGAAATCGATGGCGGACTCACCGCCTCCAACGCACAATTCCAGACCCTCCAGAACGCCGCCCACACAACCAACGCCGCCTACGGCCTCGTCACCAATCGATAAAACAACAAACTTCTTAAAGGAATCAATCGCGGAGTTACGCGGAGAAGCGGAGTTACGCTGAGCCACACTAACGCGAAAATCCGTTGATACTTCCAGAAAGGGCCCCGGGCTGCATGATTGAAGCAGGCCCCTTTCCAGGAGGAATCCATGCTGTACACGGGCATCGACCTGCACAAACGGACCAGCGTTCTCAGCACCGTAGACGCCAGCG
>JBDSPG010000088.1:0-13959 GCA_039912685.1 Longimicrobiales bacterium | reverse complement strand
CACTGCAGGCTTTGGAACGGGTGATCTCCAGCGCTGCAACCGCCTGTACAGCCAGGGCAAATATGCGGAGGCGGTCGCGGTCTACCAGAAAGCGCTCGAAGCCGGAAAGGCATCGCCGGAGTTGTATTACAATCTCGGCACTGCCCTCGTTCAGCTCGGCCGTTACGACGAGGCCGCGCGCTACTTGAATACATCCATCGAGGCCATGGATCCGACTGTGCGCCAGCATGCGCTGTACAATCTCGGCAACCGTTTCCTGTACGAGGCGCGCGCAAAGAAGGACCTCGATCCGCAGGCGCGCGCGACACTGCTGGATGCCGCGACGGATGCGTATCGCCGGTCCCTGCGCATGAACCCCCAGGACCGCGATGCGAAGTGGAATCTCGAGCTCGCGCTGCGCGATCTCGACAAGAACCAGATGGAAAAGCCGAAGTCAGGTGAAAACGACAAGCAGGAGCAGCAGCAGGAAGACAAGAATCAGAGCGGTGGCGGCGCGGCATCTTCACAGGCGAAATCGCAGGCCGGTCAGGGCAGCAGTTCCGGCAGTGCGCAGGAGCAGAAGCCTCTCAGCAAGGAGCAGGCGGACCGAATCCTCAGCGCCGTCGAACAGGATGAACGCCAGCTGACGCGCGAAACGCTGCGCAAGGGTCAGCGCAGAACTTCGGTAACACGCGACTGGTGATGCTTCTGCACGCATTGCTGACGGGGGCTCTCCTGCTGCAGCAGGGCGATGCGACTGTGCGGGCCGAACTGTCGTCACATGCAACTGCCGTTGGTCGGCCGGTGGTCCTGACAATCTCCGTACGCACGCAATCCGCCGAAAATGCACTCATTCAATTGCCGCGCATGCCTGATGGTCTTCAGATCATCGGCACGAGCTCCTCCACAGAGATCGAGATCAGCATGCCGGGCGGGCGCACCAATATCACGCGTGAAGAGCTGCGTATCATGCCGCTCCGACCCGGCCAGTATTCGATTCTGCCTGCGACCGTGCGACTCGGTCGAAGTGTGTATGCCACGGAGCGCCTGGACCTTTCTGTCGGTGGCAGTGCGCGCGCGCAGGCGACCGATGATGTACCTGTGCGACTGCGCGCGTCGATCTCGCCGCAGAACCCATACGTCGGACAACAGCTGCTGCTGCGGCTGGATGCGCTGTTGCCCATGGACGCGCGCTTCCATCCCGTCCGCCCGCCATCATACGATCCGCCTTCGCCATCCGGTTTCTGGATCCAGGACCTACCCGATCCGATCACCGGCTCGCTGCAGACCATCGGGGGCGCGCAGTTCGAGGTGCAGACATACCAGCGGGTACTTTTTCCGCTCAGCGCCGGTTCATTCACCATTCCATCCGCACGCCTCATCTACGACCTGCGGGGCGGCGTGTTCTTTGCGCCGGAAACACGCGAGGCGCTGAGTGACTCGTTGCGCGTTACCGTGCGGCCACTGCCCGAGGAAGGCAAGCCGGCAACATTCAACGGGGCGGTTGGTGTCTTCATCGTAAGCGGCGGCATCGACCGCGCGAACGCGAGCACCGGCGATGCCGTGACCTATACGATGCGCATTGAAGGAACCGGCAGCGTGAAGTCACTTCCGCCACCGGTGTTTCCATCGATTCCGGATGTTGACGTGTATCCGCCGTCCGAAGACGCGACGCTGCGGGTTGTGAACGGTATCATTGGCGGTGCGCGCACATTCCAGTGGGTTCTCATCCCCCGGCGCGCAGGCACTGCGAAGATACCACCGGTCGAGTATGCCTGGTTCGATCCGGACGCAGGGCAGTATCGATCCGCTGTCACTGCGCCGATGACGATGACGGTGGCGGCTGCGGGTCCGTCCGCGTCGAGTGCGATGGACACCACACTCGCACCGCTCAGGTTGGCACCCGGTTCGCGAGCTGCCTCGATCACACGGAGCCAGTGGTTCCTGGCCGCGCAGCTGGTTCCGCTCGCACTCCTGCTCCTGATGCTCGCCATTCGCCGTCGACTCAACAGCGGGCCGACACCACGGGCCCGCCGCACCGCCATGATCGCCCGCGTCAATGCACTCGCGCCGCTCGCGGCATCGGATGGACGTCAATTTTATCAGTCTGCACTTGCATTGCTGCATGAAGCGCGCGGATCGAGCGACGATGCGTCATTCGTGCGGCAGGTCGATGTGCTCGCAGAACAGATCCGCGGCGCATTGTACGCGCCTGCGCTTCCCGGTGAGCGTGAGCGTCTCGCGCATCTCGATCAGCTGCGCAAGCTCGTCACCATGCTTGCCGGTGCATCGCGAAAAGGGACCGGGACCGCGGTCGTGATTGCATTGCTGCTGCTGCCGGCACTCCTGTGGGCCGCGCCGTCCGCACACTTCGGGGACGGCGTCGCGAGCTATGCGCGCGCAGACTACGCGGCCGCGGCCGCCGCATTTCAGCTGCATGTGAAGGATGCGCCGCGCGACGCAGCCGCGTGGTATGATCTCGGCAACGCGTATTACCGAAGCAACGATCCCGGCAGGGCAGTGTGGGGCTGGCTGCACGCGCTCCAGCTGGAGCCGCGCAACACCGACGCGGCGCACAACCTCGAGCTCCTCAACAGCCAGCGCGCCGCGGCAGCGGTGCAGACATGGATTCCCGTTTCCACTGCGGAGCTCACAATCCTTGCCGCTGCATTGTGGTGGTTCTGCATGCTTGCGACCGCGATCCACATCACGCGCCGGCGGTCCGCCTCACGCCTCATCGCACTCCTGCTGGCCACCGGTTGCGCCACTGCGCTCATCATGGTGATCGCGCGGTGGGCGGGTCCCGATACGGTTGTTCCGGTAGGGTACGGTGCCACACTGTACGCCGGACCCACCGCGCGCACCGAGGCGCGGGCGAAGCTCGACGTCGGTGATGCGGCTGTCATCATCAGGCGGGAGAAGGACTGGCTGTTAGTCCGTACATCCGACCACAGCGAAGGGTGGGTGCAGGTCGGTGCAGTCAGCCCGCTGTGACGGCTTGCCTCGCGACGGTGGCGACCTGATACTACCCCCACTCCTGAACCGAGCCGAATGACATGGGTCCCTATCCGAATCTGACGGTCATCGACCATCCGCTCATCCAGCACAAGCTCGCCGTGCTGCGACGGCGCGACACGTCGAAAAAGACATTCCGTGAACTCGTTGATGAGATTTCGATGCTGATGGGTTATGAGGTGACGCGTGACCTCAAGCTCGAGCCGGTCGAGATCGAGACTCCGATGGAACGCACGACTGCGCACATGGTGAGCGGAAAGAAACTGTCGCTCGTTCCCATTCTGCGAGCCGGCCTCGGAATGGTGGAAGGAATGCTGCGCCTGATGCCATCCGTGCGCGTAGGACACATCGGGCTCTACCGCGAGCATGAAACGCTGCAGCCGGTGGACTACTACTTCAAGATCCCGTCCGATGTCGACGCCCGCGACTTCATCGTGCTCGACCCCATGCTTGCGACAGGTGGTTCGGCATCCGCAGCCGTCAGCTCGCTCAAGCGAAAAGGCGCTACCCGCGTGCGCCTCGTCTGTCTCGTCGCAGCGCCGGCCGGCGTGCAGCGCATGCTGGATGAGCACCCGGACGTTCAGGTGTTCACAGCCGCACTCGACCGCGAGCTCAACGAAAAAGGCTACATCATGCCCGGCCTCGGAGATGCCGGGGACCGGTTGTTCGGCACCCGATAACCGCTAGATTTCAGCATTCGGGCCCGTAGCTCAGGTGGTTAGAGCGGACGACTCATAATCGTTTGGTCCCAGGTTCAAGTCCTGGCGGGCCCATCTCCTTGCACGACCTTCAGCGGCGGAAACTGCCCGTATGGACACCACCCTCTGCATTGACAAGGTGCCGTCCAGCCGCCAACTTACCGGCTTGTGCCCGAAGCGGGGATGACCCCCGCCTAGCCCCCTGAAAAACCGTAGAGTGTGTTGATGTTCGGCACCATAAAAGGCCGACTTCTGATTGTCCTCGCCGTCACCATCGCTTCGATCGCGGTGTTGATGACCAAAGACATCAAGCTCGGCCTCGATCTCCGAGGCGGATCCTATCTCGGCCTCGAGGTCGATGATCCCAAGGGTACGATGACGGAGGACATGAAGAGCGCCGCGATCGACCAGAACATGCAGATCCTGCGCAACCGCATGGGTGTGGTGTCCGAGGTCGTCATCCAGAAGTCCAACAAGACGCGCATTATCGTGCAGATGCCGGGCGTTGATGACCCGCAGCGCGCGAAAGAGATCATGCAGAAGCCTGCCGTCCTGGAATGGACCAGGGTGCGTGAGTCGTCGGAGTTCGCCGATGCCGTGCCCCGCATCGATCGCGCAGTCAGCGAGGCCTTGAAGGGCGGCCTGGTTTCGACAGCACCGTCTGCCGACACCACCCAAGCCGACTCTGCAGCCGCTGCCGCGACCGACACGGCCGCCGCGCGCCGACAGTCGGTGCAGGACCTGCTGTTCGGTAACAAGGATAGTGCAAGTGTTAACGACAGCACGAAGAAGGATAGTGCTGCTTCGAGCGACCACGCATTCAGCCAGTACCTGACGCCGAGCGGCGAAGGTGAATACCTGGTGCGCATGCAGGATGTCACGAAGGTCACACGCCTGATGCCCGACTCGCTGCCGGCAATGGCGGGCGCAATGCCGCGCAATAGCGAGCTGCTCTGGGGCAATGACACCGTGTCACAGGGTGCCGACCTCTACAAGCGGCTGTACTTCCTTGATGCAAAGCCGTTCATCACGGGACAGGATCTCACGAAGTCTACCGCGGGTCGCGATCCGCAGTACAACAAGACCATCGTGACGTTCAACCTGTCACGTCGCGGCGGCAACGTGTTCGACAAGGTAACGAGCGAAAGCATCGGCAAGCGTATCGCCATTGTTCTCGACAACAAGGTATTCAGTGCGCCGGTTGTGAACGGTCGTATCAGCACGAGCGGCCAGATCGACATGGGGAACGCGCCGCTCGAAGAGGCGCGCGATCTCGCACTCGTTCTCAATGCCGGTGCATTCGCCGCGCCGCTGACATTCGTCGAGGAGCGCAGCATTGGTCCGAGCCTGGGCGAGGACTCGATCAGGCAGGGCATGATCGCCGGTGTTCTCGGCCTGCTCATGGTCGTCGGCATCATGGTCTATGTGTATCGGTTCTCCGGTGTGCTCGCGATCGCTGCCCTCGTGATCTACGTGCTCGTCGTTCTCGCGGGTCTCGCCACGATGGGTGCCGCGCTCACCGCGCCCGGTATCGCGGGTCTCATTCTCTCGATCGGTATGGCGGTCGACTCGAACGTGCTGATCTATGAGCGCATTCGCGAGGAACTGCTCGCGGGACGGTCGATCCGACTCGCGTCCGACGAAGGCTTTAAGCACGCCATGGCCGCGATCATCGACACCCATATCACGACGCTGATCACGGCTTTCATTTTGTACAAGGTCGGAACCGGACCGGTGCAGGGCTTCGCTGTCACACTGGCGATCGGTCTCGTCGCATCGTTTTTCTCAGCAGTATTCGTAACGCGGACGTTCTTCCTGATGTACATGGATCGGCGCCGCGGCGCCGAAACCATCAGTATCTGACCTTACAACACGAACGACACGATGCGCAGGTTATTCTCGGACGCCAATTACGACTTTATCGCGATGCGGAAGCGCGCGTACATGGGCAGCGGCATTGCGCTACTGCTCACGGCCGTATTTGCGATTTACTGGCAGGCGACAACGGGATCGTGGCTCAAGTACGGTGTTGATTTCACCGGCGGCACGGTCATGCAGGTGGAGGTCTTCAAGCCGACATCGGAGGGCCAGCTCCGCGCGATGGTCGAGGCAGTATTCCCCGACGGCGGTACGGAAGTCACGAAGCTCGATGACCGTTACCTGATCCGTACGCCTACTAGTACTGCCGCGGATGCCACATCGAACGGCAATACGGTGCGTGCAGTGCTGACGAAGACATTCGGTGGCGAGACTGCATACAAAGTGCACAGCACGGATAACGTCAGCGCAAAAGTCGGTGGCGAACTCGCGCAGAAGGCATTGCTCGCGATCCTGGTGTCCTTCGGGGCGACGCTGATCTACCTCGCAATTCGCTTCGAGTGGCGCTTCGGCCTCGCCGCCGTTCTGGCGACGGCGCATGATGTGCTGCTCACCATCGGTGTAATCGTCATTTTTCGTCTGGATGTCTCACTCGAATCGGTTGCCGCCATCCTGACAGTGGTAGGGTATTCGCTGAATGATACGGTCATCATCTTCGACCGCATCCGCGAGAACATGAAGGGCAAGCGGGTCATGGACCTCAAAGCCATCCTGAACCAGTCCATCAACGAGACGCTGCCGCGGACGATCCTGACGGTCACCACGACGCTGTCTACACTGTTCGCGCTGTTCCTGCTCGGCGGCGACATTATCCGCACGTTCGCGACGATCATGATCGTCGGCATTCTGCTGGGCGCGTACTCGTCGATTTTTGTGGCATCGCCGGCGCTGCTGGAGATCGAGCGACGCTGGCCGCGTCCGGTTCAGACAACCGTGCGCAAGCGGGCTCCGGGCGCCGTCCGCGCCTGACGGTCGCAGCATGAAACAACTGGGGCTGCCACCGGACACGGTGGCGGCCCCGTTCTTTTTCAAAGCATTCTCCGGTGTGCGATGTTTGATTCCCACTGTCACCTGACCGACGAGCGGCTGCGCGGCGATGTAGCCGGTGTGCTGGCGCGCGCGCGCGCAGTCGGTGTAACGGGCGTTGTCAGCATTGCATCGGACGCCGAGGATGGAGCGGCGGCCAACGAGCTAGCGCGATCGTTCCCTGACGTGTGGAGCACGGCTGGCATTCATCCACATGCAGCGGGTGACGCAATTGCGGCAGATCGTGAGCTGGTCGAGGATTTGATCACGAGGCCGCGCGTCGTCGCACTCGGCGAAACCGGGCTCGACTACTACTACGACACCGCGCCGCGCTCGCTGCAGTGTGAGCTGTTCGCGTGGCACCTCGAACATTCCGCACGCACGGGCCTTCCGACCGTCGTTCATTCGCGTGACGCGGAAGTCGATACCGCTGCCGTGATGCGCGAGGCGAATCGCAACGCTACCGGGGTGCTGCATTGCTTCTCGGCCGGGAAGCTCTTGTTCGACACGGCGCTCGAGCTCGACTGGTACGTTTCGTTCGGCGGCATGGTCACGTTCAAAAATTTCGCGGGCCATGATTTCCTTCGAGCGGTACCGTCCCACCGCCTGCTGCTCGAGACCGACAGCCCGTACCTCGCGCCCGTGCCGATGCGCGGCAAGCAGAACGAACCCGCATACGTTGCATACATATGCGCAGCCGCGGCCGCGTTGCGGGGCGTGAGTGCTGATGAGTTGGGCAGGGTCACCGATGAAAATGCGCGGCGATTCTATCGCCTGGCGTCATTTACATGACGCACCCGCGCTGGCAACGCCGGCCCATGTTACTATTGGCTCGCACGCACGCTTCCATTCTCTTGAGCTGCTCATGACTCGCAGGATCCACGTTCTTCCGGACACACTGGCCAACCAGATCGCCGCAGGCGAGGTGGTTGAACGGCCTGCGTCCGTAGTCAAGGAGCTCGTGGAGAATGCGCTGGACGCAGCCGCCACTCGTATCGAGGTCGAGCTTCGTAACGGCGGCCGCACGGAGATCCGGGTAGCGGACAATGGCTGCGGGATGGGTCGCGAGGATGCATTACTGTCACTGGATCGTCACGCGACCAGCAAGCTCCTGCGCGAGGAGGATCTCGTGTCCATACGGTCCTTCGGATTCCGCGGCGAAGCGCTGCCGTCGATTGCATCGGTGTCGCGGCTCACACTGGAGACGGCGGAAGCCGGCGGTGTGGGCACGCGAGTCCGCATCAGTGCAGGGAAGATCCAGGGCGTGGAAGAGATTGCGCGGCAGGCGGGCACGACGATCACCGTGCGTAACCTGTTCGTGAATGTACCGGCCCGTGCGAAATTCCTGCGTAGCGCGGGGGTCGAGACGCGTGCTGTCGTCGACGTCATTGTTTCACTGTCGCTCGCGAACATCAGCACCGGTTTCGTGCTGCAGTCGAACGGTCGTGTGCTGCTGGATCTGCCAGCTGCAAACGATGTGGTGACCCGCGTCGCATCGCTGTGGGGTGAGGAAGCCGCATCGCGGTTTGTGCCGATCAGCAGCGCGCGGGATGATATCACCGTCGGGGGCCTGGTCGAGCGCCCGGATGCGTCACTGTCGGGACCGCGCCGCACGCATCTGTTCGTTGACGGCCGTCCGTTCAAGGACCGCGACCTGCTGTTTGCTGCAGAGCGCGCATATCGCACCACTGTGCCTCACGGCGCGCGGCCGTCGCTCGTGCTTTATCTCAACGTCGCGCCCGGCTCCGTTGATGTGAACGTGCACCCGTCCAAAGCGGAAGTGCGGTTCCGCGACAAGTTCGCGGTCGAAGCCGTGATCGAAGCGGCTGTGCACACCGGCCTCGGCTCATTGCTCAGCGCCGCAACCCTCGACCGCACACCGACGCTTCCTCAGCTTCAGCCGATTGCGCCGGTATCGATACCGCAGCAGCCGGTCACTGCTGCAGACCAGCTCGCATTCTTTGTCGCCGCGCCGGAACGCGGCATTGCAGGCGAGCCGATGACGGATCGCGAGCCGGAGGCGCGCAGCGATGCCGTTGCATTGAAGGATGCAGGTACAATACAGGAGCAGACGACTGCGCCGCTGCTTTGGCAGATCCACGATTCCTACATCGTCGCGGAGACGCGCAGCGGCCTTCTGATCATCGACCAGCATTCTGCGCACGAGCGCGTGCTGTTTCAGGAGATCATGCAACAGTTCGAAAGCGGGCGCGCGCACAGCCAGCGGCTGCTGTTCCCGCTGACGCTGCGACTTTCACCGGCGGAATATTCGGTGATGACCGATCAGAAGGAGCTGTTCGAGCGCGCCGGTTACGAGATCGAGCCGTTCGGCGGGCGCACGGTCATCGTGCACGCAGCGCCTGCACCACATCCGTACTTCAATGCAGAGCGTTGCCTCCGGGAAATGATTGCGGAGCTGTCGACGGGCAGTGATCTGACGCGGTCGGCGCGTACGCAGTATGAGCGCCTTGCGATGACGTTCGCGTGCAAGGCCGCGATCAAGGCGGGTCAGCGCCTGACGCCCGTCGAAATGGAAGAGCTGTTCGAGCGACTGTTCGCAACCGACCTGCCGTATCATGATGTGCATGGTCGCCCCACCGTAATCCGCCTGTCGCTCGAGGAGCTGGCTCGCCGCTTCGGCCGACATGGCTGAGCCCGCACTCGTCATCACCGGTCCAACGGCCAGCGGAAAGTCTGCACTCGCACTCGCGGTCGCGCGCCATCTGCACGGCGAGATCATCTCGATGGATTCGCGACAGGTGTATCGCGGCCTCGACGTAGGCACCGCGAAGGCCAGTGCCGCCGAGCGTACTGCTTTACCGCACTGGGGGCTGGACCTGATCGATCCCGGCGAACGATACAGCGCCGGCCAGTTTGCTCGTGATGCGAGGGAGTGGTTGCACGAAATTCGCGCGCGGGCACACGTACCCGTCGTTGCCGGTGGTACGTTGTTCTTTCTGCGCGCTCTGCAGCGGCCGTTGTTCGATGAGCCGCCGCTCGATGCAACGAGACGCGAGCTGCTGCGCGAGCAGCTCAACGGGCTGTCCGATGATGCGTTGCGGTCGTGGGCTGCGGCCGTGCGCGGAGAGAGTGGTTCGGAGCGCGCCTTGCCGCGGGACCGCCAGCGGCTGGCGAGGCTCATTGAGGTCGTCACACTGACGGGCCACACGCTGTCGGAATGGCACGATCGCTCCGTTCAGGCACCGTCCGTTCCGGTCATCACCTTCGTCATGACGCTCCCGAGGGAACAGCTGTATCGCCGTATCAACATGCGGGTGCACGAGATGCTGGCGCAGGGGTTTCTGGCGGAAGTGCAAGGGCTTGTCGCGCAGGGCTACGGCCCCCAACATCCCGGCATGAATGCGACGGGTTACGCGGAGCTGTACCGTCACGTTGCGGGCGAGATCAGTCTCGAAGAGGCGGTGGTGCTCACGCAGGCAGCGTCCCGCCGCTATGCGCGCCGCCAGCTCACCTGGCTGAACACCCAGGTAGGATCGGATGTGCACGTGCTCGACGCTGAACAGTCGGTTGAGCAGCTCGTGGGCGAAGTCGTCAGCGTATTGAGGAAGGAATCAGCGTGAAGATCGGTATAAGCTGTTATCCCGTATATGGCGGTTCCGGCGTGGTTGCAACGGAGCTCGGAATCGAGCTGGCTGCGCGTGGGCATGAAGTGCATTTCATCACGTACGCGCAGCCGTTCCGGCTGCCGGGCTTCCTCGAGCGCGTGTACTACCACGAGGTGGAGGTGCCGAACTACCCGTTGTTCGAGCATCCGCCGTACAATCTCGCGCTCAGTGTGGCGATTCAGAATATCACCGAGCAGTACGACCTCGACCTGCTGCACGCGCATTACGCAGTGCCGCATGCGACCTCGGCGTGGATCGCGCGCGAAATGTTGAACCGCGACTGCTTCCGCATTATCACCACGCTACACGGCACCGATATCACTCTCGTAGGACAGGACCCGTCCTTCCAGAGCCTCACCGAATTTTCGATCAAGCAGTCCGATGGTCTCACGTCCGTGTCGGAATACCTGCGGCGCGAGACAGTCGAGCATTTCGACATCGACGAATCGCGGATCGAGGTGATCCCCAATTTCGTGGACCTCTCGAAGTACTCGCGCGATGTGTTGCCGTGTCATCGCTCGAAGCTGTCGAAGCCGGGCGAGAAGATCATCACGCACATCTCCAACTTCCGGCCCGTGAAACGCGTGGAGGATGTAGTGCGTGTGTTCGCCCGTATCGCGGACGAAATGCCTGCGCGCCTGCTGCTGGTGGGCGATGGTCCGGATCGTGCCCGTGCGCAGCAGCTGGGTGAAGAGCTCGGTGTCGGCGATCAGATCTCGTTCCTCGGCAAGCAGACGTCGGTGATCGAGCTGCTGTCCTGCTCCGATCTCTTCCTGCTGCTCAGCGAAACGGAAGCTTTCGGGCTCGTTGCCCTCGAGGCAATGGCGTGCGGTGTCCCGGTCGTGGCCACGGATGCGGGCGGCATACCGGAGGTCGTGTTCCCCGGCGAGAGCGGATTCCTCGCACCCATCGGGGATATCGATTCGCTTGCAGCTTGGTCGATCGAAGTGCTGCGTGATGCCAGTCTGTGGAAGCGATTGAGCTCAGGTGCACGTGCGGGCGCGGAGCAGTTCGGTGCAGACCGCATCGTTACGTGCTACGAGGATTATTATCGGGAGGTGCTGTCCAGGTGAAAGAGCAGATCGCGGAGCTTACGCAGCGCCTGCCTGGATCGGTGCCGCTCGATGATGCAGGTCTCCATCTGATCGACCTCGCACTCGAGGAGGATCGCGGTGAAGGGGACTGGACTACTCGGTGGACGGTGCCAGCCCGTACGCGTGTACATGGCACCATCGTCGCCAAGGCGGACGGCGTCATTGCAGGGCTTGGGGTCATGGCCGCGGTTTTCCTGCGTCTGGATCCGCGAGTCGATTATGATTTCATGAAGAGCGACGGCGAACGTGTTTCGGCTGGCGACGTCGTGTGTACGCTGCGCGGACCCGGTCGTGCGGTCCTCACCGGTGAACGTGTTGCATTGAACTTTCTTCAGCGTCTCTCGGGCATTGCTACGGCGACGCGACTATACGTGGACGCGTTGGAAGGCACGAAGACGCGCATCCTCGATACACGCAAGACCACGCCGGGCTGGCGCGCACTGGAGAAGGCCGCCGTACGTTCCGGCGGCGGTGACAATCATCGCGCAGGCCTGTACGACATGGTGTTGATCAAGGACAATCACAAGGCGATTGCGGGCGGACTGCGCGAAGCCCTCGAGCTGGTGCAGGACCAGAACACGAAAAGACTGCCCGTAACCATCGAAGTGCATTCACTCGCGGAGCTCGATGCCGCGCTCGAAATCGGTGCTACGCGACTTCTGCTCGACAACTTCGATCTGCCAACGCTGCAGAAGGCCGTTCGCCGCGCGAAGAAGGCGAAGCCGCGACCGACACTCGAGGCATCGGGCAACATGACGCTCGACCGCGTGCGCGCAGTGGCGGAAACCGGCGTCGATTTCATCAGTGTCGGTGCGCTCACGCACTCCTCGCCTGCGCTCGATCTTTCGCTGCAGATTCAAAAACCGTGACGGATAACGGCTCCTTCCTGACCGCCTGGGAATCGCGACCGATTGCAATCTGGCAGACACGTTGGCGCGTCCCCGAGCTGCTCATGTTCGAGCGCGTCGGTTCCACGAATGACATCATCAAGGCCAGGGCAGACCAGGGCGCTGAGGCGGGCGCGCTCGCGATCGCGGAGTTTCAGACGCGCGGCCGTGGCCGCCGCGACAGCCAGTGGCGTGCGCCTTCGGGTACCGGGCTCCTCATGTCGATGCTGTTCAGGCCCGCGTCTTCGTCACGCGCTGATCTCGCGGGTACGATCCCGATTCGCGTCGGCATTGCGGCCGCTCGCGCAGTAGAGCGCGTCACGGGCATTGATGTCGCGCTGAAATGGCCGAACGACATCGTTGCGCGCGACGGGCGCAAGCTCGCGGGCATCCTGTGCGAGTCCAGCTTGTCGAGCACGGGCATCGCGTATACCGTCGTGGGCATCGGACTGAATGTACTGCAGACCGAACAGCAGCTGCATGACGACGCGCGCAACCGTGCGGTATCGCTGCGACTGCTCGCGGATGCTGTTCCAGATCGTGGCGCCGTCGCGACAGCGTTGATTGAAGCGTTGCTCGCGCTCGCGCCTCAGGCTGCCAGGGCTTTGTCACCGGACGAGCTGGCGGAGTATGCCGCGCGCGATGTGCTCGCGCGCCACGAAGTAACTGCCGACGGCACTGCGGCCGGCGTTGCTTCCGGTATTGGCGATCTCGGTGACCTGCGCGTCCGACAGGGCCGTACTGTTCGCTCCATCCACGCCGGTACCGTTCGGAGGGCGTTGTGATTCTTGTATTCGACGTCGGGAACACCGAAACCGTACTCGGTCTTTTCGAGAACGGTACGTTCGTCGATCACTGGCGCATTTCCACACACCCTGACCGGACTGTCGATGAGATCGGGCTGTTGATTCGCAGCCTCCTGCGCGAGTCAGGGTTTGCGGCCGAATCCATCCGCGCCGCCGTGATCGGGTCCGTCGTACCGTCCATGACGCGCATCCTCGAGCAGTCGGCGGAACGACACCTCGGAGCACGCGTCGCAATTATCGACGGCAACACGACCCTGCCCATCAGGCTCGACGTCGATGAGCCCGCTTCCGTCGGCGCAGACCGCATTGCCAACACGCTCGCCGCCATGCGTCTCTACAAACGCGATACGATTGCCGTGGACTTCGGCACGGCCACCACATTCGACTGCATTACCGCCGACGGCGTATTCGTTGGCGGCGTCATTGCGCCGGGGTTGCAGACCGGGGCCGAGACGCTTGTCCGGCGTACCGCCGCACTCCCGAGCGTAGACCTCACCCCACCCGAATTTGTTATCGGGCGGCGAACTTCCACCGCCATGCGCAGCGGCATCTTCTTCGGGGCCGTCGAGGCCATCGATGGCGTTGTTCGTCGCATAAAAAAAGAATGGCAGCGCGAGAATCCCCTCGTAGTGGCCACGGGCGGCCTCTCCACCGTCATTGCACCACATTGCACGACCATCGACAAGGTCGAGCCGTACATGACCCTCTACGGCCTCGATTTCGCCTTCCAGTGGATCGAGCAGCTCGAAGCGCCGCGCCGCGCCGCCAATCCGCTCACACCCATGAAAAAAAGGCGACGGTAGGGACGTGCACGTCGTGCTGGTCTATCCCGAAATCCACTGGAATACGGGCAACGTGGGCCGAACCTGTCTCGCCACTGGCGCGACACTGCATCTCGTCGAGCCGCTCGGTTTCTCACTCGAGGAGCGGCAGGTCAAGCGGGCCGGGCT
>JBDSPG010000138.1:0-3332 GCA_039912685.1 Longimicrobiales bacterium | reverse complement strand
GGCCACGCGAGGGCGGCATTCGCGACCGCTAACTACACATTTCCGCCGCCGACCGTAACGAACACATTCGTGGCAACCGAAGGAAGCGGAACCGTTCGCGTGCTGCAGCGCTTCGGCGATGGTTATCGGATCTCGATCGACGCGACTTTTCGGGACGTTACGGGTCGCGTCGCGACGGTGCGCGGCAACGCGCAGATCGTGGTGTCGCGTTATACCCCGCCCTGCATTTCGTAGCGTAAAATGATGGGCGCACTGCTTCGAGTGGAGTGCCGAGGGCGGGATTCGAACCCGCATGACCTTGCGATCGAGGGATTTTAAGTCCCCTGCGTCTACCATTCCGCCACCTCGGCTCAACCCAAGTTAATGCGCGCGCCGTGGATGTAAATGCGGATGAACGAAGGCTACCGGAGGGGGTTGGGCGCGGATGCGGCCCTCAGGGCAAGAATATTCTGCGTGACGCTCGCGTGGTCATTGAATACGGCTGCACCAGCAACGACGACGGTCGCGCCTGCTGCGACGACCTCACCGATCGTCGCAGTCGAGACGCCGCCATCGACTTCGATCTCGATCGGCCATAAGCCACGGTCCTCGATCGTACGTCGAAGTGTTGCAATCTTCGCGGTGCTCGTCGGGATGTAACGCTGGCCACCGAATCCAGGATTGACGCTCATCAGCAGGACCAGGTCGACGTACGGCAGGATTTCGTCTATCGCGCTCAGCGGCGTGCCCGGATTGATCGAAACACCCGGCTTCGCGCCGAGCTCGCGGATCAGCTGCACGGTGCGGTGCAGGTGCACGCAAGCTTCCTGGTGCACAGTGATGATATCGGCGCCAGCGGCTGCGAAATCGGGAATGAGCCGGTCCGGATGCTCGATCATAAGGTGTACGTCGAGTGGCAGTTTCGTGACGCGACGGATCGCAGCCACAACCGGCGCACCGATCGTGAGGTTGGGAACGAAGTGTCCATCCATGACGTCCACATGGATCCAGTCCGCGCCACCGGCTTCAGCCTCAGCGATACCATCGGCGAGACGCGCGAAGTCCGCGGACAGGATGGACGGTGCAACCTTGATCGTCATCGCGACATCATCCGTACTTCGTCACCGGCGACGATGACGTCAGAGGCCATGTTGACGAACAGTCCGCACTCGACGACTCCCACACGAGCGGCCATCTCCGCTTCTAGTTCGATCGGGTCCGCAATGCCGTTGTGGAACCTGCAGTCGACAATGTAGTGACCGCCATCCGTCACGAGGGGTTCGCCACTCTCCACAGTGCGTAGCGCGGGCTCAGCGCCGAGATCACGGAAGAATTCGAGATGTGTGCGCCAGCCGAACGGCACGACCTCGACCGGCAGCGCCGTGCGAACGCCGAGACGGGCCACCAATTTCGATTCATCGACAACAATGACGAGCCGGTCCGCCGCATTCTCCACGATCTTTTCCCACAACAATGCACCACCGAGTCCCTTGATGAGCTGCAGCGACGGGTCCACCTCATCTGCACCATCAATGGCGAGATCGAGATGCGGCTGATCGTCGAGAGTGGTGAGCGGGATTGCGAGCGTTCGCGCATAGTCAGCCGTAGCAGTGGACGTCGGCACGCCGACAACGTCATTCAGACTACCATCGCGCATGCGCTCGGCGATCACGTCGAGCACATGCTTTGCCGTCGAGCCGGTGCCGAGACCGAGACGCATCCCGCTCTGCACCAGCTCCACCGCGCGCTCCGCCGCGGCACGTTTCAGCTGTTCTGCGCTCAATGCCATGTCAGCGGTCAGGCGATCGATGCCGCATGAATGCTGCCGATCGATTCGTCGAGTGTCGAATCGAAATCATCCGCGCCCTGACCTGCGCTCAACCCCTCCGACAGCGCGCGTGAGAAGCTGGCGATCACGCCAGGATTGCGCGCGAGCTTTTCATTCGCATCGTCGCGGGTGTACCCACCGGACAACGCGACGACCTTGAGCACGCGCGGATGATTCACCAGCGGTGTGTAGAAGCCGGCTTCTTCGGGAAGGGTCAACTTCAGCATGACCTGCGCGTCCTGGGGCACCTTGTCCAATCCGGCGACGATCGCATCGCGCAGCATCGCTTCTGCTTCCCGTTTATCCGGTGCCTTGATGTCGACTTCAGGCTCGAGGATCGGAACGAGGCCGGCCCGCAGGACCTGTAGCCCAATCTCGAACTGCTGGTCCACGATCGCCTGAATTCCCGCGCGGTTCGCGCGGTTCACAACCGAGCGTTCCTTTGTACCGAAGACGCCCTTCCCCACCGCGCGATTCAGCAGCTCCTCGAGTCCGCCGATCGGCTTCATCATCTGTACGCCGTTGTCCTCGGCGGCCAGACCCTTGTCGATCTTCAAGAACGGTACGATCTGCTTCTGCGTCCAGAGAAACTCTGCGGTGCCGCGTCCTTCGACATCGCGGTCCATAGTATTCTCGAACAGGATTGCGCCGATAACGCGCTGATCAAATGCCCGGGTCGTGATGATGCGAGTCCGCATCTCGTGGATACGATCGTACATCTCGGTCTCATTGGAGTAGGCGTCCTCACCGACGCCATAGGACTTGAGTGCCTTCGGCGTGCTGCCGCCGCTCTGGTCCAACGCGGCAATGAAACCATCGCCCGCGCGGATCTTTTGCATCATTTCCTGGTTCACAATCATCTCCGGTTCAATCTTCAGATTCAGCGCTGGTCTTATTTACGCTGCAGCACGCGACGGGCTGCTGCTTCCACTTCATTGAACGTCAGACCATACTTCCGCATGAGCGCCTCGGGGTCTCCGCTCTCGGCATACTTGTCGTCGAGGCCAACGAACTCGATCGGACACGGATGCAAACGTGTGGCTGCCTGTGCCACGGCCGAACCGAGTCCGCCATGAATGAGATGTTCTTCTGCGACGACAATGCAACCCGTCTCCGCCGCCGCACGGCGGACGGCTTCGTCATCCAGCGGCTTGACGGTTGCCATGTTCAGCACACGCGCATGTATGCCATCCTGCGCGAGCCGTTCCGCCGCAACGAGCGCGGCGCCGACCAGCATTCCATTGGCAATGATTGTGACGTCGGTACCCTTGCGCAGCTCATCCGACTTGCCGAACGCGAAGTCTTTCGGTGTGGCGTCATAAATCAGCGGTGCCTTCGGTCGGCCCGAGCGAATGTAGACGGGTCCCTGATGCGCATAAGCCGCGGCCACCGCCGCGCGCATCTCATGCTCATCGGCGGGCATGCAGACCACGAATCCAGGGAGCGTGCATGCGAGCGCAATATCCTCCACGGATTGCTGGCTCACGCCGTCCTCGCCAAGCGAGATACCGCCGTGGCTGCCGCA
>JBDSPG010000042.1:0-3861 GCA_039912685.1 Longimicrobiales bacterium | reverse complement strand
TCAATCTCTGGTTCGATCGTCAGGCCGAAGGCTACAAGCGACTGATCGGCTGGGCGCTCGATCACCGCGCAGCGACCATGGCGATCGCCGCGGCGTCCTTCTTCGGTGCAATCGCGCTGCAGGTGTTCGTGGGGGGTGGATCATTCGTGCCGGTGAGCGACAGCGGCGAGATGACGATTGTTGTACAAGCGCCGCCCGGTTCCAGCCTCGAGTATACACGCCTGAAGGCGGAGGAAGCGGCGCGGATCGCGCGTGCGAATCCGGAAGTGCGCTACACGTATACGGCACTTGGTACGACGTCGGGCGCTGTCGATCAGGCCAGCATCTATGTTCGACTCACGCCGAAGGCGGATCGCGCGCGCACACTGGCGGAAGTCGGAAGTGATGTGCGTGAGCACACGCGCCACATCGGTGGCGCGACATACGCCGTATTCACGAGCTACATGAGCGGAACGTTCAAACAGATTCAGCTCGAGTTGCGCGGTACGGATGCAATCGAGATGAACCACATCGCAGAGCGTATGGCCGCCGATGTGCGCAGTGTTCCCGGCGCTGTCGACGTTGCACTATCCTCGCGCGGCCAGAAGCCGGAAATCGAGATCGAACTGAATCGCGGACTCGCCGGCACGCTCGGCATTACGGCCGCGCAGATCGCACAGTCGATGCGCCCGGCATTTGCCGGCATTGATGCGGGTGACTGGGTCGATCCGACAGGTGCCACGCGCAACGTGAACGTGCGTCTGCGTCCGGACGCGCGCAGAAATCCGGCGGACCTTGCAGCATTACCGATCACCGTCGCAGGACCGACCGGCATGACGACACTGCCGCTCGGCCAGATCGCAACGATCACGGAAGGGCGCAGTCCGTCACAGATCGATCATCTCGACCGTGATCGCCTGGTCATCATCGAGGCGAACGTGGCAGGCGTGCCGCTGAACGATGTGTTGAAGGGAATCGATGCGCGGCTGTCCAAGATCGATCTGCCAGCCGGGTACCGACTCACCAGCGGCGGTGATGCGAAGAGCCAGAAGGAAGTGTTCGGTCACATCTTCACGGCGCTCGCAGTAGCCGTGCTGCTGATGTACTTCATTCTCGTGCTGCAGTTCGGTTCATTCATTGACCCGATCGCGATCATGCTGTCGCTGCCGCTGTCATTGATCGGCGTTGTACTCATGCTGATCATCACGGGGGATACAATGAACATCATGAGCATGATCGGCGTCATGCTGCTGATGGGGATCGTGGCAAAGAATGCGATTCTGCTGATCGACTTCGCGAAGTGGGGTCGCGAGCAGGGTATGTCGCGGCGCGATGCACTGATCGAAGCAGGCCGCATCCGGCTGCGTCCGATTCTCATGACCACGTTCGCGCTCATTGCTGGCATGATCCCTGTCGCAATCGGCGCCGGCGAAGGCGCGGACTTCCGTGCACCGCTCGGTCGCGCCGTTATCGGCGGAACGATCACGTCCACGCTGCTCACACTGCTCGTCATCCCAACGGCGTATGAGATCCTGGACGAGATGAAGGAAAAGGTGGTCGGCTGGGTACGTTCCAGCCGCGGGGCCAGCCTCCCGGCGGCCACGGAAGTTACGCCGGCGTAGCGACCTCGCGGCGTCGAGCAAGCCGAAGAGTATGCCGCAATGAAAGAATGGCGCAGATCATAAAGAAGGTCGCAACTACCCACATCATCGGATAACCGCGGACAGCGGGAAAAAGCGGGCGGCCAAGGTCGACGGCGGCGCCGATGATCATGGGGGCTACGATGCGGCCGAGGCCGACACTCACGACAAACAGGCCGGTAAACTGTCCGGCGCCTTCTCCGCCCATGAGGTTGGCAAAGAGGGGGTAGCCGAGTGTTACGATGGCGGCCATGCCGAACCCGCCGACCACCAGGCCAATCAATGACACGGGAATATTCCGCATGAAGATACCGATCACCATCGAGATCAGGGTAATCACCGCGCCGATCTGGACGAGCGTGCCGCGGTCATAGCGTTGATCGGCCCACGCGTAGAACACGGCCCCGGCCATCATCGCGAGTGCCACGGGAATCAGCATGAGGCTCGCTTCGGCTACGGAGATGCCGATGACCACCGTCGCAAAGATGAACAGATAGGGCCGAATGCCATCGATCGCTGCGTTCCAGAATGCATTCACGGCGAGGAACCAGACACCGGCAGGGCGCGACCGCATGTGCTGCCATGTCTTTCGAAGCGGAACACTGACACTGCGCACATCGAGGATCTCGCGTCGTGCGTGGATGTCCGCCCACCATGTGACCCCGGTCGTCACGAGCAGCATCAGCGCTGCCAGCAGGAACGGCAGTGGCCGCCATATGGAGAACAGCAGTCCACCGCCGACGAGGCCGTAGGCGAGGCCGAGCGCACGGAGGATGCCGCGTGCACCCTGGACGCGGCCGCGATCTTCGTCTTCCACTACATCGAGCATGATCGTCCATAACGGCGTCATGTATCCATGCAGTGCGGCGAAAAATATGAATGCAATACCGGCAAGCGGCCAGAAGTCGTGCAGGAACGGCGTCGCAATGAGTGCGGCCGCCATTACAGGTGCGGACAGCAGAAGGAAGAAACCCCTGCGCCCGAATCTGGCGGAAAGGCTCATGGGAAGATGGTCGCTGGCGATGCCGATCCAGTACGGCACCATCAGCGCGAAGATGCCTTCACCGCCGACGGCGAACCCGATCCACAGTGCTGACCGTCCGGAGTGTGCGAGTAGAAGCGGAAGCAGCACGACCATGATGGTCTGCGATGCCGACGCCCCGAGTTCGCCCGCCGTGAGCGCGTATTGCTTGAGCCACACCGGTGTGCGCGTAAAGACCGCCTCAGCCCTCGAGGTGGGTTCGGACCAGCTCACTCACGGTCTGCGGGTTCGCTCGACCCTGCGTTTGCGCCATGACCTGGCCGACAAAGAAACCGAGCAGGCCGGTGCGGCCGGCGCGATACTGCCGTACGCGGTCATCGTTGTCGGCGATAATCGAGAGAATCATTGGCTCGAGCTCGGACACATCGCCGACTTGCCGGAGATTGCGGCGGGCTACGATCGCAGATGGATCGCCACCCTCCTCCACAAGCTCCGCAAGAACGTCACGGGCGATCGCACTCGTGATCTCCTTCTTCTCCACCATCCCGATCAGCGATGCGAGCTGCGCGCCCGTGAGCGCCAGTTCATCGAGATTGCGATGCCGCTGCGCGCGCGGCAGCTCGTTCACAATCCAGTTCGCGATGGTGTGCACGGTAGCGGTATTGGCCATGCCCGCGCCGCCCGCGGCCGCAATGGCGACGTCGAACAGATTTGCCGTCCCCGTGGATCGTGTGAGCATGTCGGCCTGTACAGAATCAATGCCGAGCTCGTCGACCAGCATCTGCATGCGTCGTGTCAGTTCGGTCGACCGCGCCTGCGGTTCGGCGCGGACATGCGGGGTACGTGCGTCGCTTTGCCGATCGGACGCGCCGCGCGTTGGACGGCCCTCGGACACCGGTCGCGGCGTCTCCGAAAAGGACTCGCGCAGCGATACCGTTCGATTGTACACCAGATGTCCAGGCCGCGAGTCCACAATGTCGCTCGTGAAATAGCCGACGCGCTCGAACTGATAGCGTGTCCCCGGCTCATCGTTCGCAACGGCCGTTTCGATGCGCGCACCGGCAAGTGCGACAAGAGATTCAGCGTTGAGCAGCGTCTTCCAATCCACACCGAGACGCTCCGCCTCCGCATCAGGATCACTCACCGAGAACAGGCGATCGTACAGTCTCACCTCGCAGGGCAGCGAGTGCTCTGCCGAGACCCACTGAATGGTTCCCTTGACGCTGCGCCCCGTGGCATTGCCGCCACGCGTCTCCGCAT
>JBDSPG010000411.1:0-5933 GCA_039912685.1 Longimicrobiales bacterium | reverse complement strand
CCCTGGCTCCACCATGTAGTACAACCGCTCGAGATCGAAGTTGTCCATGCGCACGCAGCCGTGACTGACGGCATCGCCGATCGAGTTCTCGTTGTACGGATGCGTGCCGTGAATCAGATAGCCCTCGCCCATGTCGAGCTTGAACGGACCGAGTGCATCCGGAACACGACGCTGCTTCGTGGTCACCGGCGGAACGAACACCTTGTTGTCATACATGATCTCGAGGCCGGGCTCGAACGCCCAGAAATTGCCGAACTGATTCACGCGGCCGACATCATTGCCGCGCACTTCGATCGATGTGCCATCCTCGAGCTTGTACTTCTCGGCCGCCTTCAGATAGTACAGATCGTGATCGTTGTTTGCGGCGCGCTCCATGTAATGCCACTCCGGAACCGTCCACACCGGTGACTCCGATTTTGTGAGCACCTTGCGGCGTCCGGTGGGCGTGGAGAAGTGAAACTTTTTGCCATTGAACTCGAAGTCCTTGCCCATTCCGACTGCGACCGGCGCGACGAGCAGTGTATCCCTGTTGTTGATGAGCCACAGCTGACGCTGCTTGATCGACACCATGATGCGCGCGCCGCGAACCTGGCTCGCCGCACGCAGAATGCGCTGCGAGGAAGAGTCACCTGTCGTTACAACGGGCTTTGGCGCGAGCTTCGGACGCACGGGCTCCGGCGCGACCACGGACGCAACGGTTTCCCGCGGGCCGCCCTGCGAATCCGCTCCACCGGGCTGCTCCGCACGCGCCTGCATCGCACAGTTGCTGCCGGTGAATATCAGCAGCGCTGACAGGACCACCGCGAACCTGCCGCGAAGTTCGTGACTTTTCATGTATGTCCTCCACTACCCTGGTATGTCGGTTTATACACCAGGGCCTGCAGGTAGGGTGCCATCAGTGGGATGTACACGAATCGGGTATTGTTTATGCGACGTCGGGTGTTACCCGTTCGTCCAGGACCTCCCGCACCTTCTCCAGCAGCGCAAAATGCGTGAAGGGCTTCTCCATGAAGTGCGTTCCGAGCTCGATCATGCTGCCTTCGGAGAGCGCATCGCCGGTATAGCCGGACATGAAGATGACGAGCAGGTGGGGATAAAGGGCGGTCAGTTGGCTGGCGACCGCGGGGCCGCTCATTTCCGGCAGGACAACGTCGCTCAGCAGCAAGTCGAAGTGTCCGTCGTGTTTTGCTGCGATCTCGAGCGCCTTGCCGGGCGTTTCCGCAGTCAGGCAGCGATAGCCAGATTTTTCCAGGATGCGGCAGGTCAGCTTGCGCAGCGACGCGTCATCCTCCAGCACCAGGATGGTTTCAGTGCCAGTTGGAGCGCTTGTCGGTTTGACGGGACTCAGCTCCGCGACGTGATCATCGATTTGACGTAGGTATATCGTGAACGTTGCACCGCGGCCGGGGCTGCTGTCTACTTCAATCACGCCGCCGCTCTGCTTGACGATGCCATAGACGGTGGAGAGGCCCAGTCCCGTGCCTTTGCCGACTGACTTGGTCGTGAAGAACGGTTCAAAGACGTGCGCGGCCGTTTCCGCGTCCATGCCAGCGCCACTGTCACTCACCTTGAGCATCACATACGCCCCAGGCACTGTGCCGACGTGAACGCGTGCAAAATCCTCGCGCAGCACGATATTCGAAGCCATCACATGTAGACGCCCGCCGCCCGGCATCGCATCACGCGCATTCAATGCGAGGTTCATGACGATCTGCTCGATCTGGCCGGCATCAGCCATGACCAGTCCGATATCGCTGCCGGGCACGATGACGAGATCGATGTGTTCGCCAATGACTCGGCGCAGCATGGGCTGCATTTCGCGCAGCGAGTCCGACAACCGGAGCGGTTGCGGCGCAATCACCTGACGGCGACTGAACGCGAGCAGCGAGCTCGTCAGCGCGGCGGCGCGGTCGGCCGCGCGCAGTATTTCCCCGACGTCATCTCTCCGGCTGCCGGGCTCGAGCGATTCCGAGAGCATCGAGCCATACGCCTGGATCACGGTGAGCAGGTTATTGAAGTCGTGGGCAATGCCTCCGGCCAGCTGACCGATCGCTTCCATCTTCTGTGACTGCCTGTACTGCTCCTCGAGCAACCTGAGTTCGGTCACATCCAGCCCGATACCGGCGGCGCGCACCGGCATTCCGGCCACATCATAGAACGTGCGTCCCGCGCCGCTGAACCAGTGAACGCTGCCATCCGGCCAGATGCTGCGATACAGGATGTTAAAGTCCGTATGCATGCGCGTTGCAGTGTCGATCGCTTCGAAAACCTCCGCGCGGTCATCCGGATGAATCTGCTCCTTGAATGCGGCGTATGTGCCGCCGAACGTGCCGGGCTGCATCCCGTGCAGTGCCACAAGCGAATCCGACCATAGGGCGACACCTGTGGCAAACTCGATTTCCCAAGTGCCGAGACGCGCGGCTTCGAGCGCGAAACGCATGCGGTCCTCGGCCTGATGCAGAGCGCGCTCCGCCTGCCGTTTTTCCGTAATGTCCCGAATGATTCCGGTGAAGACGTGCTGACCATTCTCCATGCGGTCCGCGAATGAAATCTCGAGCGGAATCTCGTGACCATCACGATGCAGTCCGGGGAGCGCGGCGGCCCGCCACGACACATGACGCTGACCAGTGGCGACATATGCTCCCAGTTGAGCATGGTGCCGCACCGCCATCTCCGGCGCCATGAGCCTGGTGAGCGGCTTGCCGATCAGGTCAGCCGGACTGTATCCGAAAATTTCTTCCACCGCGGGGTTCGCGAACCGGATAATACTGTCCGCGTCGATCGTGACGATGGCATCCGTCGCAGCCTCAACCAGCGCACGATAACGGTTCTCGGTCTCCGCCTCGCGCTTCGAGCCGTGAGCGCGCTCCGCGACCACTGCTGCGGGAAGCATCGCGGTAAGGCCCGCCACCGCGAGAAAGAGATACGTCTGCAATGGACCGTTCACGCCCGACACGGAGTCGGCCGAGAACGGACCCACACCCAGTGCTGCATTCGTGATCGTGACAGCGGCCAGCACTACTACGGCGCAAGCACTTCCGGCAGGACCGAAGCGGAGACCCGCCCACAACAGCACCGGGAAAGTTGCATACAGACCTGGCCGAATCGGCCAGTGTGGCCCTTGGCCTGTGACGAGCTGCGCAACCACAATCAGCACCGAAATCATCAGCGCGGCCTCCAGCGCGGACGGCAGCCTGACCGACCCGCGCCGCCGCAACACGCGCACACCCGTGATCAGGACGGGCGCGACGATGAGCATCCCCAGTCCCTCGCCCAGCCACCACGCCAGCCAACCGGTACCGAACGTGAAGTCCGCGAGATAGTGGAGAACCAGTGCGCCCAGGATCGCAGTGAAGGCGTTGCTCACGATCACCGCGCCAATGACGAACTCGCCGACATGCCGCCGGCTCTCGAGCGTGAGCCTGCGGCGCAGCCGCCAGGAGATCAGGCCGGCGGCTGCTAATGATTCAATCGAGTGTGCAGCAGCCGCGGCCAGCGCAAAGGGAAGCGTGTGATCCGAGCGCAGGTCCGATGCAACACTTCCGGCCAGGCCACCGATCAGGATGGGGAACCACTGTTGCCGCCGTGTGATGAGAAGCAGTCCGAGCATGAGACCGCTCGGCGGCCACAACGTCACGAAATCGTGAGGCGCCGAGCCGAGATAACCGAGCCGAGCCGTTCCGTAGTATGCGAACGCGACAAGAACCGCACGGATCGCCGATTCCGCAGCACTTCCGCCGGTCAAGCGTCGTGACAGATCCGGTTGATGGATGTTCAACCGTGCCGGACCCGCGCGTAATGGCGGCCCGCCTTCGCACGGTTGCCGCAGCCATCCATGTCACACCAGCGGCGGTTGCCGCGACGGCTCAGGTCCACAAACAGTCTGCCGCACGCTTCATTTGCGCACGCGCCGATTCTGTCTCGATACGGCGAGACCAGTAGCGCCGCGGCGGACCACACCACGGGCGCGAGCAGCTCGCTAAGTGCGCCAGTCGCGCCCGATGCGAGCACGGGGAAGCCTGCTGCATCCGTGTCGAGACGTACAACAATGAGGGAGAGGAAGTCGTTGATCTCGGCGAGGTTCTCGGCCGGCGGCACTTCACCCGCGGCGATCGGAGCAAAAACGTCATGCAGGATCGCGCGCAGATTGTTCGCCTGCGTGACGACCTTCGCAGCAGCCGCCGGATTCGCGGCGCGGTACTGGATCGCGGCGTCGGCGTTGATGGTTCCCGCCGCTTCACACCAGGTGAGGAGAGCGTCGGCATCAGCGAGCGGGGTGTTATGGAAATCGAGGCACAGCTCGTTGCCGACCCACACTGGCCCGTCCATGAAGCCGCCTCTCGATGCTGTCCTTGGACAGCCTAGAAGATGAAGACCGGCGTGCCGACCGGCACCATGGAGTACAGACGATCGAGATCGGCATTGCGCAGTCGCACGCAACCGTGACTCACGGCCTCGCCGATCTCGTCTTCATTGTAGATGTGCGTGCCATGCAAAAGATACCCGTCCCCGGTGTCGAGCTTGAATGGTCCGAGCGCGTCGGGAACGAGACGCTGCTTCGTGCCGGTTGGCGGGAGAAACACGGTGCTGTCATACATCACTTCAAGGCCCGGCGTGAACGGCCAGAACTTACCGGCATTGTTCAGACGTCCGACGTTGTCGCCGATCGTGAGGAGGAATGAGCCATCCTTCAGCAGGTACTTCGCGTTGCGATCCATGCGCACGAGCTTGAAGCCCATCTGCGATGCGCGCTCGAGGTAATGCCACTCCGGCACCTGCCACTGCGGGTTCTCCGTCTTGCCGATGACCTTGCGACGGCCGCGAGGCGTGTCGAAGAAGAACTGCTTACCCTCGAACGTAAACGACTTCCCCATCCCGACGGCGACGGGCACCGACATGAATGTGTCCCGCCCTCCGACGAGCCAAAGTCTGCGGTCTTCGGTGGACACGAGGATCTTGAGACCGGCGGCGGCGTTCGCCTGCGCGAGGACTGCGCGGCCACGTGCGTCGGGCGGCGTGCGCGGCTTGATGACATTTCGAACGCTCTTCGTCTGTGCGCTCGCGACGGCCGGTGACACGACTGTGATCACGAACGCGGCGAGCACGAAGCGCTGGACCAGATGGCGGTACCCCATGCTACGCTGTCGCTTTCATGCCGCGCGTTGCAAGGATGCGCTCAATGGTCTCGCCGATCTTGTTGTTCGGTGTGGATGCTCCCGCAGTGAGGCCGATGGTAAGCGGTCCTTCGGGGAGCCAGTCCGTTTCCATCACTTCCGGCGCGTCCGCAGCGAGCTCGGGCTTATGCCGGATGGTGTGGTCATCGGCATCGATGCATGTCGCATCGGCGATGTGGTACGCTGTGGTATACTCGCGGCATAGGTGCGCGAGATGATTTGTGTTCGACGAGTTGTAACCACCGATCACGATCATAACGTCCGGCGGATCCTGCATGATCTGGATGACGGCGTCCTGCCGCTCCTGTGTGGCCGAGCAGATCGTATCGAACGAGCGAAAATGATCTTCCAGATGCGCTGCGCCATAACGCAACGCGAGGCTGCGGCCGACGGCGGCAGCGATCGCGAGTGACTCCGTCGCAAGCATGGTCGTCTGGTTGGCGACGCCGATGCGCACGAGATCTGTATCCGGATCGAACCCGGCCGGTGCCTTCGGTGCGAAGTGCGCGATGAACGCGTCGCGCGAGAGCGCGTCCGCGGTCTGCTCGATGTAGTTCATCACGAGCTTCGCTTCATCCATGTCGCGCACGATGAGATATTTGCCGCCGGGAAATGTGTGCGACTGTGATGCAGTCGCACGTGTCTCCTCGTGGAAATACTTACCGTGGATCAACGCAGTAAAACCGTCCCGTGCATAGGACTCCACGCGCTTCCACACATTCAACACGGAGCCGCACGTAGTGTCGATCAGGATGCAGT
>JBDSPG010000413.1:0-14488 GCA_039912685.1 Longimicrobiales bacterium | reverse complement strand
CGGCGGACAGCGTCAGCGCGTCGCGATCGCTCGCGCAATTCTTGCCGATCCCCGCGTACTCATTCTCGATGAGGCGACGTCGAGCCTCGACAGTGAGGCCGAGGCGATGATCCAGGACGGGCTTCGCCATCTGCTGCGCGGTCGAACGACGTTCGTAATTGCGCACCGCTTGTCCACGGTTCGAAGCGCTGACCAGATTCTGGTCCTGGATACGGGCCGCATCGTGGAGCGCGGAACACACGCCTCGCTGATGTCTCTCCACGGACTCTACCGCAAGTTGTACGAACGACAGTACGGCCTGATTACGGACCTGTTCATCAATCCTGGTGAAGAGCCGGCCGGTGAAGAGGGTTCGGAGAAGCCGAGCCTGCATCTGACATGACAAGGATTGTGCAATGCAGCTGATCGAGATCGGCAAGGCCGTTATCATGGGCATCGTCGAGGGTGCGACAGAATTCATACCCGTCTCCTCGACAGGCCATCTGATCCTCGCAGGCGAGTGGCTGAACTTCCTCGACGCTGCACGTCGGGAAACGTTCGAGGTCTTCATCCAGCTCGGTGCAATCCTCGCCATCGTCTGGATCTACCGCTCGAAGATTCTGCACACATTCGGCGGCTGGCAGCGTCCTGCCGAGCGTCGCCTGCTCATCAATCTGTTGATTGCGTTTCTGCCTGCTGCTCTCATCGGTTTTGTGATCCATGACTGGATCAAGGCTGCTCTGTTCAAACCCGTGGTTGTGGCGAGCGCACTGGTAATCGGCGGTGTCGTCATCCTCGTCATCGAGTCCATGGTGAAGCGTCATGATATCGCCACGGTGGATGATATACCGAATTCGCGTGCATTGGGCGTGGGACTCGCTCAGGTGCTTGCGCTGATTCCCGGCGTGTCACGCTCCGGTGCTACGATCATGGGTGGTGTCAGTCTCGGTCTATCACGCGTGGCCGCAACGGAATTCTCGTTTTTCCTGGCGATTCCCATCATGTTCGCAGCCACTCTATTCGACCTGTTCAAGGCACGTGATGTACTGAGCGCCGCAGACGCGCCGGTATTTGCAACGGGATTCATTGTCTCGTTCATTACCGCCGTTATCGTCGTCAAGAAGTTCCTGCAGTTCGTCTCGAGTCATACGTTCCGACCGTTTGCGTGGTACCGCATCGCGTTCGGCCTGGCGCTGCTGGCGTTCTACCTGAGCCGGTAGCCAGACCCAGAATCGGCTCTTTCCATTGTAAAGTGGCCGAAATGCGTTATCTTGGATCGGCAACGTGAACGGGTCATCTGACCCGGACACACCATTGAGGGGGCTTTGGCCGCTGGCCAGGCCCCTGTTTCTTTGTTCCGATCAGGGCCCCGCGGACGAGAAGAAAAGCGGGGCCCCTATACGTTCAGGACAAGAAATACATGAACAGGACTGCAGAAAGCGGGCAGCCTGGCCATTCGGCCACGCCCCGTTTCGACACACTCGGACTCTCGCCGGAGCTACTGAAAGCGCTCACGGACCTCGAGTTCACAACCCCCACACCAGTACAGATGCAGGCGATCCCTGCAGCGCTTTCCGGGCGCGACGTGCTAGGCTCGGCAGCGACCGGCAGCGGCAAGACGGCGGCTTTCATGCTTCCGATCCTGCAGCGTCTCCAGTCGAAGCCTCGCGGATCCATCCGCTGCCTGGTGCTTGCACCGACACGGGAGCTCGCGGCGCAGATCGTCGAGCACGCGAACCTGCTGTCGAAGCACACGCGTGTTCGTGCTGCTGCGATCTACGGGGGCGTCGGCATGAAGCCGCAGGAGGATGCGATCCGTCGCGGCGTCGACATTCTCGTCGCAACGCCGGGCCGTCTGCTCGATCACTGCCAGCGCGGCTACGTAAATTTCGGTGCACTCGAGGTGCTGGTTCTGGATGAGGCGGACCGCATGCTGGACATGGGGTTCATGCCGGACATCAAGCGCATTCTGAACCAGCTGCCGCGCACACCGCGCCAGACATTGCTGTTCTCCGCGACCATGCCGGCACCGATTGCGACACTCGCGAACAGCCTGATGCGTGACCCGCTCACGATCACCGTGGAACGGAAGCAGACGACGGCGAAGGGTGTGACGCAGGCGCTGTATCCTGTGGCATCGCACCTCAAGCTCAACCTGCTCGCCGAGCTGTTGACACGCAACGAGATTGGTAACGCGATTGTCTTCTGCCGCACGAAGCATCGCGCGAATCGCGTGGCTGAGCGGCTCGAGAAGCTGGGCTTCGCCAGCGCGAAGATGCACGGCAACCGCAGCCAGTCGCAGCGCACGGACGCGCTGGCAGGCTTCAAGGCCGGGCGCTATCGCGTGCTGGTTGCGACGGACATCGTCGCACGCGGCATCGATGTCGAAGCGCTAGAGCACGTCGTGAACTTCGACGTCCCGGTGACACCCGAGGATTACATCCACCGCGCGGGTCGCACCGGCCGCGCGGAGGCGGTCGGCGAAGCGTATACGCTGTACTCGCGTGACGAGGAGTCGATGATCAAGGCCATCGAGCGGATGGTCGGACGCACCATCGAGCGTCGTACACTCGAGGGCTTCGACTACAGCGCTGCCGCGACGGAGAGGCTCGAGGTCCCGATTCAGGATCGCATTGCAGCCATTCGCGCACAGCGTTCCACTGAACGGGCGCGCGCCCGCGAGAAGGAAGAACGCCGTGCTCGTGGCGAGAGCGAGCCGGCAAAGCGCGGCCAGCCGCACCGCAAGCGACGTGGACCGGGCGGCAACGGCTCCGGCGGCGGGAACGGCCGACAGGTCGCATAGCTAAAACTTAGATGGTTCGACGTCAGACCGGACCCCGTTCAACGAATTGAGCGGGGTCCGCGTCACATACATAACAGACACTTCGCCCGCGACGGCGTGATGGATAAAAGAAAGCGACAAAGACGATGAAAAAGATCTACAGCTCCAGGCCCCTGATCTGGGCAGTTGCAATCGTGGCGGGCAGTGCGCTCGCCGGACTACGCGCCACTCCAACTGTTGCGTCATTCCGCCCGTCGCCGGTTGCAGGCAAGCCGGCCGTACGTTTCACGGTGGCGGCCGATGGAAACGAGGCGCGGTACCGTGTGCGGGAGCAGCTCGCAGGCGTCGAGCTCCCGAACGACGCAGTCGGCGCAACCAAGGGTGTCACCGGCGGAATCGTGCTCGATAAGGACAACCGCATGGTTCGCGACAGTTCGAAGTTTACGGTCGACCTGACGACACTGGTCAGCGACAAAACGCGTCGCGACGGGTTCATCAAGCGCAGCACGCTCGAGACCGATAAGTATCCGGCGGCGGTGTTCGTGCCGTTCGAGGCGCGCGGTCTTCCGAAGGCGCTGCCCAGGAGCGGGACGGTGAGGTTCCAGCTGGTTGGTGATCTGACGATCCATGGCATTACGCGGTTCACGGTCTGGACCGTCACGGCGCGGGCGACGGCGGACAGCTACACAGGCACCGCGAAGACGTCGTTCGTTTTTGCCGACTTCAAGATGACGCGGCCGCGCGTTCCCGTCGTCCTCAGTGTAAACGACACAATCCAGCTCGAGTACGATTTCAAGCTTATGAAGGTCAATCCGTAGCACATAGCGGCCGGGGCTCCGCCCCCGGACCGCGCGCTCGCACCGGGAAGAGGCTCGCCGTATGATTGTACGGGGAGTCTTTTTTTCAGGAGTCGACCGAGTGATTCCGGACGCGAGTGTCTCGGTAACAACGCATGTGGAGCGAGGACGGCTGCGCCGGCTGCTGCCATTCCTCGGGCCGGCGTTCGTTGCGTCGGTCGCGTACGTGGACCCGGGCAATTTCGCGACGAACATCCAGGGCGGCGCGAAGTACGGTTACATGCTGTTGTGGGTTATCGTCGCCAGCAATCTGATGGCGATGCTGATCCAGACGCTCTCGGCAAAACTCGGCATTGCGACCGGGAAGAATCTCGCCGAGATGTGCCGCGACCAGTTTCCCCGCCCGCTCGTCTGGTTCATGTGGGTGGTTTCGGAGTTTGTCGCCATCGCGACGGATCTAGCCGAGTTCCTTGGTGCCGCGCTTGGCTTCTACCTTCTTCTCGGCATCCCGCTGTTCCCCGCGGCACTGCTCACTGCTGTCGTCACGTTTGCCATCCTTGCATTGCAGCGGTACGGTCACAGGCCCATCGAAATCGTAATCACGGTTCTCGTCGGCGTCATCGCGATCTGCTACATCATCGAGACTATGCTGGAGACGCCGGCGTGGGGCACGATCATGCGGAGCGCAGTGACACCCCGCTTTCAGGGAAGCGAGAGCCTGCTGCTCGCGGTGGGTATCCTCGGTGCGACAGTAATGCCGCATGTGATTTTCCTGCATTCATCGCTGACACAGGATCGCATCCGACCGACTACCGACAAGCAGGCCAGGCTCCTGCTGCGCTACACGATCATCGATGTTGTGATCGCCATGGGCATAGCAGGCTTGATCAATGGTGCGATGCTGATCATGGCGGCATCCACGTTCCATACTGCCGGACATGTCGGAATTGCATCGATCGAGGAAGCGTACCAGACTTTGACGCCGCTGCTGGGCCCACTGGCAGGAGGAGTATTCGCGATTTCACTGCTCGCTTCCGGCCTGTCTTCGTCGACCGTGGGCACCATGGCCGGCCAGGTGATCATGCAGGGCTTTCTGCACTGGCACGTCCCGATGTGGGTGCGACGCGCGGTCACCATGCTCCCGGCGCTCGTCATTATCGCGCTTGGATTCGACCCGACCCGCACACTCGTAGTAAGCCAGGTCGTGCTGTCGTTCGGCATTCCGTTTGCCCTGATCCCGCTTGTGATGTTCACACGGCGTGAGGATCTGATGGGCGTGCTGGTGAACAAGAAGTGGACGACGCTCGTCGCGAGTCTCGTAGCACTCGTCATTGTCGGGCTCAACATGTTCCTGCTCTTCGATGTCTTCATCGGACTCGGTTTATGACACCTAGCCTGCAACGCATTCTCGTGCCGCTCGACGGCTCCCGTCTCGCGGAAGCGGTTCTGCCATTCGCGATGGGTGTGGCCTCGCGCGTTGGCGGCACGATTACATTGCTGCACGTGATCGAGCGCAATGCTCCGGACAGCGTGCACGGTCAGCCGCATCTCAAGCGTGACGAGGATGCGCATGCGTACCTCGATGGCGTTGCCGCGCGGTGTGCAGTTGGAACCGTGCGGGTTGAGACGCACGTTCACAATCCTGCGATCAACGACGTCGCGGCGAGCATTGCGGAGCACGCGGCAGAGTTGGGTGCGGACCTGATCGCCATTTCGACACACGGCTCGGGCGGCGTGCGAGGCCTGTTGCTCGGCGATATCGCGCAGCAGACATTGCGTCTGAGTACGACGTCGCTATTGCTGGTGCGGCCTGATGCGTCGGGGGAGGCGCAGCCATTCGAGTGCAATGAACTGCTGCTGGCGGTGGATCCGGCCGTGCATGGCGATATAGCCCTTCCGGTAGCGGCTGCACTCGCAAGCGCGTGTCACGCGCGCATCCGTCTTGTCACCGTGGTGCCCCAAGCCGGGGAGCTGCCGCCGCGACGGCGGGCAGCGGCAATCTTTTCGCCGGCCTCGACTCGCGCAGTACTCGAGCTCGAGCGCGAGGACGCGAGGGATTACCTGGAGAGCAAGAAGGCGGAGCTGAAGGCGCAGGGTGTCGATTGCAGCATAGAAGTGCGAACCGGCGACCCCGTGGATGAGGTCGCCGGTATGCTGCAGAGCAGAAGCGCGGATCTACTGGTTCTCGCTACTCACGGACAGACTGGCCTCGGCGCGTTGCTCGCCGGCAGCTTCGGCCCGCGCATCATGCTGCGTGCGAAGCTCCCTGTACTTCTGGTGCGAGCTACCAACTGAGATTCCCACCGGAGCATGATGTCAGGCCACTCCGTTAGCGTTTGACCGCGTCAGCCTCGGCTTCAGTCTTGAAGACGCGATGCTTGAGCAGTTCTTGAACGAGACGGTCCAGGTCATAGACATCATCGAGCGCTTCCATGATGGCGCGGACATCCACCATGATGTTGCGGCCGGCTTCGGGGAGGTAAATGAAGTCGCGGGACAGCCCCTGAATGTTGCGATCGAAGTTGAGGCCGACCAGTTCGAGTTTTGGCGTGACGGCCGGTGAGCCGGAATTGCCGCCATACGTATCGGCAGTGGCCGCGAAATCGAGCGGCGTATTCAGGTCGAGCTTCGGCGGTACCGGCAGCCAGCGCTTTGGCAGCGCCCAATCCGGTTTTGTAGGGAACGAGAAGTGGCGGTCATAGAGGCCGTAGAACGTCGTGAACGCCGGGGCCAGTGTACCGTTGTACTCGAAGCCTTTGACAACGCCATCTGTGATGCGTGGCGAGAGCGACGCATCTGGCGGCACATCGGTACCGTTGATCTCAAAACGCGCGCGGCCGAGCTGACTGCGCAGATCCGTTTCAGCTACGCCAATGCGATTGTTTTCACGGGCATATGTATCCAGCAGCACGGGTGCAAGTGCAGCGGCGATCTGCATTGCCGGATCGCTCATGGTCAAGGTTCCCGCATCGATTGCGGTCGCAAGACGCGCATTCGTCGCGAGCGCTGACTCGTTCAGCAGCGCCGCAACCGCATCAGGCACTGCGCGCCCGCGCAGGGAGGCCTGCACGATCGGACTGTTCGCACCCAGATAGAACTCGAAATCAGCCAGTCTCGCGTTGAGCAGTCGCCGTTCGAGCGAGGGCGGCTGGTCCGGAATCGCGAGCAACCTTGCACGCACCGCATTGAGGGAGTCGGCGTTGCCGCCCGGTACGACCGCTTTCAGATACCCAAGCGCTGCCATGGCGCGAACGATAAGGGCCGATTCATTGCCGGGATTCTGGGGCGATCCCAGCAGCGCAAACGCGCCGAGCTGCGCTGCAACAGCCCGACGATTCTGCTGGAGCGCGGCAACACGGTCGAGTGCCGTGCCGTACTGCGACTGCAGCGCCGGTTTCGCACCGATGGCCGCAACGAGCTGCCTCTCCGCATCCCGCTTCTTTGCCATGATGACGGGGTTGCGCAGCGCGTCCAGCCGGCCGATGTATGCCTTGAGAGAATTCGACAGGCCAAACGCGCGATTGCGGATGTCCAGCTTCTCACCCTCGACCGGATTCTCCGCATAGAAATCACGGAGCGCGCTCAGTCGCTCATCGAATGCACGAATCATCGCGGGAACCAGAACGTCCCGCTGATACTCGAGCTGTGCAACCGACTGGAGACGGTTCGTTGGGCCTGGGCTGCCGATCACGAAAACCGGATCACCTTCCTTCACACCGGCTGCACTCCACGTGAAGTAGTTCGGCGTGCGCAGCGGCTGACCATTGTCGTCATACACGCGCAGAAACGAGAAGTCGAGCGCGTACCGTGGATACGTGAAGTTGTCAGGATCGCCGCCAAAGAACCCGAGCTGCAGCTCCGCCGCCGCGACCAGCTTCACATTTGTGTAGCGACGGAACGTATACGCCGAATAACGCCCGCCATTGTACAGCGAGATAATCTGCACCTGGATGTCAGGATTGCTTCCGTTGCGCTGGACGATCCGCGTGCGTGCGGCTGCTGCCGCGGTGTTGCGCAACGTGAGACGCTCCTGGTCCGTCGTGCCGCGATCCCCAGCTGCCAGAACCTCCGCGCTCACATCCTCGACTGCAATCAGCTGCTCGACATACGTGTCCGTGATCGAACGCTCCGCGGCGAGCGACTTCGCAAAGAATCCATTGTCGAGGAGGTTCTCGCCCGGCTTCGTCACCTGGAACACATAGTCACGCGCGCAGTGATGATTCGTCACCACCAGGCCGTCCGGTGAAACGAAAGAGGCAGAGCAGCCTGGAATACGAAGCGATGCAAGACGCGCGGTCTCGAACCATTTCTCATTCGCATCGAAGCCGTATGTCTGACTGAAGTAGGTTGCAGGTGGGTACTCGAACGTCCACATCTTGCCGTAATCGAAACGGCCCGCCCGAACGGTATCGAGGTTCTGTGCATCGACGCTCGTGCCGAGCGCGGTCAGGAACGCAGCTGCGATGAGCAGCACATGCCGTCTGTTCATATCTCCTCCAATGGAAGCCATGCGGAAGAGTGCGAAAGTGGTGGGGGCGGGGCTAGGGGGCGGAGTCCGGCGGGCACGGGCGCTACATGAAGGGCGCTGCAAGTGCCGCTATATGTGTACAAACCTTGACATTGATGAGGCAAACGGGCCAAAGTGTGAGGACCGTAGCCACCTAAGGAGGAGCGAGGCACATGGCGAACTGGACGAGCCCGGGAGAGGAAGCACAAGAGGAAGCGTCAGGCGACGCGACGAAGGCCCCGCGTAGAAAAGCCGTAGCCACACAATACTTCAGTACAGCGCGAACAGCGCCGCGTGCACCCCACGAGAGTCGCATCGGCACGGACGAAGCGCATGAGCGCTTGCAGGCAGCGCGAAACAGTGCGCGCCGCGATCCGGAGAGTATTCGACTTGACGATGTCAGCGCTGATCATTAGCGAGAGTACGTTCTCTCCGCGTTGACGGCTCGTCGCGCGCGCAAGTCAGCGAGTGCGCGCGGCGAGTTCCTCCTCGAGGAGAGAAGCGAGAGCAAAGACGGAGAGCGGAGACGATCCTTCCGCCTTATTGTTGACCACTACAAAAGCCTCCTTCCGTTCATCTGCCGCTGCGATCGCTGCGGCCACGATGGCTCTGCGTGACTCCTCGTCGGCATCGACAATTGAATTGAAGGGTGTGTAGGCGGCGCGAGCTTCATTGTATCCGTGTCGTGTGTGAAGCATCCAGCGGATGACGAGCGCGCGTTGGTCTGTGATGGGGAGCAGCTCGAGCTGTTCGCGCAGCGGGAGCATACTTCCGTGTACGGTATACGCGTGCACGGCGCCGGCGGCGGCGAGCGCATCAAAGTATGCGGGCGTGAAGAGGTCGGGTGTGCGTAGCTCCACCGCGTACAACGGGCCCGCGGGGAGTGCGGAAAGAAAGTCGTGCAGACGAGTGGCGAATTCGCGCGAGCCGCCGACGCGTCGCGGATGCATTGGTGAGAATTGAAAGAGGATGGGGCCAGCGCGATCGCCGAGTCCTTCCACGATAGGTGCTATGATCACTTCCGTGGCGTATGGGGCGTCCAGGAACAACGGATTGACGGCGACACCGCCGCGTGTGTCCTCGATATCCGGCAGTACCAGAAGGCGTTCGGCCTTGACGAGAAATCGGAAATCGGGCGGCACTGCGTTCGCGTAATCGGCGTATGCTTTGGCGTCGAGTGGCGCGTAGTAACTGCGATCGATACCCACAGTTCGCAATAGAGAATGCTGTGCGTACGCGGCAAGGCCCTGTCGTGCGAGCTGGCGTTCCGTATACGTCGCATCATACACGATGTCGGCCCAGCCCGGAAACGACCATGAGGAAGTACCGAGCCTGATGTCGGATGGAAGGTGTGCGGCCGTGCTTTGAAGTTGTGAATCGGGCGGCGCGGCCCCGACGACGCGCGCGTCTGCTGGAGCGGCGTCGCGCTGCGAATCGGCGCTGCTGCCGCCGAATAGATCGAGCTGCGGTATTCCGGTCAGAGCTTCCCGAGGATGCGATCCACAGTGCTGGCGACATCGATGACGCCTTCGACCCATGGATCGTAACGCGCACCCCGCGCGAGCGCATCTGCCCATGCAACGACGCCGCGTCCCGCCCAACTGTCGCGTGGCTTCGAGAGGGAGTGACGGCTGCTGCCCCGAAAGAGCTCAGCGGTGAAATCGGTGGCCGAACCGGTCACGTTGTGAAGAGCGCCGCCACCCTCGGTGCCATAGAAACTCGCTTCGATCCGCGCGTTCTGACCTGCGGGCAGGTGCCACGAACAGGAAAGCTGGACAGTTGCGCCGGTGTCGAGACTGAAGAACGCCGCCGCATAGTCCTCGGCCACACCGCGGTTGTCCGGGGAAATGCGTTCGCCGCGACGGTAAAGGCTGCTCGTGATATCGGTGACACGAGGAAACCCGAGCGTCCAGAGCGCGAGGTCGATCATCACGATGCCGGAATCCAGCATGCAGCCGATGGGCTCGGAGCGGGATGATTGCGGGGGACCGAGCGAATTGTGGTGCACCAGTTCAACCGCGTAGATGTCACCCAGCTCACCCGCCTGAACGGTGGACCGTAGCACGCGCATGGCCTCGGTCTGACGAAGCGCCATGTCCACGCCGAGCAGGAGGTCCGCGTGCCTGGCCGCATCGATCACCGCACGCGTTTCCACTGCATCACGGCCGAGAGGCCGCGGACAGTAGACCGCGATACCCCGTTCCAGCGCTTGCTTCGCTTGATCCGCACGGAATCCCGGTGTGGCGAGAACGATCCCGTCGAGATCGTGGTGCAGCAGGTCATCGAATGCGCCGATCCGCGCGCCGCCCGTAGCGGAACCAGCGATCGCGCGCTCCAGCACATCATGTGGAGGCGAGCCCGTTTCAGCGGCGATCCCGATCCGGATCCGACCTGTCTGTGGAATTGTTTCCGTCATGGTGCCGTCCCTTTGTCATGGAACGTGCCAGCGTACGGGAACTAGTGCTCGGCTGACTGGTTCTCACCCTCAAGATATGTGTAGCCGTTGAGCCCATCGACGTAGTCGGCGATGAAGGCGTTGGCTTCGGAGCGGGAGAGGCCCTTGGCATTCTGTACCTTGCGACGGAACGTGGTCACGAGATCCTGGGCACTGAACTGCACGTAGTTCAACACTTCGGTGACCGTGTCGCCATGCACGAGATCGCCGACTTCGTAGCCGGTGTCGGTGAGCGTGATGTGGATGGCATTGGTGTCGCCGAACAGGTTGTGCATGTCGCCGAGGATCTCCTGATACGCGCCGGTCAGGAAAATTCCGAGGATATAGGGATCGTCATGCGAGTAGGCATGCAGCTCGAGGTTGGGCTTGGGCTTCCGCCACCCTGCGAACCGATCGATCTTGCCGTCCGAGTCGCAGGTCATGTCCTGCAGCGTGCCGCGACGGGTCGGCTCTTCGTCGAGACGATGCACCGGCATGATGGGAAAGATCTGATCGATCGCCCAAGAGTCCGGCAATGACTGGAAGAGTGAGAAATTGCAGAAGTAACGATCGGTAAGAATCGAATTCACTTCTGGCAGGATATCCTCGTACTCCTCTTCGTCCTTTGCGGCGACAATTGCGACGCGTCCCATAATGGAGAGGTGCAGTCGCTCGGCGATTGCGCGGTCCTCGAGGGAGAGAACGCCGCTGTTGAAGAGCTGAACGACCTGTTCCTTGTTGAACACCGTGTCGTGATACACCTCGCGGAGCGCGCGCTGGTCGAGCTCGCTGAACGTCGCAAACATCTCATGCACGAGTGCATGCGCATCTTCCGGCACATCGGTTACATCGGCTTCGACCTGTGTCTCGAGGTCCACGACGTTGATGAGCAGCATGGCATGGTGCGCGCTGAGTGCGCGACCCGATTCCGAAATGATGTGCGGCATCGGCAGGTCATTCTCGCGACATGACTCTGCCAATGTGTAGACGATATCGTTGGCGTATTCCTGCACAGAATAGTTGACAGAGGCGGAGCCGGTGGAACGGGTACCGTCATAGTCGACGCCGAGGCCACCACCGACATCGACGTACTGTACATTCAGCCCGATCTGACGCAGCTCGACGTAGAAGCGGGCAACCTCGATCATTGCCAGTTTGATGATCCGGATGTCGGGAATCTGTGAGCCGAGATGGAAATGGATCATCTGGATTACATCGAGCGCATCGGCCGCGCGGAACTTCTCGATGACGCGCATGAGCTGAGACGAGTTGAGGCCGAACTTACTTTTCTCGCCGGCCGTCTCGGACCAGCGTCCGGCGCCGGTCGATGACAGTTTGATGCGCACGCCTGCCGTTGGCTTGACCTTGAGCTCGCGCGCGAGCTTGAGAAGAATGTCGACCTCGGAAATCTTCTCGATGACGATGAGTACCTTGTGCCCGAGCTTCTGTCCCATGAGTGCAAGTCGGATGTATTCCTCGTCCTTGTAGCCGTTGCACACGATCATGTGGTCGGTGCGCTCGGTCAGCGCGAGTACGGCCTGCAGTTCCGGCTTGCTGCCGACCTCGAGGCCCACGCCGTACGGCTCGCCATAGCGGACGATCTCCTCGACGACATGACGCTGCTGATTCACCTTGATCGGATAGACCATGGTGTACTCGCCCGAATAGTCGAATTCTTCCATGGCAGACCGGAACTTCTCGGTGAGGCTCTGGATCCTGGTCTGCAGGATATCGGAGAACCGCAGCAGCAGCGGCAGTTGCATTCCCTGGGCTTCGAGATCACGAGCGATCTCGAAGAGGTCGAGTCCGCGGCTCGGTTCCTTCGTCGGGTGTACGGTGACGCGACCGCGCGAGTTGATGTCGAAATACCCGATGCCCCAGCCATCGATGTTGTACAGCTCGCGTGAGTCTTCCGTAGTCCAGGCCATGTCCCATCCGGGTTCGAGTAAGTGGTAAAGGTATGCGAAACCGCGGGCTTGTACGAGATCCAGCCGGCACAGGTCGCTTTGCTCCGGCGATAACGGAGCGTACCTTGCGATGCTCCCTGGGCCACCGCAATCGCCGGGCCCTACCTGGGTGGGCCACAACGAGCCCGGGCCCTCTCTCGCCGAAGTCCGCCGATCCGGTGAGGGGGGTACGATTCGACCTTGATTCGGCGAGCGTAACGGCATCATGAACGATCAAACGGAAAACGCCTCCCCGGCGCCTCAGCCACGGCGGCATGCGGGCAGATTCGGCAGTTGGTGGATCGCAGCGCCGGGCATTGTACTCGTCGTTGTCATTACGGCTGCCCTCGTGCTGTGGCGACTACGACCGCACCTCTCCGATGAGGTAGTCGACGGTGTGGTTACGGCTGCGATTCAGCAGGAATCGAAGGAGGCGTTTCTCGTGACAGGGTATCTCGAGATCAACGCGCAGGCGCGCATCGAGAATCGACTGCGACTGCTGCCCGGCCTCCTGAATCTTTCACTCGGGTCGACAACCGTGTCGGTACGTGCACCCGGTCGCGTGCACTACGGATTCCATGTGGCCGCGATCACACCGGACCGGATCACGCTGATGCCGGACGGCGTTGTCGAAGTGTCAGTGCCGCAGCCCGAAGTCCATACGGTGTCGCCAGACCTCGCCCGCCTCGAGATCGAGACGACCGTGGGCTGGACGCGACTCGCGGACAACAGCGCGGACGACGTGAGAGATCGCGCGCTCGCGCTGGTACAGGAGAACATGCGACTACAGGCGTTGAACCACATGCGTACATCATCACAGCCGAGTGTCAACAGTGCGGACGCTATGTATGCGCTGCTGCGTCCCGTACTCATTGCTGCGGGCATGAAGGATCCGAGGTTCCGTTTCCGTATTGGCCGTGACCTCGTGATGGAGCCGCGCGCCCGTTGAGCGGACGCGTTGACTTCGTGTTCGTCGACTTCGACGACACGATCGTCGATACATCGCCGCGCTTCACGGGCGCGAGGCGTCGTCTGTTCGAAGTTCTGGCGCAGGCGGGATTCACGGCGGAGGAAGCCGAGCGCCTGCATCACGATGAGATCGATCCCATCATGCGCGCGCAGTATGGCTTCGGCCCGCACAGGTTGGAGCACGCGTTTCGGGAGACATATGAGCGGCTGCGTCAGCGAGCGGGTCACGCAATGGATCACGGGATCGCGGAATCGTGTGCAGCGCTCGGTCGCACAGTCGCCGGTACGCCGCCTGCGTTCGAGGGAGCACTCGACGCATTGCGACGTCTAGCCAATGTGCATCCTACCGCACTCTACACGCAGTCAGGTGATGCAGACTACCAGATGGCGTGCGTTCGCGAGGCCGGGATTCTCGACGTGCTGCCCGCAACGCACATCCGCATTGCCGCGCACAAGGGCGTCGAGGATTTCAGGGCTGCAATTGACGCGTTCGGAATTAGTGAGCCGGAGCGCGTGTGGATGGTTGGAAACAGCATGCGGTGTGACGTGAATCCCGCGCTGGAAGCGGGCGCGAATGCGATACTCGTGGAAACGGCGGATCCGTGGCATTACGATGTCGTGGCGCCCGCTGGAAGCCATTACCACACGGCCCCATCGTTCGCGGCAGCAGTTGACATGCTGGTGAAGTTGTAACCATGCAGGGGCCAACGGACGACACGGCGATTCGGATCAATGATACATTGAGCATCCCGCGATCCGAAATCGAATACCGGGCGACGCGATCGGGTGGTCCGGGCGGTCAGCACGTGAACACGTCTTCGACGCGCATCGAACTCACCTGGAACGTCGCGAGCTCGACTACTCTGACGAATGATGAGCGAACGCGACTCCTCGTCAAACTCGCCACACGCATCGACAGCAGCGGCGTGCTGCGGCTGGTGTCGGCGGGCAGCCGAAGCCAGCACCAGAATAAGGAAGAAGTGACGGAACGGTTCGCGGTCGTGATCGAGCGGGCATTGCGTATCCCGAAGCAGCGCAAACGCACAAAGGTGCCGAAAGGCGTCAAGGAGGACC
>JBDSPG010000352.1:0-3957 GCA_039912685.1 Longimicrobiales bacterium | reverse complement strand
CACTCCCGGCCGAGCGCGCGCGCGAGGTGGAAGGTGAGCGTGGTCATATTCGCGCCGAACGCGACTTCGCCAGGCGATGCGTTCAGGAAGTCCGCGAGCGTCGCGCGGCTCGCTTCGAGCAGCGCATCAGTCTCGTTGCTCGTGGGATACGCCCAGTGCGTGTTCGCATTATGGTGGAACAGGTAGTCTGCCATGGCATCGCCCACCACCTGCGGCACCTGTGTCCCGCCAGGTCCGTCGAAGTATGCTACGTCATGACCGTTGTGCTTCCGCCGGAGCGCCGGAAAAGCCGAACGTATTCGCTCGACCGATGCGACCGACGGAAGTGTCACGGTGTCGATCAACGCGCGGGCTGACTCGAGGGAGGCACCATCCCGTTGATGCGTAGATACGTGACGATGTTGCCATAATGCTCATAGTCGTGCGCAGCATTGAGTGTCAGCACACCCAGCCCTGACATTTTCATTCCGAAGATCGTCAATGGACTCGATGCGCCCGCATCTGTCAGTGCGTACGCGCGGGCGCAGTAGTCGGCGGACTTTTTGAGCGCCGCAACGAGGTCTGCCTTGGTCTTCGCAGTCTTCTCGACAGCATCCTCGCCAGGCACCTTCTCGCCGAGAGCTGCTGCGCAGAACATCATTTCCGCGCCGGCTACGTGACCGACCAACTCACCGAACGTGCGGACGGAATCGACCGGACGGAACGAGAACTTCTCTTCAGGCATCTGTTCCGCCGATTTTGTGACATAGTTGTGCGCCTGAGTCCACACTTCACGTGCGGCCGTCACGCCCGGATTCGGATCTGCATGGGGAGCCTGCTGCGCCATAACGGGAGTTGCTGCCAGGAGTGCTGCCAGCGGCAGGAAACGCTTCATGGGGACCTCACAGATTGGAGTGGTCTTGAGTGGTGGCGAACTGTGCCGCCGTTGGGGCGGCGGCGCAAGGCCTATCAGTGCCGCGGTGTCTTCGGCGTGAGCACAATGTAGTCGGCGAGTTCGGCGAAGGTGCGCGCATCCGCGGTGGTTACGGCATCAACAGGAACGGCGGTGATCACAACTGTGCGTGCGCCGGGCTTGCGACGCTGGACTCGCGCTACCGTACCGAGCCCCATGTTGGAGTGGAATGCACCGTCGAAATGTACCACGACCGCGCCGTGACCAGCACGATCGAGCGCCGCTACAATCGACTCGGCCATCGTTTCATCCTTCACGCACTGCGCCTCGTAGAAACGATTGGTCGATGCGAGAGCGGCGGAGTCACTTGCCGTCGTGATGCCGCCGGCGCTGTGTCCCGACATCTCATCCGCAAAGCGTTCGTAATACTTGTCGCGCGGACATGAGACGTCGCGCGCAGCAAACGCGCGATCCGTCTGCGGAATTGTATCGAGAAGTGCGAGGCCGGCGCGGCCGACGCTGCTTGCGATTCGTCGCGGCACATTTGAAGCGATCACCGGCCATCCGTGCGACCGCGCCAGCTCTACCATTGGACGATAGTCCTTCACGTAGTTCGGCCACGGTCGTGACGTCGCAAGAAACAAACTGTCGGTAGTTGCACCACGCAGATACGCATCGAGAACTCCCTGCACATCACGCTCGAACATCTCGAGGGAAAGCACAACATTCGGGCGTGTTGCGCCGATCGCGGCGAGGTAGGCGAGTTCCGCGCGGTGCGTTGCAGGATCGTCGTGCTGTTCGCCGAAGAAGATCACGTCAGCGTCGCGAACGGCGGACATCAGCATGGGCAGAGTGATGAACCGACCCGCCTTCGAGTCGTAAATCCGGCTTTCAGGCGTCGGTGCAACGCCCGATGCCGGCCGCGGACCCGCATGCGAGCACGCGCTCAGCGCCAGGCCGAGTCTGATCGAGGCACGTCCGCTCACCGCCATGCATGCCGCGGCGGTGAGCGGTGCGCGACTCCGATCGTCATTTAAGGATGCAGGTCTTTAATCCGGAATCCACAATCCCACCGGATTGTCTCCCAACGCAAGTGGTAAAGGAGATCTGGACGTGGACCGTCACCGTGACCGATCCGACGAACCGTCCGCCCTGCGTCGTCACCTTGACGCCAATGGTCGGGGGTGGGCCTGTTGGTGTTTTGAAAAGTTTAGTGTTCAGGTCGTTCCTAAGGGCTCCCATACCCGCGCCGTCGGCCAGCGAAATGGCCTTGGCGCCCTGTACCGTTCCTGTCAGATTGATGTGTTCGGCTCCCGACAGATTCCCAAAGCTCGAAGTCACCGTAACATCTGCCGACTGCGCTAGATTGCCCGCACCAAGTGTCCAGTCCAGGTCCATCGAACTGATCTGCACGTTGAGGTCCTGTGCGTCCTTGGCCGCTGCGTAGTTTGCCGTAATGCTATTTTCGATTTCGGCGTACGGGATCGCGGCACTCTCAGTGACACTCCCCGTCCCATTAATATTGAACGTCCGGATCACGTCGTAGGTAACATTGCCGGGCACAAGCAGGCCCCCGTCCCCGGGGATCTTGCTCTCGTCAAAGTCTGCGATCAAGGAGCAACCAGGGACGATGGAGGGGGCGATTACCAGAAGAACACCCAGTACCCTTATTCCGGTCTTATTCATGATGACCCCTATCAGTAGCGAGTGCCGAGGCTGAGTCCCAGCCCCACGACAGTCTGGGAACCGAGCGTCAGATCCGCCCTCAGCGCGATCAACGGGAGTTGCAGCGCAAACCCCCCAGTACCACGGAGGCCCTTCACCCCCTCAAGATCCACCTCCACCTGACCGGATTCGGCGGCGACATTGTCGTAGCGCAGCTTCGCGGTGGCGTCCTCATAACCCAAGCCCCCATACAGATCGAACCATCCCACGTGACGGCTGGCCTGAAGTGTTATCAGCTTCGCTGCGACATCCAGGGTAGTTCCGAGTTCCAGCTTATTGTACATCACCCCGAGCGCCAGATCGACCGGCAGGTCCGGCAGGAACGGCGCGAGGTTCTGGCGCACTCCGAGGCCTCCCAGCTTGAGCTTCCCGAGTTCTTCGTTGGTCGAAATCCCCAACCAACGGATCGTGGCCTCCGTACCTGCGATCCCGCCGATCGTGATCTGGGGCACAGCAAGAGAGACGCGCGAAATGTCCATACCCGCCGGCAGGATGAAGCCACTGCCTCCTTCGCCCTCTACCACAAGTGGAGTCGCAGAGCCCATGATCGTTGGTGCCTGTACGGTCTTGGCCGGTCGGAAACCCTCCCCCGTCGTGGCCGTGAAGGTGCGTTGCCCATCCCCAATGATCATACTCGGGACCACCGCACCGATACGTATGCTGAACCCGTGTGTCGGGGGTACGGGCCCGATGAACCCGCTATTCAGGCTGGCCGTTAATACCTGGGCCAGGGGACCGAAATAGCCATTGGCATTGGCGCCGATGTACGAACCGGCGACGTCCTCAATGCTCTGACTTGCGGCAGGCCGAGGCAACGCCAGCAGAACAAGCAGCGCGGCGCAACCGCGCAGGCAGCGCGCTTGGCGTTGGACTGTCATGGGATTGTTAATGCGCATGTAACTCCTGATGGGGAGGAGGGGAACGTGGTCAGAAGGACGCGAGCCGTTCGACAGCCAAGGTAAGAACAGATGTCGTGGCTTGGCAAGATGCTTTTTGCTGGTGCCATTCTGACTGGCGGTACTCGATCGAATGCAACTGCAATGCGTCCAACCCTACTTGTACAACGCCGGAAACCGCTTCCGAAGCTCCTCGACTTTCGGCGCATCGTTATACCTGATGTACGGCTGGTCAGGGTGTGCTTTCATGTAGTTCTGGTGATAGTCCTCTGCCATCCAGAAGGTCTGCAACGGCGCGACCTCCGTGACGATCTTGTCCTTGAACGCCTTGGCGGTTGTCAGCTGGCGGATATAGGAATCTGCCGCTCGCTGCTGGTCCGCCGTCGCATAAAAAATTGCCGACCGGTACTGCGTGCCGTGGTCCGGGCCCTGGCGGTTCAGCTG
>JBDSPG010000319.1:0-11314 GCA_039912685.1 Longimicrobiales bacterium | reverse complement strand
GGGAGAGTGCGGGCATTGTGCGTCGCTCGTCCGAAATGCGCGATGCTGCGATAGAGCTCGGGGAGCTCAGGTCGATGAGCGAGGCGATTCGCGCGGCGAACCCTTTGGACCCCGAAGCGGTTGAAGTGCGGAATCTGGCTTGTGTAGCCGAGCTTATCGTGGAGTGCGCGTTGCAACGTCACGAGAGCAGAGGTCTGCACCACAATGAAGACTATCCATTCAGGGATAACGAGAGGTTCCTGCGCGACACGGTTCTGGTCGCAGTCGAACCCGATCAGAGGAGATGAACAACGAAATGGGTGAGCCGATCAAGGACGCGGCAGTCAGCAATGAGGAGAATCCGTTCGAAGCCATGAAACAGCGCTTCGATCATGCGGCAGACCTTCTGAAGCTGGATCCGAACATTTACAAAATCCTGATGCACCCGGAAAAGCAGATCATCACGTCGGTCCCGGTGTCCATGGACAACGGCGAAGTGGAGATTTTCACGGGGTACCGCGTCCTGTACAACACATCTCGCGGTCCTGCAAAAGGCGGAATCCGCTTTGATCTTGGAGTATCGCTCGACGAAGTTACGGCGCTCGCTGCGTGGATGACGTGGAAGTGCGCATTGGTGGACATCCCGTTCGGCGGTGCGAAGGGCGGAGTCATCTGCGAGCCGTCGCGTCTGTCGGCCGGCGAGCTGGAGCGTCTCACGCGACGCTATACATCCTCGATCATGGATACACTGGGCCCGGAGTCGGACGTACCGGCGCCGGACGTGAACACGAATGAGCAGGTGATGGCGTGGATCATGGATACCTACTCCATGCACAAACGCCATACCGTCACGGCAGTCGTGACGGGCAAGCCGATCGCCATGGGCGGATCGCGCGGCCGTCGCGAAGCGACCGGGCGCGGTGTAAAGATCTGCATCAAGGACGCGTTGCGTGAGCTCGGGATGCCGATCGTCGGCACACGTCTGGCCGTGCAGGGCTTCGGCAATGTCGGCTCCGTCGCCGCCACGCTGTGCGAGGCTGAAGGCATGTCGATTGTCGCGATCAGCGACAAGTCCGGCGGTATCTACAACGCGGCAGGGATCCGCATCAGCGATGCGCTGGACTGGATCAAGCAGAACAAATTCCTCGAAGGCTTCCCGGGCGGCGAATCGATCACGAATGAACAGCTGCTGGAAGTGGACTGCGACGTCCTGGTACCGGCCGCGCTGGAGAACGTCATCACGCGGAAGAACGCCGGCAACATCAGGGCGAAGATCATAGCCGAGGGAGCGAACGGTCCGACAACGGCGTACGCGGATCAGATTCTCGAGGACAAGGGCGTGTTCGTGATTCCGGACATCCTGGCAAATGCGGGCGGCGTAACGGTGAGTTACTTCGAGTGGGTGCAGAACCGCGAAGGGTATTACTGGAACGAGGAGACGGTGGTGCAGCGCCTGCGTGAAGTAATGAATCGTGCGTTCTCGGAGACATTCGCGTACGCGAAGGAACACAACGTCAACATGCGCACGGCGTCCTACATGGTTGCAATCGATCGCGTGGCGGCCGTGCACAAGCTTCGCGGAGTATACGCCTGACCCGAGCACGCTGTTGAAGGTGCGCGTCATCGCGGTGGGGCGGCCGGGCCGCCTGCTCGCCGAATCGATCGCGGAATATGAAACGCGAGCGGCTCGCTACTGGAGCTTCGACGTCGCGGAAGTCAGGGAAGAGCGTGCGCACAAGGGCATGTCCGATGACGCGATCCGGGACGCAGAAGGCGAGCGGATCCTGCAACGGGTTCCGGCGGGCGCCGAGGTGATCGCGCTGACACGAACGGGCGAACAGTGGCTCTCGACGCGACTCTCGCAGTACCTCCAGCAGCTCGGCGCGCAGGGCTCTGCGGGCGTCGCGTTTGTCATTGGCGGCGCGATCGGGTTGGGTGCAGACGTATTGAAGCGTGCGACGCGCCAGTTGCGACTCTCCGACTTGACGCTAACCCACGAGCTGGCGCGCCTGGTACTCGCGGAACAGCTCTATCGCGCGGGCACGATTGCGCGCGGCGAGCCGTACCACAAAGGCGCGGAATGACACTCCCGCGCATCATACCAGCCGTCGGAACGTCACCATTCATTCGCGACTACATCGCGGGTACGCCGGCGCTCGCGCCGTTCTACACCGGCCATCCATCGGATCCAACCGCATACGAACGCAAGTCCCGCGAAGTCCGGGACCGCATGGATCCCGCTGCACGGGCGCGGGTCGCCGAAGCGTATCGCCCGCTCAATGATGCGGCGCGAAAGAAGCTCGATCGCATCCTGAGGGGTGACGGCTTCGTGGTCACAACAGGCCAGCAGGCCGGTCTGTTCACGGGTCCCCTGTATACCATCTACAAGGCACTCTCCGCCGTCCGACTCGCCGCAGCGCTCGAGCAGCAGCTGAAGTGTCCGGTGCTGGCGCTGTTCTGGGTTGCAGCGGACGATCACGACTGGGCGGAAGTCGATCACGTGCGCGTGCTCGACGCGTATGACTACCCGCGTGATGTGCGCGTGCGGTCGGACGTCGATGCACCGCCGTGGCCGATGTCACGCAAACGTCTCGGCGCCGGCGTCACCGCCGCGATCGACGAGCTTGCGCAGCTGCTGCCGCCCGATGGTTTCGGCGATGATCTGCGCAGCATGCTTCGGCGTGCATACACGGCTGACCGGACGGTGGCCTCGGCGTTCGAGGACATGATTGCGGAGATCCTGGCGCCTTTCCCAATCGCGATCGTGAGCTCCGCGCATCCCGCGATCAAGCGCGCGTCACTGCCCGTGATGCTGCACGAGCTTGTTCATGCCGAGGCACACGAGCAGATCGTAGCGGCGCAGACGGCCAGGCTGTCGGCTGCCGGCTATCCGCCGCAGGTCGTGCTCACACCCGATGCATCGAACGTCTTTCTCCTGCGTGATGCAGGACGCGACCGTCTGCTGCGTGAGCGCGGCGCATGGCTGCTGCGGCGCACCGGAGAGCGGGTCGATCCCTCAGCATTGCTCGAGCAGGCGAACACCGATCCTGAAATCCTATCCGCCAATGTCTTTCTGCGGCCCATTGTCGAGAGCTCGGTGTTTCCGACGCTCGCGTACGTCGGTGGACCAGCAGAGACCGCATATTTCGCGCAGATCGGCTGCCTGTTCGAGGCGCACAACATTAAAATGCCCGTCATCTTCCCGCGGCACGGCCTGACAGTGATCGAGGCCCGCGCAGACCGAACGCTCGAACGCATGGGGTACGATGTCGAAAGCGTTCGCGGTCCGTTCGCGAAAGTTGTGAGCGCGCTGGTGAAGGCGGAGCTGCCGCCATCCGTGCGAGATGCGCTCGGCGCCCTCGGGGACGATCTGGGCAACGCGTATGCGGCACTCGAGTCATCGATTCCGGCCGTGGACCCCACGCTTGCCGGACCGGTCCGCAGTTCCCGTTACCGTGCGAGCCTGGAAGTACGTCGCATGGAAAAGCAGATCGAGCGACAGTTCAAGGCACGCAACGCCGACCGCATCGAACAACTCCGCCGTGCAGCGAGCTCGATCCACCCGGATGGCGCACCGCAGGAGCGCGTCCTCAACATTGTCCCGCTATTGGCGAAGTACGGACCGCCGATCGTCCAGGCCATGCACGATGCGATGCCGGTTGCGCTGGACCGATCCATGCCTGAGTGGTCGGGTGTGAATTGTGATAATGACCAGGGCGCGACATGAGCGAGGTCGAGGGATCGGGCAGGCCCAGCTCCGCTGAAGCGTCGGACCAGGAATCGCCCGGCCCCGCCGCTCTCGAGACTGCAGACGGCCCGAAGGCGCCCCTGCCGCGGGGATCTGCGCATCTCGTGGCTGCGGGCATCTTCCTCAGCCGTATCGCCGGCATCGTCCGTACCCGCGTCATGGCGCATTACTTCGGCATCAGTCCAGCGGCCGACGCATTCAATGCAGCGCTGAAGATCCCGAACGTCCTGCAGAATCTGCTCGGCGAGGGCACGTTGAGCGCGTCGTTCATTCCGGTATACAGCAGGCTGCTGAAGGAAGGGCGGAAGGAGGACGCGGGGCGGCTTGCCGGCGCGATCTTCGCCATTCTCACCGTGCTCGCAGCGGCGTTCGCACTCCTCGGGTACGTCTTCGCTCCGCAACTCGTTTCGATCGTTGCGTGGGGGTTCGACGATGAGTACCGGCGCACGCTGACGATCCGCTGCCTGCGGATCATATTCCCGATGACGAGCATTCTCGTCCTGTCGGCGTGGGCGCTGGGGATTCAGAACAGCCACCGTAAATTCTTTGCGTCGTATGTAGCACCAGTGATGTGGAACGCCGCAATGATCGTGACGCTGCTGCTCTACGGGCGCGCGATTCCCGGGCTCAAGGACGCGGCGTTGCTACTGGCGCAGTCGGGATTGACGGTTACGCTGGCATGGGGTGCACTGATCGGTGGCGTGCTGCAGTTCCTGGTGCAACTGCCGTTTGTATTCCGTCTCGAGCGCAGCCTGCGCGTTCGCTGGGATACCGAGTTTGAGCCGGTGCGTGAAGTGATGCGCACCGCCGGGCCAGCGATCGCCGGTCGTGGCGTTGTTCAGCTGAGCTCGTACCTCGACCTCGTTCTCGCAGGCAAGCTGGCGGCTGGTTCGGTAGCAGCGATGTCGAACGCGCTTATCCTGTACATGCTGCCCATCAGCCTCTTCGGAATGTCCGTGGCTGCGGCCGAGCTGCCCGATCTCGCGCGCCAGAGCATGGATTCGACCGATGTGCTCCGGGAACGCGTGAACGCGGGGCTGAGACAGATCTATTACTTCGTCGTGCCTTCCTTCATCTCGTTCCTGGTGCTGGGCGACGTGATCGTCGCCTGCGTGATGCAGACCGGTCAGTTCCGTCGCGATGCAACGCTGCAGGTATATGCGATCCTTGCCGCATATTCGCTCGGTCTCATCGCGTCGACGGGAACACGCCTTTTCTCCTCCACGTTCTTCGCGCTGAAAGACACGCGCACGCCAGCGAGAACGGCAATTCAGCGTGTCGTCCTCGCCGCGGTGGTCGGCGGAGGACTGATGCTGCCTTTCGACAAGGTTCATGTTTCACCGGCGCTCACGCTGGGGGCGGTGGGGCTCGGCCTGGGTTCGTCTCTGGCCGGTTGGATGGAGTGGGCACTTCTGCGTCGGAGTCTGACCCGGAAAATCGGGGCAATCGGGGCCGGGCCTCCGCTCGTGAAGATGTTCATTGCGGCGATTGTTTCGGCCGCGGCCGGGCGCGGTGTTGCGACCTTCATCAGCCCCGAATCGGCTGTCATGCGTGCCGGCGCCGTCATCCCCGTCGTCGGGCTGCTGTACCTCGCCATCACATACAGGATGGGCCTGCCACAAGCCCGCGCAGTGATCGGCCGGGTAACCCGACGCTGAGCGGGGTATTCTTAGAAATGCCCCACGACCCTCTCGAGCTCAAGCTCCAGCATTTGCCTGCCAGGCCGGGCGTGTACCTGTTCAAGGACGCGACCGGTGAGCCGATCTACATCGGTAAGGCCAACTCACTCCGTGCGCGGGTGCGCAGTCACTTCGCAATCGATGCATCGACATCGCTGAAGAACCGCGAGATGCTGCGCCGCGTCGTCGATATCGACACGATCGTGGTCGGATCGGAGGCGGAGGCCCTGCTGCTCGAGGCGAACCTGATCAAGGAGCACAAGCCGCGCTTCAACATTCAGCTGCGTGATGACAAGAAGTATCCCTACATCAAGGTGACGCTGCAGGAGCCATTTCCACGCGTATACGTGACGCGCCGGCTCGACAACGATGGCGCGCGCTATTTCGGTCCATACACCGACGTCGGCTTGATGCGTCAGGCGCTGGAGCTGGTGAAGCGTCTGTTCACCGTGCGCAGCTGTCGCTATGACCTTCCGACCGACGCGCCGGAGCGTCCCTGCCTCGATTACCACATCGGTCGCTGTCAGGCGCCGTGCGTCGGATTGCAGACCCGCGAGTCGTATCGCGCAATGATCGATGACATCATGGAAGTCCTGGCGGGCAAAACCGATGCAGTGCGCAGGCGCATCGAGCGGAGCATGCGCGATGCCGCTGATTCACTGGACTTCGAGCGCGCGGCCACACTGCGTGACACGCTGACGGGCCTGGAGTCAATCGAGCGACGACAGCGGATGCTCGACGTGCGTGGCCGCGATGTCGATGTCCTCGGCACCGCACGTGACGGCGACCGCGGCTGCGCCGTGCTGCTGCGCATCCGTAACGGCAAACTGCTCGGCCGCGAGGTCGATTTCTTCGAGAACGTGGGCGAAGAGCAGGAAGGCGAGCTGCTTTCGGCCGCCGCCATCCGCATGTACCTCGGCCGCGGTGACATGGGTCTGCGGGATCTGCCTCGCGACATACTGTTTCCCGCCGACTTCGAGGACCGTCTCACGGTCGAAGGCCTGCTGACGGGGCACGCGAAACGACGCGTGACCACGTTCGTTCCGGTCAAAGGCGAGAAGCAGCGGCTGCTCCAGCTTGCCAGTCAGAACGCACGGCATCTACTGGAGGAGCGGTCCGTGCTGCGGGACCGCGTCGGCAGTCGTGCCGACGACACGCTGTACGAGCTTCAGGAAGCACTCTCGATGAAGGTCGTGCCCCGCGTCATCGTCTGCTTCGATATCTCGCACACACAAGGCTCGGAGGTGGTTGGCAGCGGTGTCGTGTTTCAGAACGGCGAGCCGCACAAGGCGGAGTATCGGCGTTTCCGTATCCGCGGCGAGTGGGGCAATGACGATTTTCTGTCGATGGCAGAGATCGTCGAACGGTACTTCAAGAAACGCATCGAGGACGGCCTGCCGCTGCCCGACCTCGCGCTGATCGACGGTGGCAAGGGTCAGCTCGGCGCGGCTGTCGCGGCTGCAGGGAAGGCTGGCGCGAACGACGTGACGTTCGCGAGTCTGGCGAAGCGTGAGGAGGAAATCTACCTTGTCGGCCGGCCGGACCCGGTACGTCTGCCGCGCACGGATGATGCCCTGCGACTGCTGCAGCGGATCCGCAACGAGGCGCACCGCTTCGCCATCACATATAACAGGAAGCTGCGAGGCAAGCGCACGTTGTCCAGCGAGCTGTCAGACATTCCCGGCATCGGCCCCGCACGACAGAGGGCGCTCCTCGAGCACTTCGGTAGCGTACGCGCGCTGAAGTCCGCAACGGCGCAGCAGATTGCGCAGGTGCCCGGCTTCTCCGACATGCTCGGTGGCAAGATACTCGATCACTTCGCACGGATCCGTTGATCCGCACCCGCTTCGCACCCAGCCCCACAGGATTGCTGCACGTCGGCAACGCACGCGTCAGTGTGCTCAACTGGCTCATCACGCGTCATGCCGGCGGCGCCGTCGTCCTGCGCATCGAGGACACCGACAACGAGCGCAACGTCGATTCTTCCGAGAACGCAATCTTCGCGGACCTCGACTGGCTCGGCATTACACCCGATGAGGGCCCGGTGCAGGGCGGTGACGCGGGACCTTACCGTCAGTCCGAGCGTCTCGATTCTTATGCCACGGCAGCCGTGCAACTTCTTGCGCATGACTTTGCGTATCCGTGTTTCTGCTCGAAGGACGAGCTCGAGGCCGAGCGCGCCGCGATTCTCGCAGCCGGCGGGCAGCCGCATTACAGCGGCCGCTGCCGCGGACTCACTGATGATGAGCGCACGGCATTCACGGCGCAGGGCCGCACACCGGCCATTCGCTTCGCAGTCTCACCGGATCGCGTGATCGTTGTCGATGATGCGGTCTACGGATCCGTTCGCGTCAACAGCAGCGAGCTCGGCGACTTCATCATCGTACGCGGCGATGGATTGCCGACGTATAACTTTGCTGTCGTTTGTGACGACATGGCGATGCGTATCACCCACGTCGTGCGCGGCGTTGGACATCTTTCCAATACGCATCGGCAGGTGCTCATCTTCGAGGCGCTCGGCGGCGTGCTTCCCGTCTTTGCCCATATTCCCACGGTGCTCGGCGAGGATCGGCAGAAACTGTCGAAGCGAAACGGTGCACAGTCGATCGCCGAGTATCGGGAGAACGGCTACCATCCCGACGCACTGGTCAACTATCTGTCGCTACTCTCGTGGTCAAGCCCCACCGGCGAGGAGTTCCTCAGCCGCGAGCAGCTCATTGCCGAGATCTCGCTCGACCGCATCGGTGCGGCTGACGTCATGTTTGACCCGGCAAAACTGCGCTGGCTCTCGGGCAAGCATATCGAAGCGATGGATCTCGCGGCACTGACGCCTGCGGTGCGCCCATTCCTCAATGCACGCTATACATTGCTGCCGGATGAGACACTCGATGTTGCCGTAGCTGCCGTTCGTTCGCATCTCGTGACGTTCGCCGACATCAATGATGCGCTCGCACCGATCTTCGTGGAACCCGCGGCACCGACGTCGCTCACGCAAGGGCAGCGTACGGTGTGCTCGGTTGCGGCGGAGCTGCTGGAGACCGCACAATGGACGGATGCCGGGCTCGCCGCGGCGATCAAGGATATCGGTGCACGGGCCGGTGCGAAGGGACGCGCGCTCTATGAGCCGCTGAGACTCGCGGTTACAGGCGAACTGCATGGCCCGCCGTTTGTGCCGCTCCTCCTGGTGCGGGGGCGCGATGACGTACTACGTCGTATTCATGCAACTCTCGAAAGCGATGGTCACTGACATGCGCGCCCTTGTGTTCGACCCGTTCGCCGGCGCCAGCGGAGACATGACGCTCGCGGCCCTGCTCGATCTCGGTCTATCCGAGACGTGGCTGCGCGAGTTCATTGCCGGCCTCGGACTCGGCGAAATCGGTGTCCGCATCGAGCGAGTCATGCGCAAGGGCATCAGCTGCGCACACATCCAGTTCGATCTGCCGCACGAACATGCGCACCGGCATCTGCGTCATGTCGTCGAGATCATCGAGAAGAGTGCAGCGCCCGCGGCCGCGAAGGCGCGCGCAATTGATGCGTTCCGGCGCATCGCTATCGCAGAAGCCGCCGTGCATGGAACGACGGTTGAGAAAGTGCACTTCCACGAGGTCGGCGCGCTCGACGCGATTCTCGACATCCTCTGTACCATGGCGGCCGTGGACGAGATGGGCTTCGAGCGCTTCTACACACGACCGGTAGCACTCGGCAGCGGCTGGATCGAAATCGCGCACGGCCGGTTCCCGGTACCAGCACCCGCGACACTGCGCATCCTCGAAGGCGTTCCGACCACGGGGCTGGAGCTGGACGGCGAGTGCACCACGCCCACGGGCGCCGCACTGATCGCAACACTCACTGATGGTGCACAACCCCCAGCCGATCTGACGATCCGGGCTTCCGGGTTCGGCGCGGGGTCCAGAGACCCGCAGGACCGGCCGAACTGTCTCCGGCTCATTGCCGCCGATGTCGCGCTTGGCGAGGCCTCCGAAGGTGGCCAGCCGCTGCTCCTGATCCAGGCCGACATCGATGACATGCCACCGGAATACCTGGCCGCCGCGCTCGACCGGGTGATCGCCGCTGGCGCGCTCGACGCTGTGCTCGTCCCGATCCTAATGAAGAAAGGGCGCCCGGCTCACCGCCTGGAAGCCCTGGTCGAGGGGGACGCGCGGACGTCGGTCTCAGACGCTATTTTCCACGCGACCAGCACCATCGGCGTCCGCTTCTGGCCGGTTGCTCGCCAGGTCCTCGAGCGGACCGAAGAAGTGCGTACCTGGCAGGGCCAGAGCATCCGATGGAAGGCGGTCACCTTGCCCGATGGCACCTCGCGGGCCAAGCCGGAGTATGAAGACGTGGCAAAGGCTGCCGCGGCGCTGGGGCGGACACCGTTCGAAGTGCGACAGGCGCTGGACGGACATGCCACAAATTCGTGAAATCGGAGTATAAGACATTATGAGCACAGTATTTAACTCAGTTTCCGGAGGTCCGTGGATGAAGCGTATCAGTGGTCTGTTGCTCGCAGTCGCGATCCTCGTTCCGGGCGCCGCCCGGGCCCAGAAGCCGTCGGATATCGCCGAGACGCGAAGCGCGGATGTTTACTTGAAGAACGCGGAAGAATCGACGCTTACTACGGAAAAGATGAACTTTTACCGCCAGGCGATCGCCGCCGCGCTCCAGGGTGCTGCGAAGTACCCGAACAATCCGAAGCCGTGGCTGCAGATTGGCAAGGCATATCATCAGCTAGGTGACTTTATCGGCGCCGACAGTGCGTTCACGAAAGCGCAGACAATGTATCCGGGCTACGCATCGGAGATCGAGCCGCAGCGGAAGCAGATGTGGGTGGCAGTTTTCAATTCAGCGGTGAAGAAGATCAAGGAAAGTGACGCTGCGGGCGGTCTTGAGATGTTGAAGCTTGCGAGCCGGCTCGATCCGTTGAACCCGCTTTCGCAGCAGGTGATTGGCTCGATCTATCTGCAGACAGGTGATCTGACGAACGCGGAGGTCGCGTATCGTGCTGAGCTCGCAGCACTTCGCTCGCCGTCCCGCAAAAAGGGTGACGCGAAGAAGGAAGCGGAGTATGCGGACATGGAGCTGAACGCCGTCAAGGCGCTCGCAAGCATGATGTCGGAGCTCAACCGTTACGCTGATGCGGAGGCGTTGTATCGTGAGCTGCTTGCGCGTGATCCGCAGAATCCAGCGGTCATGTCGAACCTCGCGATCACATTGACTCGCGCAGGCAAGACGGCGGATGCGAACGTGATGTACAGCCAGCTGCTCGCGAGGACGGACCTCACGGGAAATCAGCTGCTGAACGTCGGCATCGGGCTGCACAACGCACAGGAGTACGATAAGGCGGCGGAAGCGTTTGCGCGGGCCTCAGCATTGAGCCCGTTCAACTATGACGTGATCGACTTCGAGGTGAACTCACGTTCCGGCGTTGTGGACGCGTTGCTGCGGAGCGTAGAGGGAAAGAACGCTGCAGACGCGAAAGCGGTTCAGGCGCAGATGATGGCGCAGTATCAGAAAATCATCGTCAATGCGAACCGTGGCCTCGAGCTGGCGCCGGCCGATGCGACTATGATGATGCGCCTCGCAGCGGCACAGCGCGGCTTGTCTGACTATGACGTTGCGAAGAAGGCGGAATGGCAGAAGGCAGTGCTCGCTACGCTCACGCGTAACAGCGCGCTCCTCGCGTCGATCAGCGACGTCCAGTCGCTCGCCGATGAGAAGACGGTAACGCTGAGCGGTACGATTACGGGTCTGACAGAGAAGGCCGGATCCAAGCTGACGCTCAAATTCCATCTTCTCGACAAGGACGGGAAGTCGGTCGCGTCGAAGGACTTGCCGCTCGATGTGCCGGCGAAAGATGACCGCAAGCCATTCTCGATCACGATCATTGCACCGGCGGCGGCGCTCT
>JBDSPG010000280.1:0-16511 GCA_039912685.1 Longimicrobiales bacterium | reverse complement strand
TGCAACTGGTCGTGCGAGAAGTAGCTGGCTTCAATACTGCCCAGCACCAGTGCACGGTATGTGAAAAGCTCTTCGCGTGTCGCCGGAAAACCGGCAACAAGCTCATTCGCGCTATCGATGTCGAGACGGAGGTAACGCTTGTCAGCGGTGCGCTGCAACGTCACCAGCTGGATGCTGCTGTCTGCCGCGACCGCGCGGCGCAGGAACTTCAGCTCGTAGCGAGGCTCGCCCTCGAAGTAGAGAATCTTCTCGCGCGCCGTACTGACATCGACCACGGTTTCCTGGATGTTGTTCTCAGCGACCAGCTCGCCATCCTGCACGGGAACTCGGAACCGGATGCGGCGCGGTCCGGCATCATTGATTGTGAAGTTCACCTGTACAGTGGCAGGCGCGTCATCCGCGGGTAGCTCTACGTCCGTCGTCGAGAGAATGCGTCCCTCGTCTTCCACTGTCACCGGAATTCTCTTCCCTGCGAATCCGCTCTGTGACAGCACGAGCTCGACCATGATCGCGCTGCCCTTGAGTGCGCGGCGCGGTACAGTCACGCGACCCAGCTCGAGGTCACGACGTGCGCGCTCGCGCCCGAGACCGACCGTGTACACCGGTATTCCCGCGGACTTCAGCGACAGCAGTGTCTCGGACAATCCTTCCTGAGCGTTGTCCGCACCATCACTCACAACGACAACACCCGCGACGGGCAGCGATGCGAGCTCGGCGCGTGCGCGTTCGAGCGCCGGCGCGATACGCGTACGGCCACCGTCAAAACTGAGGCTGTCACCACGCTCGATTCGGTTCGCGTCTTCGGCAAAGCGGAATGTGCGCACACGGAAACGCGAGGACAGATCACGCATGACTTCGCTCTCCTCAGACAGGAAGAGCTTGCTCGCCTGCGTACCGCGCGTGCCTTCATCAACATCGGCGATCTGCATGCTGCGTGAATCGTCGATCAGAACGGCGAGATAATTCTGTTGCGGGAGGACGGTAGAGAGGACGAGTGTCGGACGGAGCAATGCGAACGTCAGCAACGCGAGTACGGTGCAGCGAACGCCGAACAACACACTGCGCTCGCGACCGGTGGTTTTGCCCCGCGCACGTCCATATGTCCACGCAGCTGATGCAGTAGCAGCGAGTGCAACAGCCAGCAGAATCTGAATCGCCACAGGCGAGCGGAACACGATGTGCCCCTGCTCGAACAAAACCGGACGATACTTGAATAACGCCGAGAAAACTGAATCGAAGAAAGGCTGCACGACTGCTCCGCTCACGTGGTCGATGCTGCCGATGTGATCTCTTGAATACTAACCCCCACGGGTTTGGGTTCGCACCAGCGGGACGAAGACTCGCTGCGAGGGCGTGAGACGGCGCCTGCAAGGGGCCGGGCACTCCGTTGATGCTGGTAGTAGATGCGGTCGGGGACGGGATCGTTGAACGCTGGGGACGAGACGGTGTCGGGGTGGGTGCCCTACTTAATGTTTTCGCTGATGAGTCGCTGTGCTGCGGCAGAATCGAGTGGCAGCGAGAACAGGAAGCCCTGGGCAAAGCGGGTCCCGAGAGTCCTGAGCAGTGCGAGCTGTTCCGGGGTCTCTACGCCTTCGGCGATTGCTTCAATCGCCATGCTGCGGCCAAGTGCGATGATGGTCTGGACGATGGCGCGTCCATCTCCCGTGCCCTCCATATTTCGCACGAAGGACCCATCGATCTTGAGTGTCGAAATGGGCAGTGAGCTGAGGTCCTTCAGCGACGAATAGCCACTGCCGAAATCATCCAGACAGATATGGATCCCGCGGTCGCGCAACTGGGTCAGCAGCTTCGCTGCGAGGTCGGCGTTCTGCATGACCACCGCTTCCTGCAGATCGAGCCGCAGCGACGATGGCGACAGACCGGTCTCCTCGAGAATCGAATCGATCTTCTGCACCAGATCCGGCTGCACGAACTGACGTGCCGACAGATTGACGCTCATGGTCAGCTTGATTGCAGCCTTCGGAAATTCCAGCTGCCACCTGCGCAGTTGCCTGCATGCTTCTCGCAGCACCCACCAACCGATCTCGACAATCAGGCCCGTCGCTTCCGCGAGCGGCATGAATTCGCCCGGCAGCAGGATCCCGCGTTCCGGGTGATCCCAGCGCACCAGCGCCTCGAGACCCGTTACACCGCCATCCTCGAGCGCAACGACCGGATGATAGTGCAGTGCGAGCTGGTTGCCGACCATCGCATCGCGCAGCTGACTCTCAAACTCGATCTGCGTGCGCGCACGCGTGTACATCTCGGTGTCGAACACCGCATACGCACCGCGACCTTCAGCCTTCGCGCGATACATTGCAGCATCCGCATCGCGCACCATGTCTTCCGGCTTGTCGTATCCCGTCATGCTGAGCGAGATACCGACACTCGCGCCCGTCATCACATCAACGCCATCGACCGGCACAGGCTGATGCAGCTCATCGAGAATGCGCTGGGCCACGAACGTCACACCGCCGACATCGCTCACAGCATCCAGCAGCACCGCGAACTCGTCACCGCCAATGCGGGCGACGGTGTCTTCCTGCCGCACACACTTCTCGAGACGGCGCGCGACCATCGTGAGCAGTGTGTCGCCCGCATGGTGGCCGTACGTATCATTCACTTGCTTGAAGCGGTCCAGATCGATGAACAGCACTGCGAAACGGTAGCCCGCACGACGCTTCGAGTGCTTCAGCAGACGTTCAAGACGATCCGCGAATACCGCGCGGTTCGGCAGGTGCGTGAGCGGGTCCTGGAACGCGCTCTCCACGATCTTCTGCTGCGCCCGCTTCTGATCCGTTACATCGCGGATCGTGCCGTGATAGCCGGTGACCTCCCCCACGGGTGACCGCTTCGCCGTCGCACTGACCACACAGTCGATCACCGTGCTGTCCTTGCGACGCAGCTTCACGTCTAGCTCCGAGATCGCACCTGTCGTCTGCAGCAGCTTCCGGCTGCGCGAGCGCTCCTTCGCGTTCTGATAGATATCCGACACCTGCAATGTCCGCGCATCATCCAACGTCAGACCGAACATGTGGAGTGTCGCACGATTCACTTCGACAATGGCGCCATCTGAACCGAGCATGAAGATCGCACTCGCGTTGTCCTCGAACAGCGCGCGATACCGCGAGTCCTGCTCCGACCGGTCCGTTACCAGCGTCAGGTTCGGACGCGCAGCCGCCTCACCGATGCCCGCGATGATGTCCAGATCACGCGCTACCGTCGCAGCAATGTCCGATAGCAGACTCACGTCCGATGTGGACCAGCGCCGCGACTGCGTATCCGTAACCGCCAAGATGCCGATCTGCTCGTCCGAGACGCGTACACCAAGGCCGAGGAACGCGCGGCACGTGTAATTCTCGAGGGGTGACAGGTCCCGCGTCAGCGGTGAGGTCGTGACATTGTCGATGACGACTGCGGAGCGCGAGTGCTTCACGAGGCGCGCAAACGACGCATCGAGCGGCAGACGACCACTGGCCCGCCAAGGCTCCGGCAGCCCGCTCTGACTGAGCAGAGCAAGTCCGTCGTTCTCCACGAGACCGAGGAATGCAACGGGCGCACGAAGTGCCATCGTCGCTAGTCGTGTTGCGCGGCTCAGCGCTTCCCTCGACTCGACGGTTCGCAGGATCGTTCCTGCACTGACAGACGGCGTCGTCCGGACCGCCGGGTTGGACACCACTTCTAGCATGGACACCGGTGGAGGTGGGTACTGCGGTATCAGGTAGTTTTCACCCCCACCCACCGAAAGTCAACGGTTCCGAAGGTCAACGGTTCTCAAACTGTGTACGACCACCCTTCACGACCAGGCCAATGCGGCGGAGCGCGGACAGATCGGCGAGCGGATCGCCTTTGACGGCCACGAGGTCGGCAAGCAGGCCCTGTTGGATGCTGCCGCGGTCCCTGAGTCCGAGGAGGGCGGCATTCCCGGACGTGACCGCCATCAGGACGTCTTTCACGCTGATTCCGGCCTGTACCAGCAGCTCGATCTCGAGGACGTTTTCGCCATGTGTGAAGACGCCGACATCGCCGCCGACGCACATCGCCACACCTGCCAGATATGCCTCGCGAACCTTCTCAGCCTTCGCCTTGACGCGCGCGGGCGCCGGGTCGGTCGCCGGGTTCCAGCCGGCGTACCGGGCGGTTGACCATCCTGCGGCCATGGTCGGGCAGAGACCCACACCGTGCTGCTTCATGAGTGCCCATGTCTCCGGGGTGCCGCCATCCCCGTGCTCAATCGTGGTGACACCGGCGAGGATCGCGCGCTTCATCCCTTCAGCGGTCGACGCGTGAGCGACCACGGGCCGACCGGAGGAGGCAGCCACCTGGACCATCCGGGCCAGTTCTTCCTGCGTGAAGGTCGGCATCGTCCGGTAATTCGGACCCCAGCCGTAGTCCGCGTACACCTTGATCAGGTCTGCACCGTGCCCGATCTGATCCCGGACCACACGGGTCGCTTCCTCGAAGCCCGAAACCTCTTCCGCCCCTTGCGGCACCGACCATTCCGGTGCGAATCCCTTCGGCCCATATGCACCGGTCGCGACAATGGCGCGAGTGCTGACGATCATGCGCGGGCCGGGCGTCACGCCGTTGTCGATGGCCTCCTTGAGCCCGACATCGGCGTACATCGCGCCCTCGGTGCCGAGGTCACGGGCGGTGGTGAAGCCGGCGAACAGCTCGGCCTTGGCATGATTGGCCGCGCGGATGGTTCGTTCGGCGCGTGACTCGTGGAGGACCTGGTCGTTCCACGCCGCTTCGTCATAGGGGTGCAGGAACATGTGGGTGTGCCCCTCGATCATCCCCGGCATGAGCGTCATACCCGGCAGCTGTACGATGCGCGCGTCGCCGGCATTGATCTGCGCAACCGGACCGACAGCGGCGATGCGCTCGCCATTCGCGAGGACGGCCCAGCCGCGATGGACAGTGCCATCGAGACCGTCGAACACGCCGTCGGGTATGTACAGGACGCGTTCAGCAGGCGCGGCGGCTCCGCTTCTGCGGCCACGCATCTCCTGCGCACTGCTGGATGCGACGAACGACGTCGAACAAGCGATGGCGACGATCATGGGGACGAGGCGACGGAGTGCGGCGCGGGACATGCGCCAGCATGACGGCATTGTCATGGATTTCCTCGGAGAACCTGAGAATCCTGTTGAACCTGTGCGGGTTTTGGTGTAAAATAGAATGCACCTCCCCCGCAAACCAGAAGAACCAGTCGAGATTATGGCTGAACGCCGCAGACTGAACCGGACGCTGTTTTTTGCTTTGCTGCTGACCGTCACGCAGGCCGTGTCGGTGCGGGCACAACTGGGCACGCCTGTGGTTCTGATGGGAGACAGCGCGCGTGCAATGGCGCTCGAGACGGGCGGACCGCTTGCGACCGGATCGCCGTTCGCGTTGACGCAGCTCCAGTACGATCGGGTTCGTGATGCGCGGGTCGAGGTGCGATACGGCATTAAGAAGCTCTTCCGTGACCGCGGGCTGCGTTATCCCGCAGCCGACATCTACCTGCGCGTGTTCAAGCGCGAGCACGCTCTCGAGCTATGGGTGCGGCCGGAAGGCGACACAATCTTCTCGCTCCTCCGCACCTACGACATCTGCGCGCAGTCGGGTGACCTGGGACCGAAGCGTGCCCGGGGCGACAACCAGGTGCCGGAAGGGTTCTACACGATCGATCGGTTCAACCCGTACAGCGATTACCATCTTTCGCTGCACGTCGACTATCCGAACCGCTCCGATCAGCTCATCGGCGTTGAGCCCGATCTCGGCGGCGACATCTTCATCCACGGCGGTTGCAACTCCATCGGCTGCCTCGCGCTCACGGATGAGGGAATCAAGCAGCTGTACTGGGTCGCTGTTGAAGCGCGAGCCGCCGGTCAGCAGCGTATTCCGATCGACATCTTCCCGGCTCGGCTTGGGGATGACGAGATGACGCAGCTCGACCGTGCATTCCGCGCCAGCCCCGCGCTTGTTGCATTCTGGAAGACACTGAAGCCCGCGTACGACTTCTTCGAGAAGGCCCGCATCCGTCCGAATGTGCGCGTGGACGGGATCGGTCGCTACGTGGTCAACGATGTTGTTCCCGCCATGCCTGTAACCGCCGGTCCCCGCCCACTCGGATCACCGCTCGGTACGCCCGTCGGCGGCGGACGCTAACAACAACAACAACAGCGGAAAAAGTTTCACACGAAGCTCACGAAGTTGAACGGCACGGTTCACAAAGAAAGTAATATTTTTTGTGAACTTTTTGTGCTTCTTCGTGTCCTTCGTGTGAAACTCTCGACGGCCGCACCATCGGCGGTGATGCCGTTAGTCCGTTAAGGTTCGTTAGACCGAAGCAGCACGACGGCGCCGTAGTGCGGCGAATGCGAGCATCAGTGCGAGTGGTACGCCGATCGCGCCTTTCTTTGCAAGTGCACCGCGTTCCGTCGTTGCATCGGCGATCAGGCCCTGCTGCAGTGCGGCTTCAATATCCTTCTGTGTCGCAGCGCGTGGAATCACCCAGCCATCCCTGGACATGCTGCTCGGCACGCTCACCTTCGATACTGACCCGCTGCGATCGACGGTCACAAGCGCCGTCGCCGGCGCATTGTCATCCTTCATCGTGATCGACAGCACCCACGTCCCATCCTTCGGCAGCGGCGTCCGCAACGCATAGACACCCGCGAGTGCAGTCTCGCGCACATCGAGGCGCATTGTGCGCCGTTGGCCGCCAACTATGCCCACCGCTGTCCCCGTCACTGACGTGTTGATGCCCTGCGTGTGGTGGTACGCGTGAATGAGGAACGATGCGTCCCGTGTCGTTGCATGGTGCGGGTTGGACGGGAACTCGATCGAGATCCACGGCGGTCCCGCATGCACGACTCTGGCTGTGCCAAATAGCAGTGCTGCCGTTACCAGAATTCTGCGCGTATGCATCTTCGTTCTCCTTTGTGCGACGTCTTCCTCGAATGCCGGCGCTCTACCGGTACAATGCTGAGATGCCGCGTACCGACACGCGGTTTGAATCGTCGTCGCATTCTCATTTTGTATTGAGGCCGCGAAAAAATGTTTGAATCCGTTGGTGCCGTCCGTCCTGTGGCGGCGCAACACACGCACAAATGTGAGCGGTGCGTGGGTGGAAAAGCGCTTGTGCGACACTGTTTTTTCGGGTGCCGAGCCAGTTCCCCGCAATACGTCAATGTGATCCTCAGCCCGGTACGCGAGATGCCAGATACACGGGTGGACACGGGGCGTGATTATGGATCACGCATGGGAGGACAATGGCAACGTTCCAGGAGGCTGCACCGTCACGGGCGACACAGCTCGCCTTATCGGCTGATGCTTCGATGCTGCGCCAGATCATTGGCGCAGTGGCACAGGTGACGGGAGCACGCACGGTTTACATGGAACGATACGATGCAGTATCGGGTGCAGTGGATGTGGTTGCGGTGTGCGGACCGGATGCGCCGCAGGATGGATCAGTGAAGGACAAAGCTACGGGCAATGCGCTGACATTGCCGCTGCGCGTCGACGGTGAGTCGATCGGTGCGATTGTTTGTGTGGATGCGCCGCAGACAGTGGCACTGGATCCGGCGCATCCGGGTCAGATCGAGCTTCTCGGCACACTGGCTGCGTCGGCACTGCACAACGCGATGCTGGTGCGTCAGCTTGAGGAGGCTACGGCGACGTCGATGGAACAGCGGTTCCGCCTGCTTGATGGCCTGGTCCACTACCTGAAGAACACACTGGGCGCGGCGAGGGAGTACGTCCAGCTGATCGAGACCGAGTCGGACATGACGACGCGGCAGCAGGGATACATTTCTTCAAGTCAGCGCAATATCGACGTGGCATTGCGGCTGCTGGCCGAGCTCGTGGATCTCGTTCGTGTCGATACGGGCAGGCTGCCGATCTCGACGAGCGTTGTTGATCCCGGTGCAGTCGTGCGCGGCATCGTACGTGACTATGAGCTCGCGAACGGGACGAGCGGCGTGAAGTTTGATCTGTACATTGCCGATCTGCCGACGATCGTGACGGATGTCGACTTGATGCGTCGCATTCTCCACACACTCCTGTCGAACGCGGTCAAGTATACAAAGCCGGGCGGGCGTGTCGAGGTGAGTGCGGTCATACGTGAAGGTCGGCGGTCACAGGATCCGCAGCAGTTGGTATGTATCTCCGTGCACGATGATGGGCCTGGTGTAGCCGAGCGCGATCTTGTCTTCGAGGAGATCGTGCGCGCGGAATCGAGGAGCTCGACACCGGGATTCCGGCTGGCGATCAACCGCCGCATTGCGCGGCTGCTGGGTGGCGATCTGTCACTGCAGACAAGCCCGACCGGCGGCACCAGCTTCTCGCTGTGGCTGCCGACGGCCTCACCCCTTCCGGCGGATGAAAATCCCACCCTTGAAGGTTCGGATCGAGACCTGCGGTCCGCCCTTCCCTAGCACCAGCGTGTAGCGCTTCGCCTTGACGTTGCTGTTGATCGGCTTCAGCACACCGACGAATTCCTGCTCGACGGTGCCCAGGTATGTGTCGATCGCGAACTCGGCCCAGGTCGTCGGCGGGATATTGAGCTCTACAGCGCCGCTGTGGTTCACGAACTCCAGCGAGGCGCTACGGTCGATCGCGCCGAAGTAACGCACATCGCCATCTACGGATTCCAGACGCGCACGCTCATACACGCCGTTCTCCACCACCAGGTTGCCGCTCACCGTGCTGGCTACGACGTCATTGATCGTGCCACGCATCCGTACATTGCTTCCGGCCGTCTTCGCGCGCGCCGAACGCGTATCCACGTGCAGGTAGATATCTCCGCCCATGGACTCCGTGATCACATCGCGCGGCGCACCACCGACATCGATCCCACCGGTTGTCGACGACACATCAATGCTGCCCGTGACACCGAGCACTGTAACCTCAGCACTGCCCGTCTTGACCCACACCGAACTCTTTGCGGGAACATATACCTCGAGATGACTCGGCTTGCTCGCATCGAGCGATTCATCCCACACACCCAGCTTCGTGCCATCCGGGCCGCGGTGCATAATGAACCCCTCCTTCGGTCCGATCCACGCCGAGCCAATCACCGCAATACTATCTTTGTCCCACCCCGTCACCTTCACCGACCCGACAATGTTGTAGATTCGCACAAACCCCTGCCCCGGCGCCGCAAACCTCTCATGCACTTTCTTCTGCGCCTGAAGCGGAGTGCTGCTTCCGAAAAGAGCCAGCAACCCTACCACCCCCACAGCCCTCCAACCCCAGCCCTGAGGGCTAGCCCTAACCCTCTCCCTGCGAAGCCTCATGTCGCCCCCCGAGTCGCATGCCGAAGCAAGTCTATCTTCTTCTCATACGCCGAACGAACAAAGTCGCTCAACGCGGGATCTGACGGATCCTCGCGCAGTGCTGCACGCGCCTCGGCGAGGGCCTGGTCGATGACACGCAAGTTTTCTTCAACCAGCCGAATCGTCTCGGGCGCGAGCTGTGAGCGTTGTGACTGGAGCAAATTCTCGAGCTCAGCCGTCGCTTCGCTGTAGCGCTGATCCACGGCACTCGTCTGACGGCTGGCCAGCACTGTGCTGCCGTTGCGTGATCCATTATTCCCCAGCCGTACCGAGCCGCCGTTGCGCTGCACCAGCATCACGGTGAGCGCCGTCGAGACCGCGATGAGCACTACGGCTGCTGCCGCGAGCGGATATCGTAGTGAGTACAGCGAACGATCGCGCAATCTCGCAGCGGTTGTCGTGTCCGTTGTGTCCGTTGTGTGCGTTGCGTGCGTTGCGTCCGTTGCGTGCGTTGCGTGCGCATCGATGCGGGCGTGAATAACGGACAGCAGATCACTGTCCGGCTGAATCTCGGCGGGCAAGTTGTGCAGGTCCGCAACGAGGTCGCGCAGCGCTGCGACTTCGGACAGGCACTGCGCACACGCTGCAAGGTGCTGCTCGACCTCTGCGCGCTCCTCGGGGCACAGCAGATCGTCCACATAATCCTGAACGCGGTCTTCCCGCGGATGGTCATTCATCGGTTCAACATCTCCCGCAGCAGCTTTCTCGCCCGGTGAAGCTGCGCCTTCACAGTGCCCACGGCAGTGCCGGTGAGTCGGGCTATCTCTTCCTGACTATACCCTTCGACGTCGAAGAGGATGAGTACATCACGCGCGCGCGACGGCAGCCGTGCGATCGAGCGCTCGAGGTCAATACGTTCGCCGACGGTCGGGGCCGGCGTTCCACGCTCGAACACCCCCGGATCCTCGACATTCTCCACCCGCGACAGGCGCCGTCCTGACGAGCGCCGATCCTCGAGCACTACATTCACGGTGAGACGGTGCAGCCACGATGTGAAGGCGCTATCGCCGCGAAACGAATCCAGCCGCAGCCAGGCGCGCACGAATGCATCCTGTGCAAGCCGCTCGGCGGTCTGCGTGTCATCGGACATGCGGAGGCAGACGGCATAAACGCGACCAATGGTGCAGCGATAGAGTTCGTCGAACGCCTCACGGTCTCCCGCCTGCGCCCGGCGCACCACATCCGCCTCCACGGCCGGTCCGGTGCTCGCCATCAGCCTGGGTATCGTCAGACGCGTTACGGGTGCTGGACTGTGAGTCGTTTCAGGTACCATGCTCGTGGTCCGGGTTCTACCTTGGATGCCGGCGGACCCGAAAGGGTTTGAATCAGGATCGCTGTGCGCGTGGCACCATCAATTTGAGCGCACCGTGCGTCTCGCTGAATCGCGCGCTCTTCACGTCCACCAGGCCGACCGGCTTCGCGACCGCCATGATCGCATCGTGGCTGAGGTCGCGACGGCCGCGCGGATGCAGCACCCAGATCGCACCGGTCGACCGTATCCGACGGCGGAGCGCGGGAATCATCGAGAGTGCGGCGGGATCATCGGCCTGCAGGAATGCAATGTCGGTATCCGCGGCGCCGCTGGCGGCATCGGCGCCATCCGCGCCTTCGAATGCCGCTGTGTTCGACGCACGCGCACGGACTTCCGCGCTGAACGCTTCATCGAGACCGCTGACAAGGAGCACACTTGAGTCCGGCTTCACATCCAGCTTGTCGATGCGGACGCGCGGATTTAGGATCGCGTGCACCCACTTTTCGTCGAAGCCTGCACCGATATCGAAGCGTGCCATGCCGCCCACGTGCTGCACAACGATCCAGCCATCCGTGGCCGCGACTGCAGTGATGTCGGGCAGTGGAATCGTGAGCCTGCGGGCGCCGCGGAAGATCAGGTCATCGGTCTCCAGCAGCAGCCTTCCCTCACCCGACCACTCCTCGATCTCGGCGATGACGCGCGCTTCCTTGCCCATGCCTCTCGTGCCCTTCGAAAAAGAAGCTGCCGCCCCACTGTTCGAAAACTGCTCGAAAATGGGACGGCAGGGCCTCTCCGGGAAGGTCTCGCGCGATTTCGCGACCCACCAACCGACGCTACATCTCGATCAGCGGTCGGCCTCCTTTGCAGCCTGGCGGCGTCATTGCGTGGCATCGCAGCTCGAACGGACTGATCCTTTCCGCCGGCACGAAGATCGTGAAGGATGGGGACAATGCGACGTACATCAAGGGCGAGGTCGTAATTCCGATCCGCTGAAGTCAGGCAATCAGTGTAAGCACGCCGGCCACGGCGACCTGAATGGTCAGGTTGTCGAGGCCGTGCGTGCTTATTGCTTCAACGAGTGCACCAGCCAGTCCAGCAACCATGCCGAGAGACCCGGCATGCAGCGATGTGACACCATCACCCGCGGCGAGAATGCCAATTGTTGCGGCGAGCGCGCCGACGAGGAATACCGCGGCGCTCCCCTCGATCGAACGTTCAGCAGGCACGCCTCGCATTGATGGCACGCGATAGCGATGCCGTCCCCAGCGCATCCCGACGGGCTCCCCGACCGCATCACCCCAGCCGCACACCAGGTACCCGACGTACGCGTATCCCGGGAACAGCAGATTGCAGATGACGCCGCCGACAGCAGTCGTGACGAGCGGAATGAGAATGAACGTGCGACGGTGCGGCTCATCACGCGGGCGCGCGAGTGCCTTGAACAGCGGATCGTGGGGACCATGAAAGACCGCCGCAATCACCAGCAGGCTGACCGTCGAGCCGAAGACCATTACGCCGCCGAGTCCGTATCGCAATTGCACGAATCCGGCGGCCGTGAAGACGGCGAAATGAAAAATTTTGCGCGTATATGCCACGGCGACCCCCCTGCGGTGGAGGATCGCCACAATCGCGGCCCATGCGAGTCCATACAGCAAAGACAGCGGGACCAGCACTGCAATCGTTGAAAGCTGCGGAACGAAGCGGGAGAAGCTCTGAAAAAAAGCCGGCAGCATCAACGCACGTTCAGCTTCCGATGATGTAGTTGCAGCCAGCTTCCTGCGCGCGCAGTGCTGCGAACACGCCGGACGGCATGAGCTGCACGCCCGGAATCAGCAGTGCGCGCACCTTGGCATCCGCTTGTTCACGTGTCAGCTTCTCCTTCTGTCGCACCTCCGCCACAAGACCGCCGAACGCTAGATTGCACGCGAGCACAATGCCGCCCGCGGCAATGAAACCCGGAATGTTGTAGGGCGACTTGCTCTCCGCGCCATCAGTCGGACCTTCGATCGGGTTCTTGACGACGTCCTTCCCCTTCTCGTCCTTCATCTTCATCTCTTTGCCGACCTTGTACGTCTTCCAGTACTCGCTCTTCATCGCGAGCACGATGCCCTCGTGACGGAACACCACTACCGCTGACATATCGGTGCGCGGCGTGCCATACACTTCCTTGTGCTGGTTCATCCACATCACCGCACGGAACAGCGCAGCGCCGTCCGAGACGCCGGGTGAATCGAAGATCGCACGCTGCTTCCCGTTGACCTTGTCGACCCAGCCCATGTCCCACGTCGCGCTCACCGGCGCCGGATGGCGCTCCCCATTTGTGAGCGGACGCTCAGGCGCCTCCGCCGACAGTGGATTGCCTGTTGCCGCCAGCAGCCCTGTGGCGCCGGCAATACCGAGAAACTCTCGACGCGGAATCGTCATTCTGTTCAATCCTGATCGTGTACGCCCGGGCACGGGCGGGTGCATGCGAGTGTAGCGCGAAGGTAAGACCGGGCGACGGACGTCGCCAGTTCAATCTGTTCAACATGGTACCAATGATGAAGCGGGGACGGACCTTTCAGTCCGCCCCCGCCCGAACCGGCAGCCCGTCACTCACGTGGGAAAGAGAGTACCACGCTCGCGGCCGGATTGCTGGTATCAGCTATTCATCTCGAAACCGCTCTCTTCGAGCTCGTGCGCCTTCAATGAATCGCCGTCCATCACGACCTGGCCGTCGAAGAAGTGAATCGTGCGCTCTGCGTGACGCGCATATCGCGGATCATGCGTCACCATGCAGATCGTTGCACCGTCTGCATGCAATTCCTTCAGCAGGTCCATCACCGACTCACCATTCTTCGAGTCGAGGTTACCTGTCGGTTCGTCCGCCAGCACGATCAGCGGCTTGCCTACGATCGCACGAGCGACCGCTACTCGCTGCTGCTGACCACCGGACAGCTGTGACGGATAGTGCTTCGTGCGGTGCGACATGCCCACGCGCTCCAGCGCCGCCTGCACCCGATCCTTACGCTCTGACGCCGACATACCACGGTACGTCAGCGGTAGTTCCACATTTTCGAAGACAGTCAGGTCGCCGATCAGGTTGAACGCCTGGAAAACGAAACCGATCTGACGATTGCGCACGCGCGCGCGTGCCGATGCCGACAGGCTCGACACATCCTCGCCATCAAGGTAGTACGTCCCGTCCGTCGGTGTGTCCAGAAGTCCCAGCAGCGACAGCAGTGTCGTCTTCCCGCAACCGGACGGACCGCCAATCGCGATGTACTCTCCGCGATTGATCTGCAACTGCACGTTCGACAGCGCATGCGTCTCTACTTCATCCGTGTAGAAGACCTTGCTCACGTTGTCCAGCCGGATGAGTGCATCCGAGGCCTGGTTCATGTATTGCTCCGTGGTGTTCAGGTTGTCCGTCGGTTGATTGCTTGCTCTGCCCTTATTTCTTGCCCAGCCGAACCTTCGTGTATTTCTGGTACTGGTCCATGCTCGAGAGGATGACTACGTCTCCCTGCTTTAGACCCTGTGCAACCTCCACCTGGTTGACTGAGGTCCGACCGAGCTTGACCGTCACCTGTTCCGCCGTCTTCCCATCGGGTGCGATCTTGTACACAGAAATCGACTGACCCGCCTGACCGTAGCCCGGGCGCTGCATGTGCAGGACGTCGTTCATACGGTCGATCTCGATCGTTGCGTCAATACTGAGATCGGGCCTGGCACTGGACGGCAGTTCGCCGTCGATCTGGATGTCGACGCCGAACGTACCCGTCTGGGCCGCGGGGTCGATGCGCACTACGGTTCCGGCGATCGTATCGTTTCGCGTGTCGATCCATGCCTTCTGCCCGATCACGATATCGGCGATCTGGGTTTCCGGAATCCGGACTACCGCCTTTAGCCTTCCAGGCTGAACCACACGAGCGAGCTCCTGGCCGGCATTGACCCATGCGCCGATCTGCAGGTCGAGGCCCTGGAGCACGCCAGGCGCCGCCGCGCGAACATTCATGGACTCCAGGTTCGTCTTCTGAAAATTCACGGTTTCCTGGAGTCGTGTGACCTGTGCCGCCTGCGAGCTGAGTTGCTCCGGCACCGTGCCCTGGGCGAGTGCTAGCTGCTCCTTGGCGGCATCGAGGCGCTGCTTTGCTTCTACGGCGACGTCCTGTGACTTGGCCACCTCGTTGCGAGCGATCAGCTGCTTGGCGGCGAGGTCCTCGTTCACCCTGGCCGTCCGGATGGCATCTTTGTAAACGGTCTCTGCGCTAGCCACGGCCGACTTCTGCTGCAGGATCTGCCCCTGCAGATTTGCCCGGAGTGTAATCAGCTGGCTCTGGGCCTCGCTCAGGAAGCGCTGTGCATCGAGCAGCTTCATTTCGACATCTGGGTTGGTCATGCGCATGAGGAGGGTGCCGGCCGCCACTTGCTGCCCCGGCCGGATATATACCTCTTCCACGCGCCCGGAGGTCATCGCAGGGATGATCCGTATCTGTTCAGGGACGAGCGTACCGGGTCCCTTGACCTCGCGCACGAACGGCCCGCGCTTCACGGTGTCAGGCCAGATGGTGCTACCGTCCACGGTCGGCAGTGCCGGCTTGAGTGTCATCATGAATGCGGTGATCGCAATCAGGGCTACCACGCCGAGACCGGCGTACAGCGGTTTGCGATTCTTTTTCTTGTCGGATCTGACTTTGTCCATGATATCTCTTCTCAGTAATGTCTGCAGTGCTAACGGAGCGACTTGCCGACAGCGTTCTCGAGCTGTGCGATGTTTTCGTGGAACGCGTAGAGCGCAACGAGCCGTGCCTGGTCGGCCTGCGCCTTGAGCGACTGTGCCTGCATGAGCTCATAGATATTGCCGGCGCCCGCGGCATAGCGACCCTGTGCGAGGCGCAGCTGCTCTGCTCCTACCTCTGCATTGCGCTCCTCGAGTGCAATCGTGCGATACGCGGTTTGCAGCGCATCGAACGCATTTGCAACGAGTGCGCGGCGGTTGAGCGCTTCTGTGCGCGCGGCATATGTCGCATCCTGCGCCTGCGCGCGTGCCGTCTGTGTCCGCGCTTCCCGCGAGAACCCGTCGAAAATCGGCAGCGAGACGTTCATGCTGAAGCTCGCGGGAGTCTTTGTGAAATTGAACGGGAACAGCTTGTTGCCTGCCACAGCTGCGTCGCGATCCACCTGTGTGAACACGTACACCGAGCAATCCTTCGGATACCCGGGCAGCGGTGATGTGAGTCGTGCGTTGAGTGCGTTCTGCGTTTCGCAGTTAGACTTCGCGCTGAGCACGCCCTGCTCCGCATTCGCGATCAGCTGGTTCTCGTCCGCCGTTGCACGTGTGTAGCCGTATATGCCGCCGCTGAACGTTACAGTCGGCAGGTAGGACATATTTGCAGCGCGCGCGCTCGCATGCCCGGCCCTTTCGGATGCACGGGCTGCGAGCAGCGACGGGTGTCGGGCCATCGCGGTTGCCGTGAGCTCTTCGAGCGTCCACTTCGGCTCGAACACTGTCAGCGCAGTCGTTAGATCTACATCGCGGTCGAGCTCGACACCGATCAGCTGTAGCAACGCGCGCCGTTGCGCGCGAGCCGTGTTGCGCGCCTGCACCAGGTCGACTTCCGAGCGACCGCTCGCAACCTCTGCCTGTGCAGCATCGAGACGCGGCTTGTCACCGGCTTCGACGCGCGCCTGCGCCAGCTTCAATGCTTCATTCGCCGTCTGCAGCTGCTGCTCGCGCAGAACGACTTCATCCGACGTCCGCTTCGCGGCCAGGTACTGACGCGTTACGTCGGAAGCCAGCTGGTATTCCGCAGCCGTGATGCGTGCCTCGGTGGCACCGCGCTGCGCCTTCGCCTGCGCGAGCTGGAAGAACGTCGCCCCCGATAGCTGCAGTGATGCACCCATGTTGTAGCTCGAGCCGTACGCCGCCGGCCGCACCACATCCTCGAAGTTAC
>JBDSPG010000279.1:0-7343 GCA_039912685.1 Longimicrobiales bacterium | reverse complement strand
GTGCGCCGCGGCGGGGATTCAGGTAGACGTAGCGCCCATTGCAGTCCACAGTCGCAGCAACACCCATGCGTGTGCCGCGGATGCGCAGCACACCGGCATCGCCACCCGGCCCGACTACGGTATTCGTGCGAACGGTCGTATCATACTGGTTGTACACCCAGCGCTTGGACGCGATGGTCGGTGTCGCGAGCAGCCGCCGCAGCACGTCGGTCGCATCATGCTCGACGGCGGAGTGATCGAGACCAGAGAGGTCCTTCGACCGTAGACGCTGCACCTCCTCCGATTCACGCGCATCGCGGATGTAGGTCGGGCACTCGTTGACAAGCGGCTCGCCCGGGATCTCCGCGACAACAACGCCGTTCTCACGGACGCGGTACATACCGTCATCCGTTACATACCCTATGACCGCAGCCTCCAGCTCCCACTTCTCCAGGATCGCCTTCACGTTGTCCTCGCGACCCGCGTGCGCAACCACGAGCATGCGCTCCTGTGATTCGGAGAGCAGGATCTCGTACGGCGTCATGTTCGGCTCGCGCACCGGCATCAGCGACGTGTCGATATCGACGCCCGTACCTGCGCGAGCAGCCATCTCGGATGATGATGACGCGAGTCCCGCGGCGCCCATGTCCTGGATACCGACAATGTGGCCGCTGCGGATCAGCTCGAGAGATGCCTCGAGCAGCAGTTTCTCGGTGAACGGATCCCCGACCTGGACCTGCGGCCGCTTCGCGTCGGACGCTTCGCTGAGCTCTTCGGATGCGAATGTAGCGCCGTGGATGCCGTCACGACCGGTGCGCGCACCGACTGCAATGATCGGGTTGCCGACGCCGGATGCGAAACCTCGTATCAGCTCTTCAACCTTGAGGTGTCCGATGGCCATCGCGTTGACGAGCGGGTTCCCCTCGTATGCGTCGTCGAAATAGACTTCGCCCCCGAGGTTCGGGATGCCCACGCAGTTGCCGTAATCGCCGATCCCTTTGACAACACCGCCGAAGAGGTAGCGTACGCGAGGCCGCTCGAGGGAGCCGAAGCGCAGCGAGTCGAGCACTGCGATCGGGCGCGCGCCCATGGTGAAGACGTCACGAAGAATGCCGCCGACGCCGGTTGCAGCACCCTCATACGGCTCGACCGCGGAGGGATGATTGTGCGATTCGATCTTGAATGCGATCGCGTGGCCATCACCGATCTCGATCACGCCTGCATTCTCGCCCGGGCCCTGCAGCACCCATGGCGCTTTTGTCGGTAGCGTACGCAGCAGTGGTCGCGAGTTCTTGTAACCGCAGTGCTCGGACCAGAGCGCACTGAATACACCGAGCTCGGTATATGTCGCGTCGCGACCGAGCGCTTCCTTGATCAGCTCGTATTCGGAGACGCTGATGCCGTGATCCGCCACCAGCGCTGCAGTGATCGCAGGATCGCCGGCCCGGGGCTGCGGCGCTTCCACCTGCGTGATCATGACAACACCGCCGTCTGGCGGTGGCCCGCGAGCGACTGGAATAACGGCAGACCGTCGGCCGAACCCAGCAGCAGCTCGACGCTGCGCTCGGGGTGCGGCATCAGGCCCATCACATTTCCATGTGCGTTGATAATTCCGGCAATGTTATGCATCGAACCGTTCGCGTTTCCGGAAGGTGTCGCATCGCCCGCCTCATCGACATAGCGGAACACAATGCGGCCCTCGTCCTCGAGCGCTGCGATGGTCGCTTCATTCGCTACGTAGTTCCCCTGACCATGCGCGATATGCAGGTGCAGCCGCTGCGCCGCAACATAACGATCCGTAAACATGGTTGTGTTGTTCTCCACACGGAGCCACACGCGTTCACCCTGGAACTTCAGCGACTGGTTGCGGATGAGTGCTCCCGGCAGAAGTCCGGCTTCGCATAAGACCTGGAATCCGTTGCATATGCCGAGGACAGGTCCGCCCGCGGCGGCAAACTGCTGCACGGCGGTCATGATCGGGCTGAACCGTGCAATCGCACCGGCACGCAGGTAGTCGCCGTAACTGAATCCGCCGGGCAGGATGACGGCGTCCGCATCACCGAGCGACGTTTCACGATGCCATATGTACTCGGCGTGAACGTGCAGGATATCCGTCAACGCGCGGAAGCAGTCGTAATCGCAGTTGGATCCGGGAAACGTGACGATCGCTACGCGCATCAGCCAGCCTTCTCGACTGCGACCTGGTAGTCTTCAGTGACGGGATTCGCGAGCAGGCTGCGGCACATCGCATCCACCATGGTGCGAGCTTCAGCATCGTTCGATGCGTCGACTGTAACGCGGACCAGTCGGCCGACGCGCACGTCACGCACACCCTTGAACTCGAGCGAGCGCAGTGCGCCCTCTACAGCGTGTCCCTCGGGATCAAGTAGACCTGCACGCGGCGTGATTCTCACTTCCGCCTTGAACTCACCCATGATCATCCTTGTGCCGACGGCCGCCGCGTCTGCGACGACGTTCACCGGCGGTTATTGGTGGCGGCGACAGTTCCCCGTAATCGATTTCTCTAAGCTCGGCGCCGGCCTCGTCACCCTCATCTTCTTCATCCAGCATCGGGTCGCGGTGCGGAAGGCGCTCGAACAATCCGAGGACCAGTGCCTTGCCAACGCCCCATACGAGGTACATGAGAAGAACGGGGAAGAAGAAGAGCGATGGAACAACGATCGCCAGCACCATGCATGTGATGAGGAAGATGCCTGTGCGGATCCCCTTCCACGTACGGAAGCCGAATTTCGGTACAACGGGATACAGCACATGACTCATCATCAGCATTGCGACCATGATCATGAGAGCCGTCATGAGCTCCGGCCACTTCGCGTGATGCTGCAGATACGTCTGGAAGAATGCCGTCTGGCTGAACGGATACCACGTTGCGAGCAACATTCCTGCGGAAGGCGACGGCAGACCGTGGAACGAAACCTTCGCGTGTCCCGCCTGCTCCACGTTGAATCGTGCGAGACGCGTGACGGCGGCTGCCACATAAAAGAACGCAGCGACCCAGCCCCATCCTTCCTGCAGGAACAGGAAGTACATGATCATCGCGGGTGCAACGCCGAAGCTGATTGCATCCACGAGCGAATCGAGTTCCTCGCCGAATCGGCTGCCGGTCTGTGTGACCCGAGCGACGCGGCCGTCGAGTGTGTCGAGGATGCCTGCAAAGACAATCAGCCACGCGGCCCGATCGAAGTCGAGACGCGCGGCGGACACGATCGCCCAGATGCCGAAGAACAGGTTGCCGAGGGTGAGCGCGCTCGGCAGGATGATGACGCCGCGCTGCAGCCTCGGGCGTATCACGGGCCGCATCATACGTGGGACCCCGCGATGTCGCGATCACCAGCGTTGCGTGATCCGAGTTCGAACCCAGTCAGCCGGCGGAATACATCGCGATACCGCTCTGCCGTCGTGCGCACGACTTCAGCTGACAGGTCCGGCGGTGGTGGCTCCTTGTTCCAAAGCCCCTGACCGACGAGGTCTTCGAGGTAGTCGCGCACCGGCTGCTTGTCGAGCGAGGGCTGACCGCGGCCCTCTGCGTAGCTGTCCTGCGGCCAGAAGCGCGATGAATCTGGTGTCAGCACTTCGTCGATCAGGATCAGTCTGCCGTCCGGCAGCACACCGAATTCGAACTTCGTATCGGCGAGGATGATGCCGGCGCGCTCGGCGACATCGCGGCCGCGCTCGTAGATGGCGAGACTCCTGCGTTTCAGCTCTTCCGCGAGATCGTTACCGACAATGTCGATCATGCGGGAAAACGTGATGTTCTCGTCATGACCTGTTTCTGCCTTGGTCGCCGGTGAGAACACCGGCGGATCGAGGCGCTGACTCTCCTGCAGTCCCTCGGGCAGCTTCTCGCCTGCGAGCGTGCCCTTCTTTTTGTATTCACTCCATGCGGAGCCGGAGATATATCCGCGCACCACGCACTCGATCATCACGACTTTCGTGCGACGCACGAGCATCGCGCGGTCCTGCCATATTTCCCGCGAATCAGCGAGTGCAGGCACTTCCGCGGCGATCGCGTCGGCGTCCGCGCTGATCAGATGGTTCGGTGTGATGTCCTCGAGCTGCGGCAGCCACCATGCGGTGAGCTGCGTTAGCACGGCACCCTTGGTCGGGATCGGCTGTGCCAGGACGACATCGAACGCACTGATGCGGTCCGTCGCAACGAGCAGCAGCCGGTCATCACCGACGGCATAGACATCGCGGACCTTGCCCTGCGCGATCAGAGGCAGGGGCAGTTCTGTTGCGGCAATTGCATCACTCATGCTTTAAGCTCCGGCACTGGATCAGGCTCGCCGTGCGCCTGTAGCACGGGGAGTACGTGGTCAGCGAGAAAACGGTCGACCTGTTCGGGTGCGCGTCCGATGTGACGCGCAGGATCGAGCAGGGAGTCGAGCGCGTCGCGCGGCATTGCGAACAAGTCGTCGGCTGCAATGCGATCAACGAGATCGTTGCGTGCGCCGTGCTCCTTCACCATTTCCGCGGCTGCCATCGAATGGACGCGAATGCGCTCGTGCAAGTCCTGCCGGTTGCCGCCACGCTTTACTGCGTCCATCAGGATGCCCTCAGTCGCCATGAACGGCAGCTCATCCTCGAGGTGGCGGCGGATCACCGCCGGCCGCACAACGAGGCCAGCACTGATGTTGTGCAGCAGGAGCAGGATCGCGTCGACACCGAGATACGCTTCGGGGATTGCAATGCGGCGGTTCGCGGAATCGTCGAGTGTGCGCTCGAGCCACTGCGATGCAGCCGTGAACGCCGGATTGATCGTTAGCGCAATGACGTGACGTGCGAGGCCGTTGATTCGTTCCGAGCGCATCGGATTGCGTTTGTACGCCATTGCTGACGAACCGACCTGTTCTTTCTCGAACGGCTCCTCGATCTCTTTCAGATGCTGCAGCAGACGCAGGTCGTTCGCGATCTTCGATGTCGATGCAGCGATCCCCGCGAGTGTTGCGAGATAGGCGTAATCAGTCTTGCGCGGGTACGTCTGCCCGGTCACGCCGTACAGCCGCTCGAATCCCATTTTCTCCGAGATGCGCGCGTTCAATGCTTCGACCTTGGCGTGGTCGCCATCGAACAGCTCGAGGAATGACGCCTCGGTGCCGGTCGTGCCGCGCACGCCGCGGAACCGCACGGTCGACAGGCGGTAATCGATTTCCTCCACATCAAGCAGCAGGTCCTGGATCCACAGCGTCGCACGCTTGCCGACCGTGGTAGGCTGTGCCGGCTGGAAGTGCGTGTAGCCAAGCGTTGCGAGGCTGCGATGCGTGTGCGCGAACTTCGCGAGCTCTGCAATGCACGAGAGCAGGCGGCGCCGGACCAGCAGCAGGCCATCGCGATGCTGCAGCAGTTCAGTGTTGTCCGTGACGTACGCACTGGTCGCACCGAGATGAATTACGCCGTGCGCCGCCGGTGCGGCGTCGCCAAAGTGCTGCACGTGCGCCATCACATCGTGGCGTAGACGACGTTCGTGCTCGGACGCGCGCGCGAGATCAATGTCATCGATGTGTGCGCGCATGTCGGCGAGCGCCGCTTCCGGAATCGCGAGACCAAGCTCCTGCTCCGCTTCGGCCAGCGCAATCCAGAGGCGCCGCCACGTGGTGAATTTCGTACGCTCCGAGAAGATGCGGCTCATCTCGGGTGATGCGTACCGTTCCACGAGCGGGTTGCGATATGCGTCCGGTGGTGCGACTCGATCGGTCATGTCGATCCTATTTCTTTGGCGCTGAAGCCTTCGCCCAATCCGCGAGGAAATTCTCCAGTCCGCGGTCCGTGAGCGGGTGCTGCATGAGCTGCTGCAGGATCTTGAGCGGCAGTGTCGCGGCGTCGGCGCCCAACTGCGCGGCTTGTGTCACGTGGATCGGATGTCGCACCGACGCCACGAGCACCTGCGTCTCGAAATTGTAGTTTCCATAGATCTGCACGATCTCCTGGATCAGGCCCATGCCGTCCTGGCCGACATCGTCGAGACGACCGACGAACGGCGATACGAATGTTGCTCCCGCTTTTGCTGCAAGCAGCGCCTGCGCCGCGGAGAAGCACAGCGTGACGTTTACGCCAATGCCTTCGGAGCGCAGCTTCCGGCATGTGAGAAGTCCCGCTTCGGTGAGCGGTACTTTCACGACAATGTTGTCGGCGATCTTCGCCAGGTCGCGACCTTCGGTGAGCATTCCTGGCGCATCCGTTGCCACCACTTCGGCGCTGATCGGTCCATCCACTGTGCGGCAGATCTCCGCCATCAGGTCACGCGGATTGCGGTCCGGTCCGGCGACCTTCGCCATGAGGGACGGGTTTGTTGTAATGCCATCGATCAGGCCTGCGTCTACAGCGCGCCGGATCTCGGTGATGTCGGCGCTATCCAGGAACAGTTTCATCGAGTGACTCCTCGGTAAGTTCGTCCGTCGAATAATAAACGCGGCTCAGATACAATCCCTCCGACGGCGCCGGTGCCGACGTCGTGAGCGTATCAGTACCCCGCAACAGCGATTCGAAATCAGCGAGTGGACGTCGTCCGCGCGCCACGTCGACCATCGTGCCTACGAGGTAGCGGACCATGTGGTGGAGAAAGCGATTTGCGATGACCTGGTACTCCACGCCGTAATTGCGCCAGGGTTGCCACTGTGACCGGTGGACAATGCAGCGATCGCCGCGGTGCGCCTGACCCACCTTCGCGAATGCCAGGAAGGAATGGTTGCCCACGAGAAGGGATGCCGCCTCGTTCAGTGCGTCGACCGGGAGCGGCAGACGTAACGGCCAGCAGCCGCGGCGCACGAAGGGCGACCCCGTCACGTCCGCCGTCCCGATGCGGTACACGTAGCCGCGGGCGATGGCGCCGAAGCGTGCGTGGAACTCCTGCGGCGCTTCCCGGGCGTCCGCGACCCACATGTCGAATGGGAGAACCGCATTCAAGGCTTTGGCGAGTTTGTCGGAGTTCCAGCGGACCGGCACTTCCGTACTGACCACCTGGCCCGTCGCATGGACACCGCTGTCGGTTCGGCCGGCGGCCGTGGTGCGCGACGGACGGTCCGTCAGGCGGGAGAGCGCTGCCTCCAACTCCGACTGGACCGTGCGGTACTCCGGCGTCTGAGCCTGCCAGCCGTTGAACCCTGCGCCATCATAGTGCAGGGTCAGACGGATCCGGTGCAGGTCTTCTTCGGGGTGCATCACACAACAAAATTACACGCGCGCGAAGTCGTAGGCAAACGGACCACCCATACCGGCGGCCAAGCTGTCTGTCCCCGGGAATGGCACCCCGCCACCCCCTCCGTTGTACGGTGCGTCCCGGGACGTTACCCTTGCAACCATACAGTCGGACCAGACTTGAAAGGAAATGATGAAATACGCTTCAT
>JBDSPG010000236.1:0-4255 GCA_039912685.1 Longimicrobiales bacterium | reverse complement strand
CTAAATCCGGTCGAGGGAACCGCCATCTCAAATTTCAACTACAGTCGGGACATCGTCGAGTCCGCTGAAGCGACGAGTTAGGCGCTCGTGCCTCCTGCGACCCCCCCCTGCTTTGCTTACTCTTCGGCTCCACGAGGGTTTTTAACGCAGACACGGAACAAGGGAAGCTTATTGTAATAAAGCAGTGACAGACAGCACCGCGTTTGGCCTGCCGACGGGAACGTGCAACCGAGGGTGACAGAGGGCGGGCCAAAAGTCGGCTTCAACGCACGACTTACCCGCCGCGCCTAGAAAGAGCGTCCTTCACGACTTGACTGATCGACTCTCGGCTAATGCTTCTTTGCTTGCAGTACTTGGATTCAAGCCATACCTGCAAGTCCTTCGCGCCTTTACTTCCGTTGCAAGACAGACAGCACCGCGCTATGTTCTCGCTAGTGACGATCGTAGCGTCGTTTACAACGTGTTCCCAAGAAGGTCTGGTCCCGCGGTTTTCTGATGCAACCGAGAAGTCCACGCCGCAGTAAACACATGCTCCATCTCTCGCCAGTACTTCTCGTTCAAGCCAGTTCGGGATGTTCCATCGATTCACCGCGAGTTCCTCAGGTCCCTGTAACGGTGGCGCCTAACGGTAAGAGCTCTATCCGGAATCCGATGAGGAAGGATCAAGGGTTCGAGCTCAACTCGTGAGGGAGATGATACCCGTGATCGAGCGGGATTCAGGATTTCGGATGGAGCCGAGTTGGACTGAGCCGCCGCGCGATACATGGGTGTTCATTTCGGGGCGGCTGATGACCCAGAGCGAGCATAGAGAAAGAGAATCTCCGTACGAGAGGCGGAAAAGGTCCCGTGTGTTGGGCCATTGCTGGTGAACCGGACGAGGAGAAACAAAAACCGACGGTTACCGGGCGGTCCCGATGATCGGGAATGACGAAAGAACAGTGCACGGCCATGACGACCTTTTGGCCGCGAGCGGATTGAGGGACAGAACCGCTGCTGTTGATCACGAAGAGTCCTCATAGCGGGGCGATGAGAGTTGCGAATCGACTGGACCTACGATGCGCATGAGCCCCTGGCCACATGTGGGACAACGAGGCTCGCTGGGTTCGTTGGGTGACTGAGTCACGTAAGGCTTCTGATCACCGAGCAGAGCTCGTGCGTGCTCGAGCGAGCTGGCTCGGAGACGATTGGCCATGAACCCGTAGTAACGGATTCGGACGAAGCGGCTGGGGACGACGTGCATGAGGAAGCGCCTGAGGAACTCGCCGGCCTGGAGGGTCATGGTCCTGGAGGCGTTGTCGCCGGCATAGTTGCGATAACGAAACGTGACGTGTTGTCCGTGGAAACCGAGGATACGCGAGTTGCTGATGGCGATGCGGTGGGTGTAGTTGGCCAGATAGGCGAGCACCTGCGCGGGACCACCGAAGGGTGCCTTTGCATAGACGACCCATTCTTTGGCTGCGAGGCGAGCGAGCAGGAGATCGAGGGCGGCTGAGTTGGCGAGAACCCGCTCGGGAACCTTGAGCACTCCGCGGTCCCACGCCTGGCGCAGTGACAAACAGAGATGAGTGCGGAAGCGGCGCGAGAGAACCTTCACGGGGAGAAAGAACGTGGGCTTGCGTACGCCGGTCCAGCGCGCACGATCGAGCGAGAAACCTCCACCGGGAACCACACAGTGAATGTGCGGATGTAGCACGAGCGTCTGGCCCCAGGTGTGAAGCACGCAGAGCGCGCCGGGCTGAAGCTTGAGTTTGCTTCGCGCCACATCAGTGAGCGTGGCTCCGACGGCTCGGAAAAGTAAGTCGTAGAAGACGCGCGGCGCATGCAGAGCCAGAACGTTCAACTCCTCGGGCACGGTGAAGACCACGTGAAAGTACGGTACGGGGAGAAGCTCGGCCGAACGGGCGTCGAGCCATTCGCGACGCGCCGAGGACTGGCAGCGCGGGCAAGCACGATTGCGGCAGGAGTGCCACTGAATGTGCTCGTAGCCGCAACGGTCACACTGCTGGCGTTGCCCGCCAAGGGCAGGCGTTCGGCACGCGCCGATCGCGCTCAGAGCCTTCCGCTGCACGGCAGTGGTGCGATGAGTCCGGCAATAGCTCTCACCGCAGGCTCGCACGATCGCGCCGAGATCGCTCTCGGCCACCACGGCTCAGTCGTGCACCGGTTCCGACAGCAATGCAGCGATCTGGTCGAGCGGGTTGACGATCTTTCCCATGGTCTGCGGTGTGACGTGCGTATAGATCTCGGTGGTGTGAACGTTGGAATGTCCGAGCAGCACCTGGACGACGCGTGTGCTCGTTCCGTTCTCGATCAAATGCGTGGCGTAACAGTGGCGTAGGGTTCGTGGGGTGACTCTCACGCGGAGTCCAGCGCGTTCGCAAGCGCGGGCAACGTACTTCTGTACTGTCGCCGGATCGAGCGATCGTGAACGATCCCGGAAAGCCGGGAACAGAAGATCGGTTAGCCGTTCCTGGCTCCAGTGCTTGCGCAGAAGATTGAGAAGGATCGGTGAGAGCGGAACATAACGATCCTTTTTCCCTTTTCCCTGCCGCACGCGGATGAGCATGCGCGAGGAGTCGATATCGCCTGCGCGCAGAGCCAAAGCCTCGCTGATCCGCAGACCCGTTGCGTAGATGGTCGTGAACAGCACCCGATACCGGGCAATGGGAATGGAGACCAGAAAGCGCGCCGTCTCCTCGGGTGAGAGCACCACCGGCAGCCGGCGTTCCCGTCGCGCGTACGGGATGCGCTCCACTTCGTCAGGCCGGCCGAGAACCTCACGATAGAGAAACCGAAGCGCACAAACGGCTTGATTGGCCAACGTGGCCGATGCCTGCTTGTGCTCACGTAGCCAGATCTGATACTCGGTCACTTGTGCTGGGCCGAGTTGATCGGGCGGCTTGCCGAAGTGCCGCGCGAAACGAGCCACGGCAGCGATATACGTTTCCTCGGTGCGGGCCGAGTAGTTCCGGGTTCGCAGAATGCTGCGCATCCGTTCGCGCAATGTGGTGGTGACCATGACGAATCTCCTTTCGTGTTGAAGTTGGTTGCTCCAACACAATGGGCTCGTCACGAGTCACTTGCCATTCTGGCGTGAATCCCTCGCTCGGCGCAGCACGCCGCCCTCAGGCGGCTTAGTCCAACTCTGTATTAGACGGAACATCGTAACTCACGATATCAGGACTTTTGTGTCCGTATAACGCCGGAGCTTCGCAACACCGCGCCATCGCTAACTTGATGACATAGCACGCCTTAAGTAACTCCCTCGCCTTTCTGGACTCACGCATATGAGGAACGTTCGGTCCTGATATCACCTCTTTGTTATCAGGAAGGTCGTTCACCAACTACCCTGGCCGGGCGCCGTGAGAGCAATCCCATACACGACGCCCGGCACTCACTTTCGCTTCTCCAGACCTCCGGCGTCAACGATTTACCCGCCCTGACCCGATGCAAACGGTCGACCACATGTGCCCGGACTTATGCCGGCACCTTCGATTTCAAATCCTCCCGGCCCCAGTGCCGGTGCTGCGCGATTGCCGCAATGAAGTCAACGGCCACCGCCCCAGCTCCTGCCTCACGGTTCGCGACCACTCCGTCGCTCCCACCCGAATTGCCTCCCCTCCCCTTTTTCCCCGCCGCTTTCGGCATTTCCACATAGGAAATTTTCAGCAGATCGACACCCTCCCCCACCGCCCCGATGGCCTTGCAGTGCTTGTAGGCCTCATTCACAAAATGGATGGCGTCGGCCTCACCCTCGAGCGCCGCAACACTGGCCGCTCCTCCAGGCACAAAGACCGCGTCGAATAGCACCGAGCTGGTGGTCAGTAAACTGAAGTCCACTTTCAGCGACTTGCCGTTCGCCCCTTTCAAAGTTCCACCACGCGGCGCCACGATTTTGGCCTGACCCCCTGCTGCCGTGAGGGCCCGCTTCATCGTCGCCACCGCGTCTTCATCGAAGCCATCCGCAACCAGGAAAGCAACCTTTCGACTCTTGATGCTGTCCTTGATGGTGTTGGCCATGCTCAACGCTTCCGATCTGTCGATGGTGTGAGCGGAACGCCTGGGCTGATGCCCGGCCACGTCTCCGTCCGCCGGTATGCTCATGTTGATCGGCTTATCGAGCGTCCTGGGCACCTTGATCCCCAAACCTTCCGCAACGCGGGCCGCCAGCGTCGCGTCCACTTCTGCCAGGAGACCAACCATGCGTTCCCTGATGGCAGGGACTTCGAGTTTTCCCAGCTCGAAACGCAGAGCA
>JBDSPG010000224.1:0-8943 GCA_039912685.1 Longimicrobiales bacterium | reverse complement strand
TCGATGAGGATGAGCTGGCGAGAGCGCTCGAGCACGGGTGGGTGTCTGAAGACGACGCCAGCCGCGCGCGCACGGAGGTCGAGCAGATCGTCGCCGGTACACTCGCAGGCATATGGCCGCCTCTCATCGCCCGCGCATGGACCCTCGAGTACGCACGATTGAACATCTGACCGCTTTTTCGGGTATCGCACGCATCGCTATCTGCGACGCACGCTGCACCAGTCGACTGGAGTCCGTACCATGCACCGTTTCCGGATCTTTGCCTTCGCCGCAGTCGTCACAGCCGCAGCCGCTTCGTGCCCTGTCCCGATTGCCGCACAGGAGGCACCGCCGAAGGACGCGCTGCAGAGGATGATCGACGCCGCCGGCATGAACCGCGCGAAGGGCGCCGAAACCGCGACCGTGCGCGTATACGAGATCGCCGATTTCCAGTGCCCATTCTGCGCGCGCTTCGCCACGGACGTCATGGGGAAAATCGACAGCGCATTCATCAAGACAGGCCGCGTGCAGTGGGTATTCGTCAACATGCCGCTCCCCATGCATCAGAACGCATGGGTCGCGTCTGAAGCCGCGATGTGCGCGGGCGCCAGCAACAGATTCTGGGCAATGCACGATCGCCTCTATCGCACGCAGCCGGAGTGGGCAGCGTCACAGGACCCGACACCCATCTTCGCGCGCTACGCCAAGGAGGCCGGCGTTCCGGCCGAACCCTTCACATCCTGCATGGCCAACGACCGCGTCGCAACCCTCATCACGAACGACGTCATCTTCGGCGCCTCCGCTCGCATCACCGGCACACCCACCTTCGTCATCAATGACGACGAACAGGTCGTCGGCATCAAGACATTCGAGGAGTGGAAAGACATCATCGACGCGGCGGCGAAGAAGGCGGCGGCAGTCAAGAAATAAAAACGGATTTTTCACCGCCGAGGACGCGGAGAACGGTTGGGGTGCCGACGTCCTATTGCCGGATACGTCTGAATTCCGGCAGAGACGCGAGGAACATGATGGTTGCGACGGCAGCGGAGCCGAGACACCAGCGGCACCATGCGTGGATGCGGTACGCCTCGAGGTAGGACAGATACGCACTGAACAGGAATCCGCCGATTCCGCCTGCGAGGAGCGTCATGGCGACCCAGCGTCGGTGCAAGAACGCATTCAGGCCGAGGACCGCTACGACCAGCATCACTCCATACCCTGCCAGCCCCCACACGGGCACCGGAATCCCGAGCTGCGTTGCAAACGGCGAGAGCTGCACGAACTCACACGCACCTGATCCGCACGCGAACGTCCCGACGACTCCGAGCTTGAACAGCAGCGTGTAGACGGAGATCATCAGGCCGACGAGCGCCATGATCGCGATGACCATGCGGTTGACGGGCGCCGCTTCTTCGTCGATGTAATCGGTGTCCATCAGTCAATCTCCTCAATCACCGAGCAGTGCATCGAGCACGGCTTCGGTATCAGACAGGTCCTTGAACACGAACTGCGCGCCGACACTGCGCAGCGTATCGGTATCGTAGCTTCCGGTTGCAACGGCGACGGTGCGCACACCCAGCGATCGGCCGCACGTCACATCCGCCGGAGTATCCCCGATGATTACAACGTCACGCTCGCGGAAATGGATGCCCGTGAGCTCTTTCGCCCGTGCGACCGCGACTTCCGGCAGTCCATCACGACGCTCGCAGTCCGATCCGAACGCGCCCACCTTGAATTCGGACGTGATGCCCGCGGATGCGAGCTTCCTTGCAGCGCCATCGCGGATGTTGCCGGTGAGCAGACCGAGCACCTGCTCATGGCTGCGCTCCTCGAGCGCAGCAAGCAGGTCGCGTACGCCGGGGTACACTTGCGTTTTCTGGTCCGGCAGTGCGAGCTCCATCTCGAGCTCGCGCGCGTACGTAGTCCACAGGTCGGGCATTGCCGAGTCGATTTTATCGTCCGGCAGACCCGCGAGCACAAGCAGCTCACGCGCGATCTGCGGGTCGGTCTTGCCGTCGAACGGATGCGCGTCGATCGGCCCCGCCGTGCCATACACTTCAATCATACCGCGCGTGAAAGCGCGACGTGCCGCGCCCATCGCGGTAAGGAGTGTGCCGTCAATATCGAAAAGGATCAGTCGCCGCATGAAGTTTAGTCCGCAGGCGTTGCGCACACGGCGTCGCGGAACGCATTGAAAAGCGCGCGATCCGGATGCACTTCCGCGTGTGCGGCGTCTGCAGCACCTGCCGCGTCTACCGCATCAAAACGCTCGGGGTGCCATTGCACGCCGAGCACCCATGCGTGCTCGTTGCTCTCGACAGCTTCGACAGTGCCGTCATCCGCGCGCGCGACGACAACGAGCGGTGCCGCAATTGCGTTGAGCGCCTGGTGATGAAATGAATTCGTGCGGAACCGATCAGTACCTGTGATGTCGTGCAGTCGCGATCCGCTTGTAACCGCGACATCATGAGCGTGTCCGCTCCATCCGCCAGGCTGTACGTGCGCGATATCGCTCGGCCGCTCGCTCGGTAGGTCCTGCACAAGAGAACCACCCAGGTGCACGTTCAGCACCTGCATGCCGCGACAGATTGCGAATACTGGGATGTCTCGGACGAGAGCCGCGTGGAGCGCGAGCGTCTCCGCTTCATCACGCTCCGCGGAAACAGTGCCGAGCGCCGGACTCGGCGCTTCGCCATATCGAGCCGGATCCACATCCTCGCCACCCGTCAACACGAGACCCGCGCAACTGTCGATGATCGCGTCGATCGATTCCTTCGTGTGCGCAGGCGTGATCAGAACGGAGGCAAGGCCGCAGGCCTCGAGCGCAGCAACGTAATTGGTGTAGAGGAAAACGGATGGTTGCGCGTGCGCACCGCTCTTGCGTGCCACGCCTGTTGTGAGTGCGACGAGCGGCGGGCGCGTCACTGCGCTGTGCTGAACAGAGAGACTGCTCGCGCAGGATCCATGTTGCCGCCCGACAGGACTGCCACAGTGCGACGTCCCTCTGGCTTCCACGCACCGGCAAGTAATGCACCAACTGTCGCAGCGCCGGAAAATTCGACGACGAGCTTGCTGAATTTCATCAGGCTCGCGGCCGCTTCCATGATTGCGTCATCAGGAACGAGGACGAGATCGTCGACGAGTGCGCGTACGTGCTCGAAGTTGAGCGCACCCGGCCGAACCGGCATGAGGCCGTCCGCAATGGTGGGTCTCGATTCAATTGTGACGAGCTCACCGGCGGCGAGGGACCGGTGCATCGCATCGGCCTTCTCCGGCTCTACCCCGATGACGAGACAGTCCGGCTTCACGCGCTTCACGTATGCGGCGATGCCGCTCAGCAGACCACCACCACCGCAGGGTACGAGAATCGCTTCAACCTCGGGCCACTGCTCGAGGATCTCGACACCGCATGTCCCCTGCCCCGTGATCACGTTGATGTCATCAAACGCAGGGATGATCGTGAGACCCTGATCGGCCGCGATCTCGCGCGCCTTCGCCTCGCGATGCACTGACGTCGTTCCTTCGATCACAACTTCTGCGCCGAGCCTGCGTGCACCATCTACCTTGATGGCCGGCGCGGTTGTCGGCATGACGACGACGGCACGAATCCCGAAGATTTGCGCAGCCAAAGCCACGCCCTGAGCATGGTTGCCCGATGAAAATGCAATCACGCCCTTCTGGCGCTGCTCTTCTGTCAGTCGTGACACTGCGGTGTAGGCGCCGCGGATCTTGAATGCACCTGCGTGCTGCAGGTTCTCGCACTTCAGCCGGACATCACCGCCAACGCGAGCGGACAGCCATTCCGCGCCGAGCAGCGGTGTCCGAACTGCGACGTCTCCAAGATCTGTGTGTGCCCTCGCCACTTCTTCCGGCGTGACGAGCTCAGTACTCATCGGCTGCTTCGATCGGCATGCTGTTCATGCCGTTGTCCTCGACCGGTGTCGTGTCGCCGGAATCCATGCCATCCATGCCTGCGCTCACCTCGGGCGCATCGGGCGCATCCTCGCCGTCGACATCAACCGCAGGCTCGGCATCATCCGGAACCACGCTGGCGACGTCCATGATCATGTCGCCGTCGTCGAGCATCACGAGGCGCACGCCCTGCGTGGCGCGGCCGATCACGCGGATTTCGTTCACCCGCTGGCGATTTACGATACCATTTTTTGTGATCAGCATGAGCTCGTCATCGTCGGTTACTGCCTTGATGGCAATGACGGTACCCGTCTGCTCATTGAGCTTGAGGTTGATCACGCCCATGCCACCACGCGTCTGCAGACGGTAGTCGTCAATGGCCGTGCGCTTGCCGCGCCCGTGCTGCGTTACGACAAGCAGTGTCGTTGACGCATTGAAGTCGGGATGTGTAACCACCATGCCGATCACTTCATCGTCATCACGCAGTCGGATGCCGCGCACGCCGGTGGCGACGCGACCCATCGAGCGGACGTCCCCCTCGTGGAAGCGGATCGCGATACCCTGCCGTGTGGCCAGGATGATCTGATCATCACCACTGGTCACCTGCACGTCGATCAGCTGGTCGTCATCCGTGATGTTGATTGCATTGATGCCTGCAGCGCGGACGTGACGGTACGCCGCAAGCTCCGTCTTCTTTACGACGCCCTTGCGCGACACGAACATCAGGTATCGATCGGCAGCGAAGATGCGAACGGGCACCACTGCGGCAATGCGCTGGTCCGGAGCGAGTGCGAGCAGGTTGATGATCGGTTTGCCCCGCGCGTTGCGCGATGCCTCCGGAATCTCGTGAACCTTCAGCCAGTGGCAGTGTCCCGCGGCAGTGAAGATCATCAGATAGTCGTGCGTCTGCGCGGTATACAGATGCTCGACCCAGTCCTCGTCCTTCGTGCCCATGCCCTGCGTGCCGCGGCCGCCTCGCTTCTGCGCGCGATATGTCGCCAGCGGCAGACGCTTGATGTAGCCGCTGTGAGACACCGTGATCACCATTTCCTCGTCCGCCAGCAGGTCTTCGATGCCGAGCGATGAGAAATTGGTCAGCTCCGTACGGCGATCGTCACCGTACGTCTCCGAGATCAGCAGCAGCTCGTCCTTGATGATCTGCTTGCGACGTTCCTCGCTGGCGAGGATGTCGCGCAGGTCTGCGATCGTTGCGCGGACCTCGGCAAGCTCCTCCTCGAGTTTTTCAATCTCGAGACCGGTGAGACGGCCGAGACGCATGTCGAGGATCGCCCTGGCCTGGCGCTCCGACAGACCGAACCGCTCCTGCAGACCGAGACTCGCGGCGTCCGTGTCGTTCGCGGCACGGATCAACGCGACCACTTCGTCGATCGCGTCCACCGCGATCTTGAGACCCTCGAGGATATGTTCGCGATCGACAGCCTGACGCAACTCGAACTCAGCACGGCGGATCACGACCACATGGCGGTGGGCGAGGAAATGCTTAAGCATCTCGTGCAGACTCATGATGCGCGGCTCGCCATCCACCAGCGCCAGCATGATCACACCGAATGTCGACTGCATCTGCGTGTGCTTGTACAACTGGTTCAGCACAATCTGCGGAATAGCATCGCGCTTCAGCTCGATGACGACACGAATGCCGTCGCGGTCCGACTCATCCCGCAGGTCCGTGATCTCCGGCAGTTTCTTCTCGCGCACCAGGTCCGCGATCTGCTCGATCATCCGTGACTTGTTCACCATGAACGGCACTTCGGTCACGATGATGCGCGGCTTCGCGTTGTCCGGCTCCAGGATGGTGGTCTTCGCGCGCATGACGACGCGGCCACGGCCCGTGTGATACGCTTCCTTCACGCCTTCCATGCCGCAGATGTAGCCGCCCGTCGGGAAGTCCGGACCCTTCACGAACTGCATCAACTCTTCGACCGTCGCATCAGGATTATCCAGCTGATGCATGCATGCCGCGATCACTTCGCGCAGATTGTGCGGCGGAATGTTCGTCGCCATGCCGACCGCAATGCCGCTGCTGCCGTTGACGAGGAGGTTCGGGAATTTCGCGGGGAGTACTGTCGGTTCCTTCAGACGGTCGTCGTAGTTCGGCTGGAACGGTACGGTTTCCTTGTCGATATCGGCGAGCAGCTCACCGGCAAGACGCGTGAGGCGCGCTTCCGTGTATCGATAGGCCGCGGCGTTGTCGCCATCGATCGAGCCGAAATTGCCCTGTCCGTCTACGAGCGGGTACCGTAGCGAGAAATCCTGCACCATGCGCACCATCGCGTCATACACCGACATGTCGCCGTGCGGATGGTATTTACCAAGCACATCACCGACGACGGTCGCGCTTTTCTTGAATGGGCGCGACGCAGTGAGTCCCGCTTCATCCATCGCGAACAGAATGCGACGGTGCACCGGCTTCAAGCCGTCCCGCACATCGGGCAGTGCGCGCTGCACGATCACGCTCATCGAGTAATTCAGGAAGGACTCGCGCATCTCGGTTTCAATGAGACGCGGAAACACCTTGTCGTTATTCGGCGGCGGAGTGCTCGACATCGACGCTTTTACCTCGGGCTGGATGGGGTGCTTTCAGACCCACTTTCTACCCCCTTCTCTCGCACGTGTGCCCGCGCGTGGGCGGGCGCGCTCACGCGCGAGGACCCGGCCTATCGGCGCGCCGAGAACGTCCCGGAATCGTCGCTCGGCAGATCCGTCGTGAGGCGCCACGTGCCGCGCAAACTGCGGTGATCCTCCCGTCGCCCCGTATGGGTCAGCCGGAAGTCCGTCCAGGACCCGTCTGACAGCTGCAGGCTGCCCTCCACCGTGAATCGCAGGGCGCCATCGATATCGACCTCCGCCGGCACCGCTCGCGTCGTCTCCACATGCAACACGCGGCGGCTGCCCTCGTAGAAATTCCAGTCGAGGTCGATCTCGCTGCCGTAGCTGTACGGCCGGGAAATGTCGAGCTGGCCGTTCACGGAGAAGCCGGGCGAGTCATAGACGTCGCCGGCATAGTCGTAATAGCCCGAGATGTCGTCTCTCGGATCGAGCGCCAGGTCGCAGCCGCCAACGGTTAGTGTGGCGAGGGCTACGGCCAGGAAGGGCAGGCGCAGACGTGAAAGGGGCATGGTAGTTCTCTCCATAGGAGTCTGTGTGAGCCTCTCATGAGAGGGACTACCAGAATTGTGATTGAATTGTTCGCGGGATCCCGCGGACGACGCGTTCGGGTGGTGGGTAACGGCCGGGTAGGGGCAGGGTGGACGGGAGACGGGCACCGGCCATTGGCCTTGGCACGCTTACGGGGACGTGCACAGGGACGGGGACGGGCATGTCAGCGGAAAGGCGAGTCTCAGAAACCCGTCCCCGTCAACCTGCCCGTCCCCGTCCCCGTAAAAGGAACGGGCGGGAACGGGAACGGGACCGGGACCCTACTGCAGCTTCCAGGGTCCATTCGCGTTCGCCGGAATCGCTCCCTTTCGTCCGTCCCTGTCAATCACGAACTTCGGCCGCACCACACGTTCGCCGCGGTGCAGGTCCACCGGCTCCGTCACGCGCTGGGTCGACGTCGCAAAGCTGTAGCTCCCGGCTGCCGACCGGTTCGTGTTGTAGCCCATGTCTGTGAGCGAGGCGATCGTCATCGCGCTCATGGGGTTCGTGCTACCGCTGATATAGCCCGTCATCAGCTCGTTCCCGAACACCGACTCACGCCAATGGCCGTCGCGCGTGCCGGCGGAGCCCTGGTCCTCCACAGGCACGTTTGCGTCACCACCGCCGAGCGTGTGATACGCAGTCACGGCGCCCGACCCGATGAAACGCGGGTCCGTGCCGCCCGCTCCGGAGATCAAATTCACGGCCGGCCATAGCGTCCCGATCCCCAGCACGTGACCCATCTCGTGCAGGACCACCGCGTCCAGCGTACCGGTCTGTTCCATGCGCAGCAGGTCAGCCTGGTCCAGCTTCAGGCGACCGATCAAAGGCAGATTGCCCGAATTCCGAATGAAGCACGGGCCCGCTTCACCCAGGACCTTGCCCACCCCGTCGATATCCGAAAATTCGACGAAGATCAGGATGTCGTCGACACGTTCATTCAGTGCCGGCTGGCCAGCGAAGCAGGCGTTAGCATCCGCCTGCGCGGTGATGTCCGCCAGATCACCCGTGATCACGGACTGCCACTTCGCGACAGCGGCCGCAACGGCCTGTACCTGCACCGGTGTCGCACTGGTCCCAATGTACCGCACGGTGATATTGTACGCACCTGCGGGTACCGTCGTAATCGGGGTGGTCGTAACCGGTGGCGTGGTCGTCGTCGACGGGGGCGCCGTTGTCGCAGGCGGCGTGGTCGTCCCGCTCGGCTCCGGGGTCATGACCGGGGCCGTGGGGCTGTCCGCACAGGCCACCGCGCCGAGCAGTGCGGTCATGATCGAAGACATGAGAAGACGGCGCATATCGAAACGCATCATCGCAAGATCACTTGTCGAGGGTGGGTTGCGGAGTCTCCGCGAATCAATCTAACTCATTGTGCTGTAACGATGTACCCCTTGACAACGCGCTTGTTTCAGGTCGTTTGACGGGGTCAGTCGGCGAGTACGGTGCGCTTGGGGAACAGGCGTTCCCGCGCCTCAATCAGGTACGGGACGGTATGGCTGCCGCGGACCTTGATGACATCCTCGGGGCGGCCCATGGCGACGACGCGACCGCCCTCATCGCCAGCCCCCGGGCCCATGTCGATGATCCAGTCCGCGGATGCGATGGCCTCCACATTGTGTTCGATGAGGACGACCGTATGTCCCGCATCGACGAGTTTCCGGAGCACGGCAATGAGTTTCCTGACCTCTCCGCCGGAAAGGCCGGTGGTGGGCTCGTCGAGGATGTACATGCGACGTCCGCGTTTCTTGTGGGCGCCAATGAGTTCACGCGCAATCTTGAGTCTCTGCGCTTCGCCTCCGGACAGTGTCGGCGCGGGCTGGCCGAGGCGGAGGTATCCGAGACCGACCTGCTGTAGCTGCCAGAGCATCTGACCGAGACGATCCTCGCGGATGAAGA
>JBDSPG010000221.1:0-12524 GCA_039912685.1 Longimicrobiales bacterium | reverse complement strand
CTCTGCACTACAGGGATCTATGACGCACACCAGCCCGTTCCCGCGCACGCCGCGCCCTGCCCTGCCGAGTGTTGTACTCGTGCTGCTGCTGAGTATCGCAGCATGTGACGACCTGCGACGTTCGCAGCCTGTCGAGAACAAGGAAGTGCTGAACCACATCGACACCCAGCTCGGCGGCGCGGCCACCCCGATCGATACATCGATGTCCGCAGCACTATCCAGCTCTTTCCGTGCTGCCGCCGCCAAGGCGCTACCCGCCGTCGTGCAGATTACAGTGACGCAGCGGACGATGCGGACGAACCCCGGCATTCAGTTTCAGGGGTTGCAGGATGATGAGCCGGTGTCGGAGATCGGGCAGGCATTCGGTTCGGGTTTTTTGATCGATGCAGAGGGCCGCATCCTGACGAACAATCACGTGATCGATGATGCAGTGGAAGTGCGGGTCAAACTTTCGGACGGCCGCGACTACAGTGCAGATGTCATCTGCGGCGACCCGGATACGGATGTCGCCGTAATCCAGATTCATCCCGATAAGAACGCGCCGCCCCTGCCGTTCGCGGAGTTGGGGCGTTCGGACGACCTGCGTGTGGGCGACTGGGTGCTCGCGCTCGGTAATCCCCTGTCACTCAATTTTACGGTTACGGCGGGCATCGTCAGCGCCAGGAACCGCACCAACATTCTGCGTGACCGTTCGTCGACGCTCGAGTCTTTTATCCAGACGGACGCTGCAATCAATCCGGGCAACTCCGGTGGCCCGCTTGTCGATCTGCGCGGCCGCGTGGTCGGCATCAACACGGCAATCGAATCACAGACGGGATTCTACTCGGGCGCGAGCTTCGCCATTCCGATCGACCTCGCCCAGAAAGTCGCACTCGACCTCGCGCAGTACGGCGTGGTGCATCGGCCGAAGCTCGGCGTCGGCATCGCGGATGTGAATGCGGCGGATGCGCAGCTGTATCGGCTCCCTGCCGTGACGGGTGTCGAAGTGACGTCAGTGGCACCGAATGAGCCTGCTGCGCGTGCGGGACTCCAGCTCGGTGACGTAGTCATTACGATCAATGGCGAACGTGTCGCGGGTGCGAGTGAGCTGCAGACGCGCATCGCAGCGCTGCAACCGGGCGAGGATGTGAAGATTGGGTTCATCCGATATGGCAAACCGCTCGAGACGACCGTTCGTCTGGGGACATTCGAATCATCGCCGCGCTCGCGTCAGCCACAGCTCTCCGCGGAACGCAATGGCAGCATTCTCGGATTCCAGGTGCAGGCGCTGCCCGCGAATTTCGCGCGTCGTCTTCACATTGAAGCGACCGCCCCGGTCGTCACAGACATCGATCCGTTCGGGCCCGCGGGCCGCGCGGCCAATGTCGGGCTCGCGCCGGGTCACGTCATCCGCAAGATGAACGGTCGCGACATCCGCACACTCAGCGACCTGCGACGGGCCGCGGCCACACTGAAGTCCGGCGACATTGTATCCCTGGTCGTCATCGATGCGCGTAGCCTGCCGCCGGTGCCGACCATCGTTAACTACCGTATTCACTAAATCGACTGGAACCGAAATGAACATGAAGCGCGCGTTCGCCCTCTATGCCTGTCTTTGCGTTGCTCCCGTCGCATGCAAGGGAAATGACGACGCACCGGAGGACAAGGGCCCGGTCGCATCAAAAACCGACTACCCGGATGCTCGTACCCTTATCCGGCTGGCCGTCGCGAAGGCCAAGAAGGATACTACCGCGCTGTATACACTCACCAACGGCGACACGATCAAACTCTCCGAGGGGACGGTCTCGTATTACCGAAGCCTTCTGCGTCGTGGTAAGCCGGTGTGGAGCAGCGGTGAGAAGATGCTTGCGCGAGGACCGCAGATGCTGGAGGCGCTCGGCAACGCGACCGTCGATGGGCTTTCGCCCGCGCGCTACAACTATGACGCGGCGCAGCTGATTCTCCGCGCAATCGAGGACGGCGCCGAGGACTCCCTCAAGGCCCGCTACCTCGCAGACTTCGATCTCGTAGTCACGGAAGGGTTCAACCGGTACGCGGCGGACCTGACTCGCGGGAGCATCGATCCAGACAAAGCGGGACTCAAGTGGACGATCCCACGCGCGCACCCGTGGGAAGAAAACCTGCTGCGCATGGCGATACGCGGAACATCACCCGCCGACATTGTGGAACGGCTGCGTCCGCAGACACCGTACTACAAACGCATGATGGCTGCGCTCGCGCGCCATCGCGACATCCAGTCGAAGGGCGGCTGGCCGGCGGTATCAAAAGGCAAACTGGTAACGGGCGATTCGAGTGCGACTGCGGCACAGCTGCGCACGCGTCTGCTTGCAAGCGACGACAAGCGCGAGGCATCGCTCGCCGCAGCCGGGTCGTCACGGCCGATGGTGTTCGATGAAGACCTGCGGCAGGCGTTGCGCCATTACCAGGAGCGCCATGCACTCGAGCCTGATGGCGCGCTCGGTGAATCAACACTGCGCGAGCTGAATGAACCGATAGACAGCCGTCTCGATGAGGTCACACTCAATCTCGATCGCTGGCGCTGGCTGCCACACGATCTCGGTAAGTTCTTCGTGCTTGTCAATGTCGCGGGCTTCGAGCTCGAGGTTGTCGAAAACAACGTGGCCATCGAGCGGATGAACGTTGTAGTCGGACAGCCGGGCTGGAAGACACCGATCTTCGTGGACACCATGGAGCACATCGTGGTGAACCCATCGTGGAACGTGCCCGAATCGATCATGCGCGAGGAGATTCGACCAGCGATGGCGTTGAATCCGAACTATCTCGCCGAACACAACATGCAGTTGACGAGCGACGGTACGGCGAAACAGCTGCCGGGTCCGGACAACGCGCTTGGCGACTACAAATTCATTTTTCCGAACAAGGACAACATCTACCTGCACGACACGCCGGCGCAGTCCCTGTTCTCGCGAACCAGCCGTGCATTCAGTCACGGCTGCATCCGGCTCGAGCGTCCGGACGATCTCGCATTTCTGCTGGCGAGCAAGGCGACCCGAGCATCGCCGTCAGACATCCGCGACAAGCGAGCGAGCGGCAAGGAGTCATGGGTGAAAGTCACGCGCACGCTTCCCGTCTACATCCTGTACTTCACGGTGTGGGTGGATGAGGACGGTACCACGCACGTGTATCATGACGTGTATGGCCACGACAAGGCGATCGCGCCGGAAGCGGCGAAGGTTGCGGGCGTGTAGCGCTACGACGGAGTGACGGGTGCCGGGAGCAGGTGCACACAGACCTTTGTACCCCTCCCGCGCTCGCTCTCCGCGTCCACTGTTCCGCCCCAGCTTTCTACGAGACGACGGACAATCGCCAGACCGAGACCGGTACCGGACGAACGCGTTGAGAAGTGCGGCTCGAAGATGAGCGGCAGCATTTCGGTGCTGATGCCGGTGCCGTTGTCCTCCACTTCGAGATAGACCTGCCCGTCGGATTCACGCGCGCGCACGGTAATGTCGCCCTGCCCATCGATCGCACCCCGCGCATTCTCAATGAGGTTGAACAACACTTCCTTCAGCTCGCCGGCTCTGGCAAGCGCAAGCGGAAGATCGGGGGCAATATCCTCGTTGTAATGCAGACGGTCCTCACCAGACCGGTACAGGGACATCGTTTCCCGCGCGATCCGACCAACTTCCACCTGTTCCAGCGGGCCCGCCTCGCGGCCCGGCGCGCCGTAGCGTGAAAATGCGCGTGAGATCTCGCTCAAGTGATCGATCTCGACGAGGATCTGCGACACATGAGACTCGAGGATCGTCGGAAAGTCCGGGTGCCTGTCGTGATACGCGCGACGCAGGTGCTGGACGGCGAGCTTGATCGGCGTGAGCGGGTTCTTGATCTCGTGGGCGACCTGCCTCGCCATTTCGCCCCATGCAAGCACGCGCGCCGTTCGCAGCTCCCGCGACCGTGCGCGCCGCAGACGCCGCACCATCTGATTGAATGAATCGTACAACCGCCCGAACTCACCGGGCGCGTTCTCCGGCAGCCGCACACCGAGGCGCCCTGCGCCGACGGATGTTGAAGCACGCATGAGGCGGCCGATGGGACCCGCGAGCGCGCGACCCACGTACAGCGACAAACCGACCGAGAGCAGGCCGCCGATCAGCAGCGCGAACAAGATCAGGTGTCCGAGCTCTCGCTGCCGTTCCGCGGTATCGGAAGAAACCAACGGCATCGGCACAGCCAGTGTGCCACTCGCCTGCAGCGCGTGATACGCGGTGAGCAGGCGTTGCGCGCCCAACGGTTCCACATCGACGGCACCCGTCTCTTCACCCGCATCCAGCACAAGAAACACGCGCGTCGGCATCCACGCACCGTATACGCCTAGTTCCTGCGCTTCCGGAGAAGATGAAGCGATCAACTCCCCACCACGGTAGCGCAGTACATCAGTATCTGTATGCGACGACATCTCCAGCAGATTGTTCGTCTGCACAGGGAACTCCGCGGCAACCTGTGCAACGGCTCGCTCCGCCACCAGCCGTGTCGCACGCTCCACTTCCTGCGCCAGCGCCCGATACGCCACGTATCCGAACACGATCGTGGGAATCAGGAAGAACGCGAACAGCGCGATCGTCACGCGTGCGCGGAAACTCGACAGCCATTGCCGAGCAGCCGCCGGCGAAATCGGAACGATGCCACGTGCAAGTGCGCCGGCCACCCAGAGACCGAGCAGCACCAGGAGATCAAGCGCTACGATCAGCGCCGCGCGCGCGATGCGCACGCTCAGCGGTGAGATCGCTACCAGCAGCCGGGCGTGATACTTCCCGTCGGGGTATTCCACGATGCTTTCGCTGCGCCACCCCTCGGGGCACGGATTGCGAGCGCATCGTTGCGTATCTGCCTTCCGCCAGGAGACGACATGGCTTTGTGTCTCCGGCTCCTTCACCGGCACGAGGTTGAGTCGGGTCGTCACGGGCAGCACGCCGCCGAGGAACAGCGACACACCGAAACGGCGGTCGAGGCTGCGGCGCGGCGGAATCACGACGGAGACAACCTCGCCATTCCCGAACGGCACGACTAGCGCACGATTCATGTGCGGCATGTCCTTGAATGCATACAGCCCCTGCACGCCGCTCGTACGCGCCGAGTCGACCAGGCTCTTCAGCACCGAATCCTCTGCATGTGTATGCAGATCTCGCGGCGCGCCGAGCTGGATTTTCAAGTTCGTTGTCGAATCCCACAACATGATCTCCGCGGGATACGGTTCGCGCGCGAGATCGGACGACACCCATGATCCGTACAGCAGCTGCACATCTTCCTCGCCGCCGTCGAAGCGCAGCACTGCGTTCCTGCCAAATTTTTCGAGCTGGTAGTCGAGGATTGGATCGGTGTTCGTGCCGAGCGTCGCCAGCTCCTTTTCCGCGGACAAGAGCCGTGCTTCGACGTGCGCATCCCAGAGGTGCGGTACGACAGCCGTTGATGCGAGCCAACCCGCCGCGAGCCAGCGCGCGAGTCCGCCCCACCGGCCACCGTAGCGCGACAGGCCGAACGCAAAAAATACAAACGGAATGCACCAGAGGACCGCGAGCGTTCCGGTCACAGGCACGCTCGGTTCGATCGTCGATGCGACGACGGCGCCCAGCGTGATGCTCACGACCGCGCCCAGCACCAGCAGAAGGCGGCCACGCGCGTCACGCTTTTTCGCGCTCCCGCTAGCGCCTCGCGGCAGCAGCAGCGCGCCGACGGCCGCGAGCATCAGCGTGGCGAGAATCTGCAGTCCAAACCACAACGCCTCTCCACCCTCCAGCAGGGCGGGCGTCGCCCCGTGAAGGAGGAAGTTGATACTGAAGTAGTACGTGATGCCGAGCGCAATGCCGGCGAGCGGCGTTGCGAGATGCGAGCGTCGTGACAGCACTGACCTTCGCGTCGTCGCTACATAGGCCGCGAGCGGCACCAGCAGCGCCAGCATTGTCCCGAGCGTGACATCGCTGTTCATGGGGAGTCCGAACATAAACAGAATCGGTGAGAACAGCTCCTTCAGACCAAACGCTTCCCCGAGCGGCATACACACGAAGAGCGGAATGGCAGCAAGCAGCGGAATGCCGTATCCCCGCCGCGATCCACGCGCACGCAACACGTGAATCCACACGCGGCCGAACAGGATGTAGGCGATCACCACCAGCGCCAACACCAGGCGGCGTGGCAGTATCTCCGCCTCGTGTCTTCGCTCTGCCTGCTCCATTGGAACCAGCCGCGCATGCACGATCGTGTCGCCGTTCGAGACGAAGCTCCAGATCGCCTTGCCGCCCATCCCCGGATGACCAGAGTGGAACGTGACGCGCGCTTCCACCTGATCGCGGAATGTTGCTGCAAAACCCGTTTTCGTGGCGTCACCCTCGAAGCCGGTCTCGATCAGCATGGCGACAACCGCGTGTCGCGCTTCGCCTGGCACGGGTACCGTGTAGTACAGGTAGCTAAAGAGAGCGCGCTCTCCGAAATACACCGGCGGCGGATTTGTGAGGATGGCATCCGGCAACGGTCCGCGGTGCGACCCCGCCCACCCGAGCAACTCTCCCGTGTTTGCCAACACCGCGATACCATCGACACCCGTCTTCTGCAGCACGGTATCGAGTCGTGCAAGCAATACCGGCTGTGACGCGACGTCGCGACTCACACGGGCCACATCCGTTGCTGCGCGCTGCGCACGAACTTCGATCTGCAGCATCTTCGATGAAAGCGTGCGCGCGACATCACGCTCGCTCTCCGCTGACAGCGTCGGCCAGCGGTATTCGATGATTTCGAAGCGCGAGTGCGCAACAATGCCAACAAACAGCGCAGCGATCAGCACGACAAACGGCACGCGGACCGGGCGCAGCATCTGACCTTGTTCGGTCCTCCTCTGCCGGATGTAGAGCGTAGCAAGGCTAAGCTGCGCCGCGCCCACTCCCACCAGGAACCCCGCATGCAGGTTGCGAGTCCACAGGAGAAGCAGCAGGCACGAGGTCCACGCGCACACCCACAGCGCCACCTCCCACAACCGGCGTTTCACCGGTTCCGTCGGCCCAATTGCGATGGAGGTTGCCACAGGCACCTCCTCCGCTGCAGCTTTATCCGATGTCGCGTCCTCCAGAAACATCCCTCGCTCTCGATGAGCTAAGCTGGATTGATGTCGCTGCGCACCTCGCGCGCGACCCACGCCTCATTATTCCCGTCGGCGCCCTCGAGCAGCACGGTCCGCATCTGCCGCTCGGAACCAATGTACTCGTTGCACGCAAGCTCGCTCTCGACCTGTCTCAGGAACAGGCGGTCCTGCGCGCGCCCACCATGTACTACGGCGTCAATGTACGCTCTGAGCGAGGGTACGCCGGGACCGCAACGCTCACACACAAGACCCTGCACAGGGCCCTCAACGAGCTCCTCGCCTCATGGGAGACTCAGGGCATCGCTGAGTTCATCCTCATCAGCGCGCACAGGCACGAGCCTCACCTCGACGCACTCGCCACACTCGTCACCATGGCCGCACGTGTCCGCGTCGTCTCCGCGTGGGACGTCGACATCAGCGACCTCCTCGAGATGCAGCCCGGACCGCTCCATGGCTGCGAAGCCGAAACTTCCGTCATGCTCCATCTCTATCCCGAACTCGTTCGAATGGACCGAGCACGCGACTTCGAGCTCAGCGAAAAGGACTTCGAACGGTACATCCGGGACCGCCTTCCCAAGCCCCCTCGCGGGGGCGCCGGCCTCATCGGATACCCGACCGCGGCAACCGCGGCCAAGGGTGCAGCGATCTATACCCGTATGTGCACAGACATCCAGACTGCGATTTTCGCAGTTCAGGGTGACCCCGAGTCCGACACCATCTAGTGTACGAACGGACCACTCAACACCCGGCTAGTGTACGATCTGACAGGCTTAATCGTTCCCGGGAAGGACAGCGTTGCATGCGAAGAATGATACGGACTGGCACGATCGCGCTGGCATGGCTGGTCGCGGGCGCGGCAACCGTTCGGGCGCAGACGGAGACGCTCGACGAGGGGACGTACCGGGTGATGGTGGGCGGAATCGAAGTCGGGATGGAAACGTTTACAATCCGTCAGAACGGCAGCGGCGCGGACGCGGTGGTGATCGCGAAGGGCCGTGTCGTGCTGGAGGCGAGCAAGGGTGGCTCGCAGATCCAGGCGACCGTTCAGTTGTCGGGCCAGGGGCTGCGCCCGGCCGCCTATGAGGTGGAGGTACGCGGCGCCGATGCACAGGGCATCCGTGCGACGGTCCGCGGTAGCCGGGTATCGGCGCGAATCATGTCTTCGGCAGGCGAAAACCAGCGGGAATACCTGGTGAGCGACGGCGCGGTTCTCGTGGATGAAGGCGTTGCGCACCAGTACTATTTCCTGGCGCGCCGAGCTGGCACAGGCTCGATCAGCGTGCCGATCGTCATGCCACGCCAGAGCCGGCAGGTGACTGCGAGCGTGACGTTCAAGGGCGATGAGCAGGTCACCATCGCGGGCCGTTCGGTGGCCGCGCGACATCTGACGGTCCAGCCGCAGGGGAGCGCGGCGGTGGAGGTTTGGGCCGATTCCGAGGGCCGAATCCTGAAGGTGGAAATTCCCAGCCGTCAGTACGTCGCAATAAGAACGGCGCTTCCCTAGCGTCATTGGCCGCTCCGGGCGACAACTCGCCGTCCGGAGCGATGCGTTCACTGCCGAAACCTCCCATCCCAGCCCGCCGTATGTCATCATTGTAAAACAGAATTACGCACATCCGACGACAGGAGAAGTACGGTGCTACTCGTACCCAGCCGCGGCATCCGCGGTATCGCCATGGCGGCATTTCTTATGGGATCGGCCGTTCCGGCGATGGCCCAGACGAGTGCGCCCGCGACGTTGACGCTCAAGGAGGCGATCGACCTCGCCCGGCGGAATAATCCGGACTACCTGCAGCAGGCCAACGACGGAACGGTAGCCAACTGGGCAGTTCGTGATGCATATGGCAATCTTCTGCCGAACGCACAGGCGGGTGTTGTATACGGCTATCAGGCGGCGGGGTCACAGCGCATCGGCAACATCCCGGGCATCGAGGCATCGTCGACGGATTATTACTCGTCGAGCGCATCACTGAATATCAACTATTCGCTCAGCGGTCAGTCCCTGCTGGCGCCGGGCCAGGCGAAATCGAATCGCAGGGCAACGCTTGCCAACATCGAGCTGGCGGGCTTCAATCTCGAGGCCAACGTGGTCCGTCAGTATCTCGCCGTGTTGCGCTCGCAGGAGACGGTGATCCTCGCCGGGCGTGAGCTAGCGAACGCAAAAGAAAACGAGGGTCTGGCCGATGCACGCGTGGCAACGGGCAGCGCAATTCCGATGGAGTCGAAGCAGGCCGCCGTTCAAGTCGGCCGTGCGGAGGTTGGAGTTCTGCAGGCGAAGAACGCAGTGCAGATCGACAAGATGCGGCTCATGCAGACCATGGGCGTGCAGTTCACCGGTGACTTCCAGCTGACGACGTCATTCGGCGTGACCGACATACCGGGAACGCTGCCGAGATTCCTGGACATCGCAATTGCATCACATCCGACAATCCGCGCGGCACACGCAACTGATGCCGCTGCAGTCTCGAGCTACAAGATGGCGAAGACGGCGTATCTGCCGTCACTGAATCTGTCGACAGGCTGGTCAGGCTTCCTTCGTCAGGCCGGCAACGCGGACTTCCTCGTTGGACGGGCGCGCAGCGCTGCCGTATCCGCACAGCAGGAATGCGTGCTGCTGCTCAACATCTCGAATGGATTGAAGTCGCCGCTCGCGGGTGCGCCGACGAGCTGTCTGCTATCAGAATTCCTGCCGACACCGGATCAGGAAGCGGCGATCCGCTCATCGAACAAAGCGTTCCCATTCAAGTACAAGGGCGAGCCGATCAACGTATCGATGTCGATTTCGCTGCCTTTGTTCGACGGCTTCAGCCGCGAGCGCAATGTCCAGGTATCCCGCATCGCCGTGAAGGATGCGGACCTGCGGATCCGCAGTGAGGAGCTTCGAATACGTACGGAAGTCGGCAGTGCGTACGCGAATGCTTCGACCTCGAGGCAGAGTGTGGACCTGGAAGCACGGAATCGTGATCTCGCAGCCGAGCAACTGGAGCTTGCGCGTGAACGTTATCGTGTCGGGCAGGGCACGTTCTTCGAGCTTAATGATGCGCAGGTCGTGAAGGCCCGCGCGGATCAGGCATATCTCAATGCAGTCTACTCGTATCACGAAGCGCTGACCTCGCTGGAGACAGCCGTTGGACAGCCGCTTACGCAGGTTACCGGGGGGAACCGTTAAATGAAAAAGGGAGTCAAGCTCGGCATCGTCGGCGCCGTCGTGGTGGCGATTGCCGCATTCTCAGTGATGAAGGCGAAATCGGGCGACGCCGGTGTGGCCGTCCGCATCGAGCCCATTGCGAAGCGGGACCTGGTGTCATCGGTGAACGCGAGCGGCTGGGTGCGTCCGCACTGTCGTGTTGATGTGCAGGGCGACATTATGGGGCGCATCGTCGAGCTGAACGTCCGCGAGGGCGAGTCGGTGACGAAGGGCGAGGTGCTGCTGCGTATCGATCCGACGCAGTATGAAGCTGCATTGGCACGCGCACGTGGCGCCGTCAGTGAGGCATTGACGCGCGAGGCACAGTCGCGCGCAAGCCTGGTGCAGTCGAAGCGCAACTACGACCGTCTCGCATCGATGCAGAAGACGAATGTGAATCTCGTGAATCAGATGCAAATCGATGATGCACAGACTGCGGTTTCGGTGCAGATCGAGCAGCTGAAGGCCGCGTCGTATGGTGTGGAGCAGGCGAAGTCGAGCGTCGATGAAGCGGCAGACCGCCTCTCGAAGACGGTCATTCGCGCACCAATGAACGGCGTCGTCACGCGCCTGAACGTGGATGAGGGCGAGACGGCGATCGTCGGAACGATGAACAACTCTGGCAGCCTGCTTCTGACGGTCGCCGACCTGTCATCGATGGAAGCCGTAGTTCGCGTCGATGAAACGGACATGCCTGAAGTTCAGCTCGGGGACAGTGTGATGCTGCAGATCGACGCATTCCCGAAAGAGAAGTTCACGGGCCGCGTGACCGAGATCGCGCACAGCGCCGTTCGTTCACCGGAGCTCGCGGCGCAGCAGGGTACGGGTGGTCAGGGCCAGTCGATCGATTACGAGATCGTGATCGCATTGGACAACCCGCCGGCGATTCTGCGGAGCGATCTGTCAGTGACGGCAGAGATCGTAACGGCGCAGCGCAAGGGCGTGCTTACGGTGCCGATCATCGCGCTCACCGTACGCGACAAGGATATGTCGAAGCCGCAGCCGGCGAACGCAAAGGACAAGAAGGCCGAAGCGACGAAAGATATTGCAGTGAACACGGACAAGAAGGCGTCCGATCAGGAGGGTGTATTCGTCGTGCGCGGCGGCAAAGCGCAGTTCGTTCCCGTCCGGATCGGCATTGCCGGAAAGGAACACTTCGAGGTGCTCGGCGGTGTGACCGAGAAGGATTCCGTTGTCGCGGGTCCGTACGAGATCATTCGCACACTGGAGAACGGCAAGGCCGTTCGCCCGATGATCGGCGCGGCTCCAGGAACCACCGGTGCGACGACGACGACGAAGGAGAACGAGTAAGTGAGCGATCCCATCATTCGGATCGAACGCATGCGCAAAGACTACGTGATCGGTTCGGAAACCGTCCGCGCCCTGCGCGGCGTGGATCTGCGCGTGGAACGGAACGAGTACATGGCCATTATGGGGCCGTCCGGCTCGGGCAAGTCAACACTGATGAATCTGATCGGCTGCCTGGACACGCCGACTGCGGGTGAGTACTGGCTCAATGGCCAGCCCGTCGCGGGCAAGGATGACGACGAGCTCGCGCACATCCGCAATCGCGAGATCGGTTTCGTCTTCCAGACATTCAACCTTCTGCCTCGTGCATCATCGCTGCACAACGTGGAGCTGCCGCTCGTGTACGGCGGTGTGCCGTCCAGGGAACGCAGGTTGCGCGCGGAGACGATGCTGGAAAAGGTCGGGCTCGGGGACCGCATGAAGCACAAGCCGTCGGAGCTGTCCGGCGGCCAGCGCCAGCGCGTTGCCATTGCGCGTGCACTCATCAACAGCCCGGCGATCCTTCTCGCCGATGAGCCTACGGGTAACCTCGACAGTCAGACCGGCGAGGAAATCATGGCCCTGTTCGACGAGCTGCACGGGACCGGCCAGACCATCATTGTCGTCACGCACGAACACCACATCGCGGAACGCGCACACCGCACCGTAACCTTGCGTGACGGCCTGATCTCTTCGGACATCGTGGGTGGCACGGGCGCGTACGCGCGCGCCACTTCATCGGCATCCGGCATGTCGACGGCGGGAGCCTGAGGACATGCTGTTGCGTGAAGGCGTCGTTCTCGCGTTGAACCAGATCCGCGCGCAAAAGCTGAAGAGCTTCTTTGCGGTCCTGGGCGTCATCATCGGCGTGATGTTCCTCATCACCGTGGTGAGCATCATTCAGGGCATGAACAAGTACATGGAGGAGGATTTCGCGCGCAAGATATACGGTCTCAA
>JBDSPG010000190.1:0-4641 GCA_039912685.1 Longimicrobiales bacterium | reverse complement strand
GATGGCGGCTGCTGATGTCGAAGAGTTTATCGCGGCACCGGTGTTCTGGATCAAGATGGGGCTCGTGGTGTTGCTGCTGATTAATGGTTTGATGATGCAACGGACGGAAGCGCGACTCACAAGTGGTGCACACGCAGCATGGCAGAAGCTCCGTGTGCACGCGCGCCTCAGCATGGCGCTGTGGCTGCTGATCGCAACACTGGGAATCATACTGGCAGGATCATGAAGGAACCGGAACAACACAATTCGTGCGACGGCTGTTCGCACTTTCCAACGCGCCGCGAATTCCTCCGCGATACGGGCGTGATCGCTGCGGCTGCGCTGGCCAGTCTCGGCGTGCGCCCGCTGCTGGCGGAATCATTGCCCGCGACGTGGATCGATGCCGCGTCGACCGACACCACGTCGACTGATGCCGGCATCGTGTCCTATCCGACCCCCGCGCAGAACGGCGTCAGCATCGATCGCAAGAACGAAGTTGTACTCACACGTTGGCAGGGCGCGGTGTATGCCTTCGCCTTATCATGCCCGCACCAGAAAACTGCACTGCGCTGGATCGAAGCGGACACACGATTCCAGTGTCCCAAACACAAGTCTAAGTATCAGCCGGATGGAACGTTCATTTCCGGTAAGGCGACACGCGGTATTGATCGTTACGCAATCAAGCAGGACAGCGGGATGATCACCGTGGACACTGCAGTTGTGCACCGGCAGGACAAGGATGCGGCAGGCTGGACTAACGCAATGATCAAGGTCCCCAATGAAAAATGAACTGACAGCCGACTGCATCAGCTGCCCGGCGAACGGCCTGAACCGCCGCACGTTCCTTTCCATGACCGTGCTTGCCGCGGCCTCGGCTGCGCTGGCATGCAGCGATAGTTCGACAGCACCCGTAACGGTCAGCGGCGGTATCAGCCTCGCGGATCATCCGTCGCTTGCGAATGTGACTGGCGTTGCGCTCGTCAATGTCGAAGGCTCGCCCGTCGCGATTGTGCGGACCGGCGCATCATCATTCGTTGCACTGTCGCGCATCTGCCCGCACCAGGGGAATCTGATCAATGTCAGCGGCGGTGAATTCCTGTGCAGCGGCCATCAGGCGCAGTTCACACTGGCTGGTACATGGAAGGGCGGGCAGCAGACCTCCAACATGCATTCGTACCCGATTACATTCAACGCGGTGGCGAATACGCCGACCATCGGGTGATGCGAACGCTGCCGTTGTAATCAGCGACCCCGCACCATCTCTTCCTGCGCAAGCGTAATCCCATAAAGGACAGGCCGTCTGCCGCGCCAGCGGTGGTTGAGGAATTCCGCCAGCTCCGCGCGTGTCCGATCAGCACTCCACTCCAGCAGCTCCATCATGATGTGGGATGCAGTCGCCGCGCAGTCGCTGCCATCACAACCGCCCCCACCGAGGTGCGCGTGACGACGGAGATCCTCGAGCGTTCGGCAGCCGCCGACTCGAACGGCATACGTGATCTCCGCGCGAGTGACGCACTCGGATCTACACACCGGCGCCAGGTCATCGGGCGTTGCATCCGCGAATGCATCGACAATACGACTGCCGAGCCTGCGCCAGATCCGCTCGAGCGCAGATTGCGGCAATGGAATGGTGCGCGCGAGTTGCGCGAAGTCGGGCGCTGCTTCGGCACCGGGCAGTGGCGCTGTGCCGGTGGTACAAGCGACTGGCGCTTTGCCGAGCTGCTGCAGCGCGAAGTCTACGGCCTCCTCGGACTGGATACGATACGCGGCGAGCTTGCCGCCGAGAATCGACATGAAGCCGGCAATGCCGTCACGCGCGGAGTGGTCGAGAATCTCGTGGCGGCGTGACAGGTCGTCGGCATCAACGCCCCACTCGAAGAGCGTATTGCGCACACCGGCCCACGCGCGCAGAGGGCGCCATTCGCGTGCCTGCGGCATTGCGTGAGCTGCAGCTTCGATGACATACGCAACCTCGTCGCCATTGATCTCGAGGTCGACCGTGGACGGATCACCGTAATAATCATCATCCGTCGTGCCGACGATGGTTTCCGCGCCATGCGGCACCAGGAACATCGTCCGGCCATCCTTCGCTTCGAGGATCATGCCGAAGTTGCCGATGCGCCGTTCGAACGTGACATGCACGCCTTTGCCCGGCCGCATCTTCACCTCGGCACCGCTCATGGATGCAACGCGGTCGGCCCACGGGCCGCCGGCATTCACGACCATGCGCGCTTCGACATCCCATTCACGCCCCGTGATATGGTCGCGCGCCCGGACGCCGCGAACATCGCTGCCGGAACGCAGCAGCTCCACGACCTCCGTGTGCGTGAACAGGTCCGCGCCATGCTCGCGCGCATCGAGTGCATTGAGCGCGGCGAGCCGGAAGACATCACAGCCCCACTCATCCATGGTCAGCGCGCCGACGACATCGGGGGCCAGGCCCGGCTCGATGGAGCGGGCTTCCTCTGCTGACAGGCGCGTGTGGTGAAGCCCGCCCTTCATCTTCGCATACGGGTCGTATGCCGAAAGGAACGCTTCCGTCGCCTCCTGCATGAATCGGCCGCCAGGGTAGAGGGGCCAGAGGAATGGGATGCGCCAGGTCAGGTGGGGTGCGATCTTACGGATCCGGCCAGCATCCTCCGAGGAATGGCGGGTGGTCGGAACGTCATACAGCAGGTACCGGACGCCGCCGTGGATCATGCGAGTAGAGCTTCCGGTGGTGCCCGCCGCCCAGTCCTCGCGCTCGAAGACCGCCACGGTTAGACCGCGGAGGACGGCGTCCCGCGCGATGCCGGCCCCATTGATGCCGCCGCCGATAATGACTAGATCGTAGACCATGTCCCAACCTAGGTTGTAGCGGTTGGGTCCGAAAGAACAACCGATGGAACACTCAGGAGACCGATGATCGCGAAGCGTTACGGGAAGAACATCGAGAGCGTGAATCCGGATTTCAGCTCCGTGGCAATGACGGAAATGGCATTTCGCAAGGACAACGAGTGGTCGGTTCCGGCGGATGACTTCGAATCAGGCTACGAGCGGACGGGCGAGCATCGCCTGACCGCATCGGGTGATGGCGATGTGCAGACGGATGTCGAGACGGGCGTGTTGAACAGCGTGTTGAAGGATCTGCGGGCGATCGAGGCTGCCGCGGAAGCGGGAGATATCCTGCTGATCGAGAATCAGAGTGGTGTCGACTATCCGCGCCTGCACAGCACGCAGCGTACGATTGTCGTCGGCTTCGAGAACCGCTTGCACTTCACCTACAACGTGGATCCGCCGCTGCATATCGGCGTTTACCGCGCGCGAAAGTAGCAGATTACCGATGCGGCTGCCGGCCGGGTACGAACGCGGCGCTTCGTTGAACGCTGAGTTCATCGCGATCGCGGCGGACCACGCTCTGGTGGCACGCGCGATCGAATCCGACGGTTCGCTCAGTCGGTACGCGGCCCGCCAGCTCGGCTCCCGCGCACTGCCGGGCCGCGGCACAGTACATGTTATGGCGGCGAACGGTACCCACTGGGCCGTGCGCCATTACCAGCGCGGCGGCGCAGCAGCCGGCATCCTCAGGGACCGCTATCTGGCAGCGAAAACGCCGCGGCCGTTCGCAGAGCTGCTCACGTCGGCTACGGCACGGGAGCGTGGTATTGCCACGCCACGCGTCACGGCTGCAGTCACGTACGATGCCGGGCTCTTCTATCGTGCCGACATCGCGACCTCGTTCGTTGCAAATGCAGCGGATCTTGCAACGCTCTCGCTCGGCGCGCGCGCGTGGCCAATGGATGAACGCGTGGCCGCGTGGGGAGCAGCCGGCGCTATGCTGCACATGTGCTTCGATGTGGGACTCGTTCATCCGGACCTGAATCTGAAGAACATCCTGATCGAACGGACAGCGGCGGGTGCGGCGGCGCACGTGATCGACCTGGACCGCGCGCATCTCGGTGCGAAAGTCACCATAGCGCAACGCGACCACATGCTCGCGCGCTTCGAGCGGTCCCGCCTGAAGATCGAACATGCTACAGGACGCAGAGCATCCGCGGAAGAACAGCGTGCGCTGCGGGAAGGACTGAACGCATGAGTGCACCGAGGAATCGGTGCACGAAATGCCGTCGCATACAATGAATTCGTTTGCGATTCGACCGCCTCGCTCGATTGCGATTGTCATGCTGAGCGCACTCGGTGATGCGGTGCACGTACTGCCCGTTGCGAACGCATTGAAGCGCGCGTGGCCGGACACGCGCATCACGTGGATCATCCAGCCGGTGCCGTTCCGCCTCGTGGAAGGCCATCCCGCAATCGATGAATTCATTGTGTTTCACCGACGCCGCGGATTGAAGGGCATCAGCTCGTTCAAAGAGCTGCGCCACAAAGTCAACGGCAGGCATTTCGATCTCGTGATCAACCTGCAGGTCTACTTCAAGGCAGGCATCATCACACGTATGCTGAATGCACCGATCAAGCTGGGATTCGATCGTGCGCGCGCGCGTGACCTAAACTGGCTGTTCACGACGCATCGCATTCCAGAGCACGCGCCGGGACACGTGCAGGACCAGTACTTCGAGTTCCTGCAGTTTCTCGGCATCGATCCGGGACCGGTGGAATGGCGCATCCCGATCACGACGTCCGAGCGTGCGGAACAGGCGAAGTTCTTTGCTGAGCTGGGCG
>JBDSPG010000183.1:0-12571 GCA_039912685.1 Longimicrobiales bacterium | reverse complement strand
GGCTCTTCAGACTTTAGCGTGGGTTCAGGTCTAACCGGCCGCAGTGAAACAGGATCGCCATTCGGAAGTTGTCGCGGTTCCTGTAGCCGCGAGCTCTGTACTTGATCTCCTGGATCTTGGCGTTCATCGCTTCCGTGCGAGCGTTGGTGTAACGCAGCTCAGTGAACGACACGATCGACCGCAGGTAGTATCGGATCATTCGCGCGGTTCGCTTGACCGGCTCGAGCCTGCTACGAATTGCCCAGCCATACCAGTTCTTGAAGAAACGGAGCGCACCGCGGATCGTCTTGTACTCCCACAGCGCCGTAAGACTTTCCTTGATCGCCCATGCTCGCCCGACCTTTAGACCTGCCTTCAAGAGCTCGTTCAACGCCAGTGAATGCTTCCGTTTCCGCGTCGCCCGACCGCGCAGCCACAGGAAGCGTGTGCCCTTCAACAGCGCACGAATGTCGGGATCGCCTCGTCGTTCCATGATGCGCACATCGTCGACGGCCTTCGACATATGCCACATCACGTGATAGCGATCGATCACCAGTTTGTCCTGCCAGTTCGGGATAGCGTCACGCGTGGCTGCGATATACGGATCCCACATATCCATCACGATGGCTTTCAGATTCGCGCGTTGTTCCAGCGGCAGCGTTTCCAGTCCCCGGCGTAGCGTTGCCTGCTTTCGATCGTCCCCGACCCACACGACGCGATCCTGCTCGATGTCGATCAGCACCGTCACATACTGATGATGCTTCTGAAAGCTCGTCTCATCCACGCCCAGAACACGGACCGGCTCCGTCGTCCTCCGCGCCATACCGCGTTTTACCGCACGCGCTTGAATTCCGGCCATCTCATCCCAACTCGTGCGGAGCAACGCAGCCGCCGCGTCGATGCTGCACTCCTGCAAGACTCGAATCGCCCAGGTTTCGAACAACATCGTGAAACGACCGCGCTCCTCCGCCCATGGAACCCGAACCTGCTTTACGCCGTGTTCTGCGCACCGAACGCGTGGAATCTGGCTCACCAGAATGGTGTGATACTGACAGGTATCCAGATGACGCCACCGGCGCTCGTCTGCCTGGTCATAGCCTGCGCAAACCGCATCACACACCGGACAGTGAAGCACTCCGTCCGGTGCGAGTCCGACCCGCACGAGTACCTGCTCCTCGGTCAGCTGAAGATCTACGCTTTCAACACGCCATGGGTGCTGCAGTCCAAGCACCGTCTGATAAAGCGACTTGTCGTCCATGAGCCCTCCTCAGGAGTGAGGAGATCATCCTAGCGCCACCCACTCGATTCCCGGAAGAGCCAAAAAAAGTAACCGTGCATGGATTTCAAAAAAGTAATCGTGCACTGGCAGTTTGGCGAAGGTATGCCATCATGGTCGAGGCGACTCAAAGCGCGGCTGTTTTTCGGTCACCAATTGAGCCTCCCATACCCGAACCGGTAGAGGAATGTTCTTTAGTTCTATCTCTCCCCTGCACTCCAGAATCCAACCCGTCGTGGCGTCAATGGCCGAATTCACCTGCGCCGTGACCAGCACGCATCCGGGCGTTGCGGATGTCTGCAGTCGTGCCGCGAGGTTGACGGTCTCGCCAAAGATGTCACCTGTCCGATCAGAGATGACCACGCCACGATGAACGCCGGCTCGGAAAGCGAGAGGCGGCAGGCCGTACGCGGCCAATGCCCTTGGAAACCGCTCAGCGAGAATCCGAAGTGCCCTGAGCGCATGCACCGGTTCGCGAAACTCGAGGAGCACCGCATCACCCACGGTTTTCACCAGTCGGGCGTTTAATCCACGAAGCGAAGTGCGGGCTTCTTTATGAAATAGTGTCGCTGCGGCGAGCGCCTCCTCCTCGTTGGAGGAAGCCGCGGCCGTAAATCCCACAAGATCTGCGAACGCGATCGTACGTTCGTTCCGTTGCGCCTCTTTTACCGCGGCGCGCGGCGGAAGGAGCCTATCGAAATACTCGTCCGTACGGCTCTTCAGCCGTGTTCTCAAGGCGCCCGCGCCACCAGTTGCCAGGAGTCCCGCCACGATGCTTGCCGCGGCATTGGAAAGATGCAGGTAGTGCGAAACCTGACTGGAGATCAGGTACTCGAGTGTCGCGAAAATCCCCATGCCTATCACCGTGAGTGCCGCGTACAGTGTTGTGCGACGGACGGCGAGCGCCGGGTCTATGGATCCGCGGTAAAATACGGCAAATGCGAGGGACAGCGTGAGAATGACAGGAGGCAAAACTTTAATCGCGGACTGGGTGGGAATCGTAAGGCGAATTAACAGGCCCTGAAGCGGCTCCAGCCTCGGATCCGCAACCAGAGCAATAATCAGCGCCACATACAGGCCCGCGAGCGCAGTGGCTATGACAATCGGAACGAGTACCGCGGCGTAGGCGCCTTGCGCTACCCACAACAACTGATCCCGCTCGGTACCGTGCGAAGCGCGCAGTCGTAACCGGAGAACCCATGCAGCTTGTCCTACTAGAAAGGCTCCGATCAGAAACAACACAACGTTGAGCCAGCCTGGCTTCGCCGAAGTGTCGGGGTACGCCAGAGGAATGATCAGCGCCGGAATGAGAGCGACCGACCAAATGACACGCGGATCCAGAATCCCGAACGCAAGTGTGGCCGCGCCGTTGGGAAAAGATGTTTCGGCGCCTGCGCCTCCGTTGTGCACAGAGCTTCTGATGCGATAGACCCACTTTTGCAGGCGATGCATGACAGTGGCTCTGCGCGCGGCTTCCAGAGCCGTCACAGTCACGGGTGTCGGAAACAGAATTGCGAAGTGGAGCAACGCGCCGAATGCAATCCAGTCCGCGGGATACATAAGCTTGTCCGGAAATCCGTGCGGCATCCCGACCAGCTCATGGATCCGCGTCGAAAAATAATACGCTGCAAGAGCAAGTGCGAGCATGCGCGCATGCTGTATCCTGCCACCGCGAACGATGAGCACAATCGCAATCGCGCTGCCGAGCGCGGCGCCAACCCACCGGATATACCGAATCGATTGGAATATGACGAAAAGGTCGCCATTGCGGTCATACTCAGGTGGCGACGCTAACGTGAAGACCGCGCTTGCAAGACCTACGGTTGCTAGGATTAAAACGAAAGCGCCGAACCAATTGGATTCAACGAACGATGCGTCAATGGCCACCGAATGCGTGCGCTGCGTAGCAGCGGTCTGCGGCGCGGTATCGACGACACGCGTCCTGGAGATTCGGTCATGCAGTCCTCTACCGCGCCGGTCAAACGCCGCCCAGACATATCCCACGACGCTCAACAACGCGATGAAGCTTGCCAGCACTCGGACGATGGTCCGGGCGAAGCCGATGGGTTCACCGGTCCCGTTATCGACGACACGCAGAAATAACAGGGTTTTTCCGGGAGAAGCGCCCCATCGCTTGTGTAAATAGGCATGGACTCCGACTGCAAATCCGAGCGAAATCAACTCAGCGGGTGCGCTGGTGCTTGAGGTAGGTGTCCCACTGAGCGCATACAGCGCACGATCAAGAGGAAAAAGTAAGGCGGCGGTGATGAACAGGTTGATCACAGCGGCGCAGACGCGGACTGAAAATGGCGCAAGCGGAGCGGCGTCGGCCGAAGCGAGGCTGTCGTCAGCAGGCCCGAGATTATGGAGGTCCGACATCAGCCACGACCCTTCCTCGCCGAGCTACGGCGCCGCATTTAGTAGTTAGGGCCCCGACGGGAAATGCGCCTGATAGGGCCTAATATGTGTCCAAATGAGCTATGGCGCACGGTCCACGACTCCCGTCGCCTCATCGAGGGTGTTGCAGTCCATGCTCGGATCCGGTGAGATCAGGTCGAATATGTCTTGCGCGACCCCGTAGGATCACACCCGTCACATCGTCACGGGCGGAATGTTTGAGCCCGCGGCCGTCAGCGTCGTTACGCGTTGGTGGCCGCGCGCCGTAGCGGATGAACGGTATAAGGGCATGCCGAAAACAGCATCGCATGCAAGCACAACTGAACTTGCACCGCCCCCGCTCCTTTGCCACTTTAGCGATGCCCGGATAACCACCCTGCCCGAACGCCACCATCAGGAGACCTATGCGAAGCTGCCTCCGCCTTCTCGCCATGGCTTCAATCACAACCAGTGCGACTATCGCGATCTGTTCGACAATCCCGGCCATCGCGGCGGCGCAGAACGTTGACGACACGCGCCTGCTGTCTCAGCCGGCGATCAGTCGCACGCACGTGGCGTTCGCCTACGCGGGGGACCTCTGGTCGGCACGAATGGACGGGTCGGATGTACGGCGTCTGACGACCGCCGAAGGCGACGAGACCAGCCCGGTCTTCTCGCCCGACGGGTCCATGATCGCCTTCTCGGGCAACTACGATGGTAATCTCGATGTGTACCTGATCCCGGTGGGTGGAGGTAGTCCGCGTCGCCTGACACATCATCCGGCGCCCGACAATGCGCAGGGTTTCACACCCGATGGCAAACGGGTCCTGTTCGCATCGGGTCGCAACGGATCCACGACGAAGCTGTCGCAGCTCTATACAGTTTCGGTCGAAGGCGGCGGTGCGGATCAGCTTCCGATTCCATCCGCCTTTCAGGGCACGTTCTCTCCGAGTGGTGACCGTATCGCGTACAACCCGCTACCGCGCGCGTTCGACCAGTGGAAACGCTATCGTGGCGGGCGCACCTCGCAGATCTGGCTTTATACCAGTGGCGCGCAGGCGGTCGAGAAAATACCACAGCCCGCGACGCGGTCGAATGACGTGGATGCGATGTGGTCCGGGGACGTTGTGTATTTCCGTTCCGATCGCGATGGCGAGTTCAACATCTACGCGTACGACGTGAAAACGCGGCAGACGCGGCAGTTGACCCGGCATACCGACTTCCCGGTTCTCGCTGCATCGGCGGGCGGCGGCAAAATAATCTACGAGCAGGCCGGCTTCCTGCACCTTCTCGATCCGGCTGCGGGCCAGACGCGGCGGCTCGCACTCGGTGTCGCAACGGATCTGCGCGAGACGCGGCCGCGCTGGGTGAGCGGCAACCAGTACGTCAGGAATGCGAGCATCTCACCGACCGGTGTTCGCGTCGCACTCGAATACCGTGGCGAGATTGTGACGGTCCCCGCGGAAAAGGGCGATGCGCGCAATCTAACCAACTCGCCCGGCGCCAATGACCGCTCGCCGGCATGGTCGCCGGACGGATCCCGCATCGCCTGGTTCTCCGATGATGGCGGGGAATACCGGCTGCATATCGCGCCGCAGGATGGCAAGGGGCAGCACAAAGTCTTCAACCCGGGTGGCGCGGGCTTCTACCGCGAGCCGCAGTGGTCCCCGGACAACTCCCACATTGCATACATCGATAACTCACAATCGATCTACATCATCGACATCGCGAGTGGAACAACGCGCAAGGTGGGGGGCAATCGGGTTTACACACCAAACCCTATGGTCAGCGGAGCCTGGTCGCCCGATTCGAAATGGTATGCGTATGTGGTCGGGACCAACGCGCTCACAACCGCGCTGTTCGCCTACAACGTGGATGACAACAGCAATCGCGGGATCACGGATGGCTTGAGCGCAGTCACCTCCCCGGCTTTCGATCGCAGCGGCAAGTACCTGTACATGCTGGCATCCACGGATGCCGGTCCCGCACTCGACTGGTTCGCGCAGTCGAACACCAGTCTTCCCAATACTGGATCCATCTACGCCATTGTTCTGCGCAAGGACATTCCGAATCCTGTCGCGCGTGAGAGCGATGAAGAGAAGACGACGGCAGATGGGTCGACACCTCCACCTGCACCGCAGATGAATACCGCCAATGCACCGCCTGCATCGACCGACCCGGTTGTCCCGCCGCGCCGCGCCCCCGCTGCGGCGGTAACGCGCATCGATTTCGATGGCATCGAGCAGCGCATTGTGGCACTGCCCGTTCCCACCGCGGCCTTGAGCGATGTGCAGGCCGGCGAAGCGGGAATGATCTTCTATATTCGGGAGACCGACGGCACCAGCGTTCTGCATCGGTACGATCTCAACAAACGCCGTGACGAGACGTTCCTGCCGAACGTCAACGTGGGCGGCTACGCGATCTCCGCCGACGGCAAGAAGATTCTGTGGGCGACGGACGCCGGTGCGTGGTCTGTCGCGCCCACCGCCGCACCTAACCCTTCTGCGCCGCTCCGCCTCGCAACTGCAACCGTTGAAGTGCGCATCGATCCCCGCGCGGAATGGCAGCAGATCTTCGATGAAGCATGGCGCATCAATCGGGACTATTTCTACGCGCCCAACATGCACGGCGTGGACTGGTCGGCCGCGAAGAAAAAATACGAGGGGTTCCTTGCGGACGCGACGACCAAGGCAGACGTCAATCGCATCACACAGTGGATGATGAGCGAGCTTTCCGTCGGCCATCACCGCGGTGGCGGCGGCGAGCGCCTCGAGGCGGCGAAGACCGTACCCGGCGGATTGCTCGGCGCGGATTACACCGTAGAAAACGGTCGCTATCGCTTCCGTAAAATATACGGCGGCCTCAACTGGACGCCGGGCCTGCGAGCACCTCTGACGGAACCCGGTGTCGACGTCAAAGAGGGCGATTACCTCCTCGCCGTTCGCGGCATCGACGTGCGCCCGCCGAATGATGTCTTTTCCTATTTCGAGAACACGTCGGGAAGGATCACCGAGATCACTGTTGGTCCAAACGCGGACGGATCCCGCTCACGCGCAATGACAGTGGTGCCGATCGCCAGCGAGTTCGCGCTCCGTAACCGCGCATGGGTGGAAGGCAACATTCGCAAGGTCGACTCGCTGTCCAACGGTCGGGTGGCGTACGTGTACGTGCCGAACACGGCACAGCCGGGTTACGACTACTTCAAGCGCTACTTCTATCCGCAGGCACAAAAGGATGGAATCGTGGTGGACGAGCGTGACAATGGCGGCGGCAGCATCGCAGACTACTACATCGATATCCTGCGACGCCCGCTGATCAGCTACTGGGCGATGCGATACGGCGCCGACTTACGCACGCCCGCCGCTTCGATCCAGGGACCGAAGGCACTCATCGTCAATGAGGTCGCCGGATCGGGCGGCGATCTGTTCCCGTGGATGTGGCGCAAGGCCAATCTCGGTCCGATCGTCGGCAAGCGGACATGGGGCGGACTCGTCGGCATCCTGGGATTCCCGACGCTCATGGATGGCGGCACGATCACGGCGCCCAACCTCGCCATCTTTACCGAGGACGGTGGCTGGATCGTGGAGAACGAAGGCGTCGCGCCTGACATCGAGGTCGAGCAGACACCGGCAGAGGTGATGGCGGGACGTGACCCTCAACTAGAAAAAGCCGTCGAGGTCGTGCTCTCGGAGCTCAAGCGAAATCCACCCAAGCCTGTGGTTCGGCCGGCGTATCCGATCAAGAAATGAAGCCTGCCCTGCGCGACGTCAGCCGGCCGACGGTTTCAGATGCAACTCAATCGACGTCAGGAAGTTTTTGTAGTCCAGCGGTTTCGCAATGTAGCCGTCGCATCCCGCAGCCCTGATTCGCTCCTCGTCGCCCTTCATTGCGAGCGCTGTAAGCGCAACGACGGAAATGCTGCTTGTCGTGTCGTCGCTCTTCAGCAGGCGGGTCGCTTCGAGCCCGTCCATACCCGGCAGCTGTATATCCATCAGGATCAGATCCGGTTTTTCAGCACGCGCCACAGCCAGTCCGACCTCAGCGTCGGTAGCCGGCAGGACGTCGTGGCCTGCCGACTTGAGCAGGAACGTGGCGAGCGTCATGTTCGCGGGATTGTCTTCAACCACAAGAATCCGGGCCATCAGCTGGCCACCAGCCGGCCCGCCATCGCGCGCCGGAGTTCGGAAGTAAACCTGGTAACGTCGAAATCCGCCTTGGCCACAATGGCAGCGACAGACCCGTGCAAGCGCGCGCGATCCGCCTCGGAGACTTCCTGCCCGGTGAGGATCAGCACAGGGATCCTCGCGGTCTCCTCGTGCGCCTGCAACGCTGCGATAACTTCGAAGCCGGATACACCGGGCATCAGGAGATCAAGGATGATGAGGTCAGGCAGCTGCGTTCGCGCGATTTCGATTGCATCGGTTCCGTTCTCCGCGCGCAACACAGTCTGAACGAGCCCGCGCACGTGAACCGCCATGAGCTCGATGGCCTTCGGGTCATCGTCAACAATCAATACCTTGTTTGCCGCGACAGGACCCTTCGACAGAAGGCCAAGCTCCGAAAGCGACTTATACAGGTCGTTGCGTGAAATCGGCTTCTGCAGCACGGAAGCCGCACCGAGCGCGAAGCCGCGCGTAGCATCGGCAACAATGGAAACCATGACAACGGGGACATGTTCCAGTGAGGGCATCCGTTTTATCTGTGCAAGGAACTCCCATCCGTCCATACCGGGCAGCATGATATCGAGAGTGATGAGCGCGAGGGGTTGCTTGACAGCCATTTCAAGTGCTATTTCGCACGACCCTGCGTGCAACACCGTGAACCCCTCAGCAGCCAGAAGTATCCCGATCAGATCGGCCGACTTCACGTCATCTTCGATAATGAGCGCCACACGGGGTCCGCCGTGGAACGCCATAGCATCCAGGGAGACATCACGCGATCCGGTGACCTGCCTGCTGGCGGCGTCACGGAACGGAATCCATGCCGTGAATATTGATCCCTCATCGACAACACTCTCCACGGCGACACAGCCGCCGTGCAACTCGGAGAGCAGCTTTACCATGGCCAGCCCAAGCCCCGTGCCCTCGAATCTGCGAGCGAGACCGCTGTCGATCTGGCTGAAGGGCCTGAACAGCACAGCCAGACCCTCAGGGGCGATGCCGATTCCCGTGTCCGTCACGCTGATTTCGACAAACTCGTCAAAGTCGTGAGACGGCTCCGCCAGCGTCTGAATGCTACCAATTCTACCGACCTCGCTGCGCGGGACGCGTTTGGCTCGAAGCGTGACCTGACCGCGTTCACCCGTGAATTTCACTGCGTTGGAAAGCAGGTTATACACGATCTGTTTCACTTTGCGCGCATCAACGGATATGGTGCCTATCGAGTCATCGACTTCCATGGTGAGACGGATATGCCTTGCTGCCGCCTTTTCCCGTATGATCGACATGCTGTTCGCGAAGAGTGATGAAACGGGTACGGGTTCCAGGTCGAGCGTCATCTTGCCCGCCTCGACCTTGGACAGGTCGAGGATGTCATTGATGAGTGAGAGCAAATGTTTGCCGCTGCTGAAGATGTCCGTGATGAATCCGCGCTGCTGTTCCGTCAGCTCACCCATCAGCCCATCGCGGAGGATCTCAGAGAAGCCGATGATCGCGTTGAGCGGCGTGCGAAGCTCATGGGACATGTTGGCCAGGAATTCCGACTTCATTCTGCTCGCGTCTTCAAGCTCGACATTCTTCTGTCGCAAGGTCTGCTCGAAGACCTTCACGGCGGTGACATCGCGAGCAGCGGCGAACACGCCCTGCAAGCGACGGTCACGGTCGTGAAACGTCGTGGCATTGTATGAAACAACGGTCAGCTTGCCATCTCGTGCTCGAGCGGTAAGCTCAAGGTTGGTCACTTTTCCTTCTGTGAGCACCCGATGGATGCCCGCTTCAGCCAGTACGGGATCAGTGAAATAATTCTTGAACGGGGCGCCGATGAGCTCGTCGCGCGTACAACCCGTTAAGGCCTCCGTCTGCTTATTAACGTCCGTTATGATGCCACGCGGGTCCGTTGTCATCAGCGCATCGATATTCGACTCGATCAATGAACGCGTGTAAAAATGCTGGTCCCGCAGACGCTGGTCGAGCTTAACTCGCTCTTCCTCGATCTGCTTTCGCGCCGTATTGTCGGTGCCGATCAGCAGATAACCGATGATGGTGCCATCGTTGTCGCGCAGCGCGGTAATAGATACGACCGCCGGAAAGCGGGTGGCATCCTTGCGGATATACGTCAGCTCATAGATGTCCTCGATCCCGCGCGAAGCCTTGAACACCAGAGCTTCGAAACCAGGCGCAATTTCAGTTGCGAATTCAACGCTCAGCGCTTTTGCGCGCGCCACAACCTCGAGCGGATCCGATATGTCGGCGGGAGTGATCGTGTTCATGACTTCAACAGCGGTGTAGCCGAGCATGCGCTCTGCCCCGACATTGAAAATCTGGATCACGCCCTGCGCATCGGTGGCGATACTCGAGAAATTCGCGCTGTTGAAGATTGCACTCTGAAGTGCACCCGCCTCGCGAAGCGCTTCTTCCGCTTCCTTGCGTGCGGTGTTATCCGTGCCGATCAGCAGATATCCGATGATGGTGTCCGCCGCATCACGAAGCGCTGTAACCGAGACGACCGCGGGGAATCTGCTCAGGTCCTTGCGGATGTATGTGAGCTCGTAAATGTCCTCGATGCCGCGGGACGCCTTGAACACGAGCGCATCAAACCCTGGTGTGATGGCCGCGCCAACCTCGAGACTCAATGCCGCCGCGCGCGCAACCAGCTCCTCCGGATCCGAAATGTCAGCCGGTGTAATTCTATTGGTCACTTCCGCCGCGGTATAACCCAGCATGCGTTCCGCGCCGACATTGAAGATCTGGATCACGCCGCGTGCGTCGGTTGCAATACTCGAGAAGTTAGGGCTGTTGAAAATCGCCGTCTGCAGCGCTCCCGTGTTGAGCAGTGCTTCCGCGTCAGATGTGATCGGCCTTACTTGCATGAGAAACCATGGATACGGAGTCCCCGGAGTGCCGGCTGCGGAAAGTTTCCGAACCGGGACAGGCGGGCGCTGCCGGATAAAAAAAGCACGGGGACCTTCACGCAAAGCGCGGGCCCCACGTAGGGCGATGCTAGGCGAGGCTGGTGCGCGGCGGGCAGCGCAACATTATAGCTACTCCCGCAACGACATGCGAGCCTGCGACGTCGGCTGACCTCGAGGTGGCTGCGGAACGCTCAGCCTTCCCGCACGCGACGGATAAGCGATTCCATGTGATCGAAATACTCGTTTCAGGCGGTATCGTCAAGTTCTTTGTTACGCAGAGTATGCGCCTTGGAATGTCACCGTCAGCGATTACGCGGCGTTGCATTCAGACTGCGGCGGGGCGTATCATGGCGCTGGCGCTCCTCATACGTCCCCTCGCTGACGGACACCATGACCACTCTTGTTGCACCGGTGCCGCCGCCGGAAACGCAGAAACCGGCTGGCCGCGGGAAGGCCGGGGGTCTGCTGCAGATCCTGGGCGTCGCGTTCGGCCTGGCGATCATTGTCGGCAACACCATAGGCATGGGGATCCTGCGCACGCCGGGTGATGTGGCTGCCCGGCTGCCGAGCGTTCCGCTCTTCATGGCGGTATGGCTCATCGGTGGCACCTATGCGCTGCTCGGTGCGCTGTCGACGTCGGAGCTCAGTGCGATGCACCCACGGTCCGGTGGACTGTATCCACTGGTAACGCGCGGACTCGGCAAGGGCGTCGGTTTCATCACCGGGTGGACAGACTGGCTCGCAACGAACGGTAGTGTTGCCGCCGTCGCGATAGTGCTCGGCCAGTACGCGGGCCCGCTCGTTGGCCCGCTCGAGGGCCATGAAACCCTGACTGCATCAGGCGTGGTCATCTTCTTCGCACTGCTGCAATGGCGCGGCATCCGCATCGGCGATGCCGCGCAGCGCGCTACGAGCCTTCTGAAGGCGCTGGCGTTGATCGCGCTCGCTGCAGTCGCACTGGTCGTGGGGTCAGATGCGGCCCCTGCCGCTGCGCACACAATCGTGATCCCGAGCGGAACGCTGCTCGCCGGTGCGATCGTGGTCGCCTTGCAGTCCGTCATCTACACATACGATGGGTGGACCGGCCCCGTCTACTTCGGCGAAGAACTCGTCGATGCAGAACGGGCGATCCCGCAATCGATGATCGGCGGTGTGCTCCTCGTGCTCGGCATCTACCTCGCCCTCAACGTCGCATTCCTTGCCGTGGTCCCGATTGCAGAGATGGCCGGCGACCCGTTCGTCGCGGCAACGGCTGCGCGCAAGATGTTCGGACAGAACGGTGACACCACCATTCGCATTCTGATGATCATCTCGCTCATTGCATCGGTGAACGCGCTGCTGCTCATGGCTTCCCGCGTTCCGTACGCATTGAGCCGGGACCGACTGCTGCCCGCGAAACTGTCGGAAGTGAACAAGGGCGGAACGCCGCTTCCCAGTCTGCTGCTTTCTACAGGGGTAACGCTCGCGCTGATCCTGACCAACACGTTCAACTCGCTGCTTGCGATGCTCGCGTTCTGCTTCGTGCTCAACTACGCACTGACATTCGCGTCGCTCTTCACATTGCGCATTCGCGAGCCTGATGCGCCGCGCCCGTTCCGCGTGCCGCTGTATCCGTGGGTGCCCGGCATCGCACTGGTCGGTTCGTGCGCGTTCATGGTCGGTGCATTGATTAGTGACCGCAGAAACACGTTGTGGGCGCTCGGGCTCGTCGCCATAAGCATTCCACTCTATCTAGTCATTCGTCGAATGATACCCGACACGGCAGAGTAAAATGGAGACCAACGGGAAAAGCGCTCCGGTGATCGAGCTGTCCGCACGCGACGTACGGCGAGTCATTTTTGCATCGTCGCTCGGCACCGTCTTCGAGTGGT
>JBDSPG010000179.1:0-3312 GCA_039912685.1 Longimicrobiales bacterium | reverse complement strand
ACCGAACAGGAGATCGAGACAGCTGCTGGAATCGTCACCGCCGCGGTGCGGCAGTTGCGAAGGCACGCGGTCCCTCGAGGCTGACCGGATCAGAAACTACCAGCACGCTGCGTATTTCGCTTATCCTTCTGACCGTGAGACACGTCATTTGCACCGTCTTCCTGCTCACCCTTCTCGGCGGCACCATAGGTGCGCAGAGTCCGATGCCGTTAGAGATCGATCGTCGCGAAAAAGCGATCGGAAGCAAGGTTGTCGCGTGGCGTCGCGACATTCACGAGCATCCGGAGCTCGGGAATCGCGAAACACGCACGGCGAAGATCGTGGCCGATCACCTGCGCGCTCTCGGAATTGAGGTTCGAGCCGGCGTCGCGCACACCGGCGTCGTGGGTGTCCTTCGAGGCGGCAGGCCAGGCAAGGTGGTCGCGCTCCGGGCAGACATGGACGCATTGCCGGTCGGCGAACAGACGAGCCTTCCTTTTGCTTCAAAGGTGAAGGCGACCTACAACGGCCAGGAGGTCGGCGTGATGCACGCCTGCGGTCACGACACGCACGTGGCCATTCTCATGGGCGTCGCGGAGATTCTGGCAGCGATCAAGGATCAGCTGCCCGGAACAGTGAAGTTCATCTTTCAGCCGGCGGAAGAAGGAGCGCCCAGCGGAGAGGAGGGCGGGGCCGCGCTGATGCTCAAAGAAGGCGCGTTCGACAATCCGAAGCCGGATGCGGTCTTCGGTCTGCACGTCTGGGGTGGGCGCAATGTTGGTCACATCGGCTACCGGGCAGGCGGAACGATGGCCAGCTCGGATGTGCTCCGGATTACCGTAAAGGGAAGGCAAACTCACGGCGCTGCACCATGGGCCGGCGTGGATCCTATCGTCGTGAGCTCTCAGATTGTTCTCGGACTCCAAACCATCGCGAGCCGCCAGCTCGATGTCACGAAGACTCCCTCCATCATTACGGTCGGCACTATCCACGGCGGCGTTCGGTACAACATCATCCCTGACGAGGTGCAGCTCGAGGGAACCATCCGCACGTTCAGTCCCGAAGTGCAGGACGACATGCATCGCAGGATCACGCTGACTGCGGAGTCGATCGCAGCGAGCGCCGGCGCCACGGCGAATGTGATGATCACCCGGCAATACCCCGTGACCGTCAACGATCCCTCGCTCACCGACACGATGCTCTCTACTCTGCGGCGCGTGGCAGGAGCGGACATGGTGTCCGAACAATCCCAGGTAACGGCCTCGGAGGATTTTTCGTTCTTCGCTCAAAAGGCGCCGGGCTTGTTCATCTTTCTTGGATCGACGAGGAAGGGCGTGGACGCCGCAACCGCGCCCATGAATCACTCCCCACTTTACGAAGTGGACGAGGGTGTGCTACCGCTCGGCGTTCGCGCTCTTGCGAGTCTCGCGGCCGATTTTCTGTCGCAGCGATAGCCCTACCAGATAACCGGCACGGCGCCGGAGGCACGGATGACGGTGTCTCGCGTAATCAGCGTCAGGCCCGCTGTCTGCGCGGCGGCGACGATGAGGCCGTCGAACGGATCGCGCGTAAAGCGCAGCTCATCGGCACGGAAAACCTGTTCCGGTACCAGATCGAGTGGTTGATAGGCCGGATTGCTGAACAGATCGTCGAAAAATCCTCGAACACTGCGCCGCAGATTCACGCGGGCCGCACGCGCGAGCAGGCTGCATTCCCACATCACTGCGGCAGGCACATAGAGAATGGCTTCCCGGCGCTCGCACCGCAAAAAAAAGGCGGCGGCGCGAGGGCCAAGACGGTTTCCGCCCGCCGCATGAAAGAGCAGCGGATGGGTGTCAGTAATGGCGCTCTGCAGCTCAGCCACGGAGGTTTCGTGTTTTCCCGCGAGACATGGCCTTGCGCTTCCGAACGACTACCGGGCGTCCAAGGGAGGCGTCGAACGCCGCGCGCACCGCTGCGTCGGCCCGCTCGAGGAGCGGATCCGAGTCATCTATGTCGATCGTGCCGATCACCGAATGGCCCGGCCCGGCGCGATTGCCGCTGCGTGCGGAGGTGATGAACTGATCGAGCAGTTCGCTGACGCTCTCGCCTTCGGCCCCGGCGCGCCCTTTCAGCCACGTAACGTTGTCGGACCCGAGGGTGACGGAGATGGCTCGTTTGTTCATACTATGTTCATACGATATCATATGATCATCTTATAAGTCCTCAACGCGAGCGATCGCATACACATGTACGGGTTCACCATGCAAGGGGTCCACGTCGGCTCGCTCAAAACGTTCACCGATCTTCGTGGCAATTCGAATCGATCGGAGATCATCGGGCGCGATAAGACTGATGATGCGGTCAATCTGCGTGTGTTCCCACAGCCAGCCAAGTGCGGCCGTCGCCGCCTCAGTCGCAAAGCCGTGGCCCCATCGGGAGCGGTGAATGATCCAGCCAAGATCGACGCCGTGCCACTGCCGCTGCGGATGGTACACACCCACAATGCCGATCACGTGTCCGGTCTGCTTCTCGATGACAGACCACTGCCCGTATCCGCGCTGTTCCCAGTGGCGGAGCATGTCGTTCGTGTTTTTCAATGCCAGGTCGAGTCCACCAGGTGGTTCGAACAGCGTGACCTGCTTCTGCTCGACGACTTCCGAATCCCACATGATGCCCATCAGCGCCTCCGCATCCGTGAGTTGCGGCACGCACAGCAGCAGGCGCGCTGTTTCGACCGAATTGACTTTAAGGGCCAAGGCGTTGACCAACCTAACACACAAGCGCGCGGGGCTAACGGCGGTTGCGCTGGTGCTAAACTCAGCGGTTCAGGATGCGCGCGTATTACATTCCGGCTGCGGCGGGCGTGGCGTTGATCGTCAGCGCATTCGTGCCGTGGATGTATGTCGGCGAGGTGTCGCTCGGCGGAGTTCCCGAGACTGCGGGGCTTTGGATTCTCGCGCTCGGCGGTCTCGCAGTGGCGCTTGCGGGCCTCAGTATCTGGACGCGCAAGAATTCACGCCATCCTCTGCTGCTCGTCGGGCTCTCCGCCTTTGCCATCATGTTCCTCGGCTATCAATGGATGTCGCGCACGGTTCGCGACGCGGCGTGGGCGCAGGCCCAGGCGCAGGCGATCGTCAACGACACTCCGGCAGGTTCAGCCCCCTCGCCGGCCGTCGGCCTCGGCATTTACCTCGGGACCGTCGCAGCGACAGTCCTTGTGCTGTTCGGCCTGACGATCGTCGTGAAGCGCGTGCCGAGCGCGTACGCCGTTCCGGAAGACGACGACATTTAGATGAAGATGCTCGCCTCGCGCGAGGCGGCTGCATCCTGTTGTTGTGCCTGCTGCCAGTC
>JBDSPG010000153.1:0-2873 GCA_039912685.1 Longimicrobiales bacterium | reverse complement strand
AAGTGGGGCGTTACGGAAAACTATCGGCGCGCGAGATACTATCAGATCACTCGCGCCGGCCGCGTGCACCTGCAGGAAGAGTCGGTGCGCATGACTGCCTATGCTGCCACGCTCTCGGGAATTCTCGCACTCCGCCCGCGTTCCGGCTGAATCCGCAGTCCTTCTGGTACCAGCCTGGTATCAACTTGACAGTCGGTGCCAGCCGTAGCACAATGGCGGGGCGCAAATACTGGCACGTCGGCCTCCCAGGTCGCGATCGTGCCGATATGTCGGTTCTCTCTCACGTTAGGTACCTATGCGAAGTCTCCTCAGCGTAGTTGCTGCAGGCCTCGTTCTTGGCGCATGCGCCAAGTCAGCGCCGCCTGCCGCTCCAGCACCCGCACCACGTCCGGCCGGTGCACAGGCACCTGCAGGCGGCGCCACGCCGGCCGCGGGCGATTCAACGACGGGCACCGGCCGAGCCGGCGGAGCGGGCGCAGAGCCGCGGCCGCAGTCGTATAGCCGTGTTGTTACATCAGCGGCCGTTACGCGCGCCGGTCTCTTCAAGGTACACCGCATTGGATCGAAGCTGCTGTTCGAGATTCCTCGCGACCAGCTCGACAAGGATCAGCTGCTCGTGACGGAAATCGCACAAACCACACTCGGTGTCGGATACGGCGGTCAGGCTGTAAGCAACAACGTGTTCCGTTGGCAACGTCGCAACAATCAGGTCCTGCTTCGCAGTGTCTCGTATGACGCGCAGGCGGATGTCAACACGCCGGAGTACAAGGCGGTGCAGGCCGCGAACGTGAACCCGATCATTGCCGCATTCAACGTCGACGCGTTTGGACCGGACAGCTCGATGGTGATCGACGTGACACGCATCTTCACGCAGCCGCCGACGGAAATGAGTCCCGCGAGTCGGATCCCCGGTACAGTCGATGCCGCGCGTTCATTCATTGAAACCGCAGTGCCGTTCCAGGACAACGTGAATGTTACTGCAACGTTGACAATCAACCGCACGGCCGCGCCTGCTCCGGGCGGCGCACCGGGAGGCGGTGGGGGCCCACGCGCTGCCACGATCGTAATGAGCTGGAGCTTCCATCGTCTCCCTGACACGCCGATGATGGCGCGTTCGTGCGATGACCGCGTCGGTTACTTCTCGGTAAACTTTACGGACTACACGGATCGCGACGGCAAGGTGCATCAGCGCTGCTATATCACGCGCTATCGTCTCGAGAAGAAGGATCCGAACGCGGCCGTTTCGGATCCAGTGAAGCCGATCGTCTACTACATCGATCCGGCGACACCGAAGAAGTGGATCCCGTTCTTCAAGAAGGGCATTGAAGCCTGGCAGAAGGCATTCCTCGCCGCCGGCTTCAGCAATGCCATCATCGCGAAGGAAGCACCGGCCAACGATCCGGACTGGTCGGCGGAAGATGCCCGCTACTCGGTTGTGCGCTGGCTGCCGTCGACAACGGAGAATGCATCAGGACCGAACGTGCACGACCCGCGCTCGGGCGAGATCCTGAATGCGCACATCCAGTTCTACCACAACGTGCAGAACCTTCAGAACTCGTGGTACTACACGCAGGCCGCATCGCTCGACCCTCGCGTGCGCAAACTGCCCATGCCGGACACGCTGATGGGACGCATGCTCGAGTATGTGCTCGCACATGAGGTGGGCCACACACTCGGGTTCCAGCACAACATGAAGGCGAGTTCGACCTATCCGGTGGACTCGCTGCGCAGCGTTTCGTTCCTCCGCGTGTGGGGCCATACGCCGACACTCATGGATTACTCGCGCTTCAACTACGTTGCACAGCCCGAGGACAACATTCCGGTTGAGCTGCTGACGCCGGACATCGGGCCATACGACACGTGGGCGACACACTGGGGTTACGCACCGATTCCGGGCGTCCGCTCGCCAGAGGACGAACGGCTGACACTCGATTCTTGGGCGCGCGAGCAGGACACCAAGCCGTACCTGCGTTTCTCCACATCGGGGTCACAGGGAACGGACCCGGGTGATGAAACCGAAGCCGTCGGTGATGCGGACGCAGTGAAGGCCACGCGCTACGGCATCATGAACATCAAACGCAACATGCAGTGGCTCATCCCGGCAACGGTGAGGCCGACCGAGAGCTATGACGATCTGAGCGAGCTGTATGGTCGCCTGATCGGCCAGTGGCGCACTGAGCTCGGCCATGTCGCGAATGTCGTGGCGAGCGCGGAGTCGCAGGAGAAGTACGGCAGTCAGAGCGGCGTACGGTTCACGCCGACATCGCGTGCGCGTCAGCGCGAAGCCGTGATGTTCCTGAATGAAAATGCATTCAGGACGCCGACATTCTTCCTCGACGACGATATTCTGCGGAAGATCGAGCCGACCGGTCGTGTTGCGCGTCTTGTGAACGCACAAATGGGCCTGCTCAACACGGTCATCTCGAACACGCGGCTGATCCGTCTGGCCGAGTTCGAGTCGGTGACAGGCTACTCCCCAATGGACCTGCTGAGTGACGTCCGTGGGGGCGTGTTCAGCGAGCTTCGATCGAACCAGGAGATCGACATATATCGTCGAGCCCTGCAGCGCTCGTACGTCGAGAGCCTGGCGGCCAAGATCAACCCGCCGGCGCCCGCACCCGGCGCGGCAGCACCGTTTGGTGGTGCTCCGGCCACACCGACACTGGCTGCCAACCTCTCGGACCTCTACCCCACGGTTCGTGGGGAGCTGAACGCACTGGACAACGAGCTCCGGGCGGCGAGCGGCCGGAGTAACGGCATGAAGAAGGCTCATGTAGACGACCTTCGTCACCGGATCGCTCAGGCATTGAAGCTGAAGGACTGATCCGGGCACGGCCCAGCTCCCGTGCAAATTCGGCCGGTCGCGCACAGTG
>JBDSPG010000144.1:0-2642 GCA_039912685.1 Longimicrobiales bacterium | reverse complement strand
AACTGGCGAACGTGCCTTCGCTACCGGGCAGCCTCGACGAATCGCTAAAAGCGCTTGAGAACGATCACGACTTCTTGTTAAAGGGCGACGTTTTCACGACCGCGCTGATCGAGCGCTGGATCACGTACAAACGCGACAACGAGATCACGCGTGCAGGCACTTGGCGACGCACTCCCGAACACGCTGTTGCTCATGGCCATCGGACTCGCGGGCGCATTCACCCTGGGGATAGCTGCTGCATTGATCCAGGTGCGCCGCTGCGGCCGCATGACCGACCGCGTGCTTGATGGAATCTCCCTGACGCTCTTCTCGGTTCCCGATTTCTGGCTCGCGCTCCTGGTGCTCATTGCGTTCAGTTACTGGATTCCAATTTTTCCCATCGGCGGCGCAGTCGATCCGGTGATGCACGACATGCTCGGTCCGGCGGCGCGCGTTGGCGACAGACTGCGTCACGTCGTGCTTCCGGCGGCCACCCTGACGCTGCTCTACTTTCCGCTCATTGCGAGACATCAAAGGGCGGCGCTGCTCGAGGCGCTGCCCTCCGAGTACATCATGACTGCCCGGGCGCGCGGTGTGCCGGAGCGCATTCTCATTCGACGTCACGCTCTGCGCAACGCGCTTCCGCCCGTGATCACGCTCGTCGGCATTGCGTTCCCGGCGCTGCTCACCGGAGCGGTGTTCATCGAGAAGGTATTCTCCTGGCCCGGCATGGGCCTCATCATCGTGAACTCGATACGGAGCAGAGACTATCCGTTGCTTACCGGAACGGTGATCCTGGGCAGCGCTTTCGTCGTGGCCGGGAGCATCGTCGCCGACACTCTGTATCGCGTGTTCGACCCCAGACTGCGCGATGAACGCTGACACGCCCTTTGTGTTTTCGGGAATGTCGCGTGTCGGCGCGCGCCTGTTTGCGCGTGACCGGACGGCAACGATCGCAGCATCGGTGCTGCTGTTGATCGCAGTCGCATGCTTCCTCGCGCCGCTCACATCTCCGTACGATCCCTTTGCACAGCCCGACATTCTGGGACTCAAGAACGCCGCCCCTTCCATGTCGCATCCCATGGGCACCGATCCGCTCAGCCGGGATGTCCTGAGCCGCGTCATCTATGGCGGGCGGCTGTCGCTCACTGTCGCTGTTTTTGCGACACTGGTCAGCGTCACCCTCGGCACGGCTTACGGATCCATCGCCGGTTTTTCCGAGGGCTTCACGGCATCCCTGCTCGAGCGCATTCTCGATGCATTTCTCGCCATTCCGCGGCTGCTGCTTCTCATCGCGATCTTCGCCACCTGGCATGACATGCCTCTCGGCGGGTTCGTGATAATGCTTGGCGTCACTGGCTGGTATGGATTGGCACGGCTCGTGAGAGGTCAGGTTCTTGCGTTGAAGGCACGGGATTTTGTGGCATCGGCGAGGGCGCTTGGCGCGACACGGACCCGAATTCTCGTGCGACATATCCTTCCGAACGTAGTGACACCGGTCGTCGTTGCGGCGACCCTCGGCGTGGGCCATGTGATCGTTCTCGAAGCGGGCCTGTCATGGCTGGGCATCGGAATCAGGCAGCCCGAGGCGAGCTGGGGAAACATGATTCAGGATGGATCCGGCGAGATCGCGACCCATTGGTGGATATCGCTTTTCCCGGGGCTGGCGATCGTTCTTACTGTCATGGCCTTCAACGTCCTTGGCGACGCGCTGCTGCGCTCCCTGTCGCCGAGGCAAACAGTGATCGAATGAGCGAACCACTGCTCGCTGTGGAAAATCTGCGGACCTGGTTCCACATGCCCTCGGCGGTGGCGCGATCGGTGGACGGCGTCTCGTTCGCGGTGCATGCGGGAGAGACCCTCGGCATCGTCGGTGAATCCGGATGCGGGAAGTCGGTGACCGCGCTGTCCATCCTGCGCCTGATCCAGCCCCCGGGACGCATTGAAGAAGGCAGCAGGATCCTGTTCGAGGGCAAGGACCTCGTGGCGCTCGATGACGGCGGCATGCGCCACATTCGGGGCAACCGCATCGCGATGATCTTCCAGGAGCCCATGTCGGCGCTAAACCCGGTGTTCACCGTCGGTGATCAGGTCGCGGAGGTCGCGCGCGTGCACGGTGACGGTTCGCGGCGCGACGCCTGGAAACGCGCCGTGGAAATGCTGGCCCTCACCGGAATCCCGTCGCCGGAAGAGCGGGCGAAGCAGTATCCGCACCAGCTTTCCGGAGGGATGCGGCAGAGGGTTCTAATTGCGATGGCTCTCATGATGAATCCTGCGCTGGTAATCGCGGATGAGCCGACAACCGCACTCGACGTGACGATTCAGGCGCAGATTCTCGAGCTGCTCAGCGATCTCCAGAAGCGTCTCGGCACGTCGATCCTGATGATCACGCACGATCTCGGCGTGATAGCCGAGACCGCCACGCGAGTGCTGGTGATGTACGGCGGTGAGATAGTCGAAGAGGCGTCGGTCGAGACGCTCTTTGCGGCCGCGCATCATCCCTATACGGAAGGGCTCATGAACGCGATGCCGCAGATCACGGACTCGCGTGAGCGTCTGAACGTGATACCGGGCACGGTTCCGCCGCCGACAGCATGGCCGTCCGGATGCAGGTTTCGCGATCGCTGTCCATACGCGTGGGAGCGCTGCGAGCTCGAGCATCC
>JBDSPG010000403.1:0-2776 GCA_039912685.1 Longimicrobiales bacterium | reverse complement strand
CGCCCGCACCGACGCGCAGGGAGTCCGCGAACTCGCGCGCCTGACGAACGAGCTTCGACTCGGGCAGCGGTTGACCCGCGAACAGCAGCTGCAGCTCTTCGCGATCGATGGTTTCGCGCTCGAGCAGCGCTTCGGCGATTTGCTCCAGCACCGCGCGGTTTTCCAGCACGCACTTCATTGCATCAGCATACGCTTCGTCAATGAGGCGCTTTACTTCCTGATCGACGCGCTCCGCGAGACGTGCGGACACCAGCGTGCGCTGTCCGATTTCGCGACCGAGGAAGACTTCCTGCTCGGAATCGCCGACCGACATCGGGCCGACCGCTTCACTCATGCCCCACTGCATCACCATGCGGCGCGCCATGCCCGTTGCACGCTCGATGTCGTTGCCCGCGCCCGTCGTGATCTTTTCCGGTCCGAAGATCATTTCCTCTGCAGCGCGGCCACCGTACAACATGACGAGGCGCGCGAGCATGTAGTCCTTCGAGTACGAATGACGATCCTCTTCCGGCAGTGACGCAGTGACACCGAGCGCGCGACCCCGCGGAATGATCGTGACCTTGTGCACCGGGTCGAGGCCCGGCACGAACAGCGCGACGACAGCGTGTCCAGCCTCGTGATACGCGGTCAGCGTGCGTTCACCTTCCGCGAGCACCATGGAGCGACGCTCCGCGCCGAGCATGACCTTGTCCTTGGCATGCTCGAGGTCATCCATATAGACCTTGTCGTGTTCGCGGCGCGCCGCGAGCAGTGCGGCTTCGTTCACTAGGTTCGCCAGGTCGGCACCGCTCATGCCCGGCGTCGCCTTCGCGAGGGTGCGCACGTCGACATCCGTCGCGAGCGGCACCTTCTTCAGGTGAACCCGCAGAATGCCTTCGCGGCCCTTTACATCCGGTGAATCGACAACGACCTGACGGTCGAAGCGGCCCGGACGCAAGAGCGCCGGGTCGAGAACGTCGGGACGGTTCGTCGCTGCGAGCAGGATCACGCCTTCATTGGATTCGAAGCCGTCCATCTCGACGAGCAGCTGATTGAGTGTCTGCTCGCGCTCGTCATGACCGCCGCCGAGACCGGCGCCGCGATGACGGCCGACCGCATCGATTTCGTCAATGAAGATGATGCACGGCGCGTGCGCCTTGCCCTGCTCGAACAGATCACGAACGCGCGATGCGCCGACACCGACGAACATTTCCACGAAGTCTGAGCCTGACATCGAGAAGAACGGACGGCCCGCTTCACCCGCAACCGCTCGCGCGAGCAGGGTCTTGCCCGTACCGGGCGGACCGATCAGCAGAACACCCTTCGGCAGGCGGCCACCAAGACGACTGAACTTCTGCGGGTCCTTCAGGAACTCTATGATCTCCTGCAGCTCATCCTTGGCTTCATCGGCACCGGCGACGTCGGCAAACGTAACTTTCGGCGTGTCACCCGTGAGCAGACGCGCCTTCGATTTGCCGAATTGGAACGCCTTCGATCCGCCAACCTGCATCTGACGGATCATGAAGAACATCCAGCCGAACAAAAGAATCCACGGCAGGAAGTTGATGAGAACCATCCACCAGTTGGGCTTCTTTTCGATCGCCTTGACGCGTACGCCCTTCGCCTTGAGATCCGTCATCTCCTGTTCGCTGTCCTTGATCGGCAGCAGCGTCCAGAAATCAGCAATGCTCTTGTTTTCTCGTGCGATCGGCGTGCGCAGGCCGCCCTCGATCCTCTTGCCTTCGATGATCGTGACCTGATCGATGTTGCCCGCTTCGAGCTGCATCTTGTACTCGGAATACGGCAGCTCCACCGCAGTGGAGCGGCCGCGGCCGACCACATTGACGAGCAGCAGTGTGCCGACCACCAGGAACATCCAGAGTGAAGCGGACTTGCTCATCCGGCTCCAGCGTGACTGCCCTGTTTCGTTGTTGGGATCCTGCATGTCTTCTCTATAATCCTTTAAGCAACTTTCAACGCGCGCTTACAGGCTCGCGATGTAAGGCAGATGACGATAGTTCTCGGCATGGTCGAGACCGTAGCCGACGAGAAACTCGCTGGGTGCATCGAATCCGACCCAGCGTGCATCCCATGTCAGATTCTTTGCAATGCGCTTGTGCAGGAGCGCGCACAGGTCGAGGCTCTTCGGCCCGCGCTCTTTCAGAATCGGATACAGCCGGTTCAACGTGTTCCCGCTGTCCACGATGTCTTCCACCAGCACTACATGCTTACCCGCGAGAGCCGTATCCGGATCATAGACCAGCCGGACGTCCCCGCTGCTCACCATCCCGCTCCCGTAGCTCGACGCCATCAGGAAGTCCAGCTGGAGCGGGCGCGCGATTTCGCGCACCAGGTCCGCCAGGAAAATGAATGATCCTTTAAGGAGTCCCAGAACGAGCAGCTCCTCGTCTGGCGGATAAGCCTCGGTGATTTCGCGGCCCATGGCCGCGACCCGCTCACGGATTTCGGCATCCGTATAGGCGATCCGGCGGAACTCCTGCAGACCCGTACGGGCTCGGACGTCGGCCTCGCTCGTCATTCCTCGATCCTGACACAAAAGGTTGGAGTCCCGATGGTCGGGACCGCCACGGCGGCGCGGGCAATTCCCGCCAGCCACAAAACGGCGCCGTCCCCGCTCTCCGCGAGAACCGGCACCTGATGCCGCCGGGTGCGCGCTACTCGCCGCTCCACAAACAGCTTCTTCAATTTCTTCGATCCGAAAGACAGACGGATCTGGTCGCCCGGCCGCCAGCCCCTCAGCTCGAGCGGGAAGGTCAATCCGGCCGGATCCAATTGC
>JBDSPG010000398.1:0-5931 GCA_039912685.1 Longimicrobiales bacterium | reverse complement strand
GCGCGGGTCCATCTGCAGCAGTGCCATCCGCGTCGCTTCCGGCAGCGTTGCGGGGTCCGTATCCCGATACTGCGGGTAATAGATGTCTGTCAGCACGCGGCGGCACAGGTCGTACCGGTCGGATGTTTCGTTGGCGAGCTCCGCAGCGAGATTGTCGAGCCACGTGTCGTATGCGGTCCGTGTCGTATCCGACAGATCGACTGTGCGCAGCGGTAAGAAAGCCATGGCCCCGTCCATTGAATAAGAGCGCGGAACGTAGGCGCGGACTTGGCGGGTCGCAACTTCAATCGGCCCGCGGGCGTAGTGAGTCCGGGACGGTCGCGGTCCGGGGTCCGCGACGCTATAATCTTGCGGGGGTTGGGGTTGACCCGCAGAACAAAGGAGTGGGCCAAGATGCATGATGTCCTGCAGGAGCGGATTCTCCGCAAGCTCGAGGTGTTGCCGGAGCAGCAGCTCTATCAGGTGCTCGACTATATCGAGTTCCTCGAGGCGAAGTACGCCGCCGATCTCGCGCGCACGCCGGATTCACTCCAGCGCTTCGCCGAAAGGCTCGAGGACGGCATGCGGGTTCGTTCCGTCGCACCCAAGGTGATCAGCGGGACCGTCGGAATCATCGGCTCGGCCCGAAAAGTGATGAAGACCGTCACCGAAACCGCGAAGTCCGTGTCGGATACGGCAACCGATATCCTGACGCCAACTCCGCCCAAGCCCGGTCCGACCGGATCCGACTCGGATCCGGCGCGTTAGCCATTGAGAGGCCCATGAGAAGACGCAGCTCGAAACTGACTCGCGCATCGACGCGATCCGCGGCCCGACAGCTCATTCGAGAGCTGCCCAGCCTCCTCAAGCTGCTCTTCCGTCTCATGATCGACCGCCGCGTCCCCGCGAAGGACAAGGCGCTCTTTGCTCTCGTCGCGGCGTACGTCATCTCGCCGCTCGACCTGATTCCCGATTTCGGCGGCCTCCTCGGCCTGGTTGACGATCTCTATCTCGTCGGCCTCTCCCTCGGCCGACTCATGGCGAGCGCTGGCGAGGACATCCTGATGGAGCACTGGGATGGCGACGCCCGCAGCCTCGGGTTCCTCATTGAGGGCGTCGAATCTCTCGGCGGAATGTTGCCCGAAGGGATACGCAACGCCCTCGGTACGACCGCCGTGACCGGGGGGCCGCCGCGCAAGGCGAAGCCGCGCAGCCGAAGCGGTTTCGAGCCAGAGGAAGCTGAGGATGAACCGCGTATTCACCGGGTGCGGCACGCCCGTCTGAAAAAAAGGCCGCGGCCCGAGCCCGACCACGACGAGGACGACGAATAGCATTTGACGCCCGCCCGGGGTGAGCCTATCTTTCCCTATGGAAACCCCAGGTTCTGAACAGGCACCCGCGAGCCTCCCCGAAAACGGAGACGGCTGGCGGGTGTTGCGCATCTAGAGGTCTCGCATGTCACGCATTCTCGCGGAGGGGCTGACGTTCGATGACGTCCTCCTCGTGCCCGCATTCTCCGACGTTCATCCCCGCGACACCGACGTCAGCACGTTCCTGACCAATGCACTTCCGCTCTCCATTCCGCTCCTCGCCGCTGCGATGGACACCGTTACGGAATCCAGGATGGCGATTGCCATGGCGCGTGAAGGCGGGATCGGCATCGTGCACAAGAACATGTCCATCGAGCGACAGGCTGCCGAAGTCGACCGCGTAAAACGCTCTGAGAGCGGGATGATCATGGACCCGATCACGCTGCGCCAGGACCGCCCGCTCCGTGATGCGCTGCAGCTCCTGCATCAATACGGCATCTCCGGCGTACCAATCGTCGACGAGGAAAACCGACTGCGCGGAATTCTCACAAACCGCGATCTGCAATTCGAGCAGGATCCCGCAACGCCGATCAGCGAAGTGATGACGAAAAATCTCATCACCGCACCGATCGGCACATCGCTCGAGGATGCCGAGCGCATCCTGCACAAGGCGCGCATCGAAAAGCTCCCCATCATCGATGCCGATGGCAGGCTCCATGGTCTCATCACTGTAAAAGATATTTTCAAGCGACGTCAGTTCCCCAATGCTGCGAAGGATTCGCTGGGCCGCCTTCGTGTCGGCGCCGCAATCGGCACGAGTGAGCGTGACCTCGAACGCGCAGGCGAGCTGCTGCAGGCCGGATGCGACGTCCTCGTGATTGATACTGCACATGGACATTCGATCGGCGTGCTCGAGGCGACAGAGCGCACACGCAAACGCTTCCCTGATGCCCAGATCATTGCGGGCAATGTCGCAACCGCGGACGGCGCACGCGCGCTGCGCGATCGTGGCGCTGATGCCGTGAAGGTCGGCATCGGACCCGGCAGCATTTGCACGACCCGCATCGTCACCGGCGTCGGCGTCCCGCAGCTCACCGCCATCATGGACGCTGTGAAGGGTGTGGAAGGGAAGATCCCGGTGATCGCCGACGGTGGTGTTCGTTATTCCGGAGATATCGTGAAGGCGATCGCTGCCGGCGCAGCAACAGTCATGATGGGGTCGCTGCTCGCAGGTACCGAAGAGAGCCCGGGCGAAAGCTTCCTCGCTGAAGGACGTCGCTTCAAGGTCGTGCGCGGCATGGGATCGCTGGCCGCCATGGAGGAAGGCTCCGCGGATCGCTACTTCCAGGAAGACAACAGTCAGAGTAGGAAGTTCGTGCCCGAAGGCATCGAAGGGCGGGTGCCTTACAAGGGGCCGGCGTCCGATGTGATCTATCAGCTGGTCGGCGGTATACGGAGCGGTATGGGCTACGTCGGCTGCAGCGACATGCAGACGCTGCGCACGAAGAGTCAGTTCATGCGTATCACAGGTGGCGGCCTGCGCGAGTCACACCCGCACGACATTGCGATCACGAGGGAAGCGCCCAACTACCATTTGTAGGGCGCACGATCGCGCGGAAAGTTGCCGTGGCGTAGACCTTGCCCCAGTACCTTGCGACAGGCTTCACCAGCACAAGGATGAATATGCCGCATCAAATCCTGCAGCCGATCACGGCGCGCACATCGACTCACCCCGTCCTTTCCGTTTATCTCGATATGTCGGTCAATTCCGACAACAAGCGAACCTATCAGACATTTCTGAACAAGCAGCGCGCGCGTTTCGCACATCCCGAAAGCGACCCGGAGGCGCATCACGGCGAGCCGATCGGCACGGTGATCGAGCGCGTGGAAGCATGGCTTGCGGATGAATTCGACACGCGCAGCAAGGGCGCCGCGATCTTCGCCGAGGTTGGCGGGGACTGGTTTCACGCAGTTGCATTTGCACGTCCGTTCACGAACCGTCTCGAGGTTGGAGCGCACCCGCTGATTGGCCCATTGCGTGTCGCGCTCGGCAATGAACGCCGCTATTGCGTCGCGATTGTGGACCGCGAGCACCTGCGCGTTCTGAGCATTTACATGGATTCGGTTGAGGAGGAGAAAATCGACGAGTCTGAAACGAACGACGCGGAAATTGAAGTGCAGTCTGACGGGCACGCCGAGAAGGAATACGAGAAGTGGAAGGCCGAAGAAACGCGTAAATCCTTCAAGACTTTTGCGCAGGACGTCGAATCGCTGGGCGCATCACGTCGCGCCGATGGCTACATGGTTCTCGGCACAGATGAGAACGTGAATCACTTCCTCGAGTTCCTTTCGCCGGCGGTCGCGGACAAGGTTGTGCATACCTGCCATGCACCGCCTGCTGCCGGCAACAGCGATATCATCCGCTTCCTGTCACCGGTGTTCGAAAATCTGCGATCACGTGAGGAGGCGAGCTCGATCGAGGAGCTACTAAGTCGCGTGCGTCAGGAGCACCTCGCCACCTCCGGCTGGCATGAGACGCTCACCGAGCTGCAGGAGGGCAAGGTCGACCGTCTTTTCATCGCGCGTGACGAAACGAAGGAAGGCGTACAATGCACGCAATGCAATTTCTATCTCGTGCGACGCGACGGTGACTGCCCCTATTGCGGTGGCAGCCTGCGTGAGGGTGTCGACTTGGTCGAGTCGGCAGTGCGCATGGCCGCCGGACAGGACGTACGCCTCGCGTTCATACCCGCGGACGCCATGACTGAAGTCGACGGTGTAGGCGCTCTTCTGAAGTTCCGCTGACCTACCTCCGGGCGCGCCGTCGCTTGACGCCGCGCTCCGAGGCGGTCAACTTGCGGACCGTGAACCACATAGCCCCTTTGCCCTCGGCACCCATGGACGCGGCCCGGATCGAACAGGCCAGAACACGCCTCGAAAGCATCGGCGGCGTCGCACGTGTGCTTATCGACCCGGCCTCGGGCGATATCGCACTCGTTTGCATGCAGCCCATTCAGCGCCCCCATGTCGAGGAGGAAGCGCGCGCGATTCTCGAGGAACTGCTCGGGGACGGCGCCTCCCACACCATTGAGGTCACCTACCGTGCCGAACACCGCGAGCGCGCCCGCGTCCGCTTCGCCGAATTACGACGTCACGTCGGCAGTGGGAACGTGCGTATTGATGTCGACCTGGACTGGGGCGATGAGTCCTTTCACGGTACGGCAACCGGAGATGTCGGCGGAGCCGTGGAGCTCCGAACCGCCGCGCAGGCCGCGCTCGTTGCCCTCGCCGCGATTGTCACCGAACTCGATCTCCGCCTCGCTGGCGTCAAGCAGGTGAAAAGCTTCGACGCCGAGCTGATTGTCGTGTCCCTCTACGCAGCGGAGGACCCGGCCAGAAAGTTCATCGGTGCAGTAGTAGCCGCGGCCGACCCTCACCGTTCCGCAGTCCTGGCGGTGCTGAGTGCACTTAATCGTGTACTTGGCAACTATCTCAATCGACCATAACGAGGTCCGACAATAACTTAGCGTCCCGAGACAGTTGAATCCGGGATCCTTTCCAGCTAGGTTAGGGGTACACCACGGTAAGCGAAGCAGGGAAAAGCGCGCCCGGGCAGGATGACGTGGCCGCTTTCGCATTGCAGGAGATTACGCATGGCGCAAAGTCGGGTTGGAAAGACGTTGCTGATCGGGGCCATCCTCGTATCGTTCGGAGGCATGACCGCCCTGACGATCGGCGGGAAGGCTGGCGATGAGTCGTCCCCAATGGACGATCTGCTGGCGGGTGGCGTTACGTGGGACCTGACTGCAACTCGCAACGACGCAGTGGAAGGCTGGATCACGTACCTGTCCGGCGACAATGCGAAGCGCACCCGTTTGTGGATGGAGAGGTCGGGGAAGTATTCGCCGATGATCCGTTCTGAGCTGCGCCGCCGCGGCATGCCGGAAGACCTCCTTTATCTTGCGTTCATCGAGAGCGGCTTTACCCCGCGCGCGTACTCGAGCGCGGCCGCATCGGGGATCTGGCAGTTCATCGCGGAAACCGGTCGCCGCTACGGGCTTGAAGTGAACTCGGAAGTGGATGAGCGTCGCGATCCGTTGAAGTCCACCGGTGCAGCGCTCGACTATCTGCAGGAGCTCCACGACACGTTCGGCAGCTGGTACCTGGCCGCGGCCGCGTACAACAGCGGCGAAAACCGGATTGCTCGCATCATGCGCGAGGAAACGGGCAGCACGCGCGGCGACGACGCCGTTTTCTGGAGGATCGCGCCGCGACTGCCGAAAGAAACGCGCAATTACGTTCCTCTCATGCTCGCGGCCGGGTATATCAACAAGCAGCCGACGGCGCACGGCTTCGAGGATGTGAACTATCAGGATCCACTGCAGTTCGAAGTCGCATGGGTGCCGGGCGGTACGCCGCTCTCCGTCGTCGCAAAAGCAGCCGGTGTTACGGACTCCGCGGTGAAGGACCTCAATCCGCACCTCATGCTCGGCCGCACCCCTGCGAAGCGCGGGTGGGCAGTTCGCATCCCAACCGGATCACGCACCGCCTTCGACCGCGGTTTTTCGACGACGCTTGCCGAGTATAGGGTGAAGGCTGCAGCAGAGAAGAAACTCGCGAGCGTGACGCGCAAAAAATCGCC
>JBDSPG010000388.1:0-2739 GCA_039912685.1 Longimicrobiales bacterium | reverse complement strand
CCTGCGTCTGCTCCTGACCGTTAAGCTGTCGTGCATGTGGGATCGTCGTGAATGCAAACGCCAAATACGCTGCTGCGAAACGACCGCTCCTCGTCATCGATACCTCTCCAATGTCGTCCATACGCACGCATTTGACACCGATACGATAACTGGCTGTCGCTCCCGCGTCATCCCCGGAAATGCCGCTACAGCGCCACGCGCTTCTCTGGCAGACGCGGCGGCACGCATGAGGAACGCGCGCCACGGAGCCGTACCCGGTCGAGTGCAACCGGCCGCGGTGCCGGCTTGCACAGCACGCAGGCTACGGTCGCGGCGATGCGGAACGCGGCATCGAACAGTACCGCACGCCATGTCGGTGCCGGTGCCGCCGGCACCGACGTCGCGATGTCCGGCGCGAGCACTCGCCGTCTGAACTCTTCGATAATGCCGGCATTCGTCACTACTGCCATCACCTCGCCGAGCAGGTGATAGGTGAGCCAGTCGAAGTTCGACGATCCGATTATCAGCTCAGCGTTGTCGATGAGCATCCCCTTCAGGTGTGACATTCTGCCCTGATACAGACGCAGGTCGAAGCCGGACCGTGTCGCTTCCGCTCGCATGTACGTCGTCAGGAATCCACGGTTGTTCTCTGCCGGAGAAACCACCACTACGCGCACACCGCGTTGAACGGCCGCTCGCAGGGCATCCGTAAAAGGAAACGTCATGTAGGGACTGAGCACTTCAACGGAAGACTGTGCTTCGTCGATCGCAGAGAGCAGACGCCGGCATGTGACCTCGTTGCCGCTGCCGTCGAGGTTGAGGATCTCGATGTCGCCGCTGCGCGTTGCCGCCGGTGCCTGGAGACCGTTCCACGTCGCATTGAAGTCCGTTGCCAGTGTGCTGGCGACATCGGTACGGGATACGCGGATCATCATGTCATGCCAATCGAAGTTATGGTCGCAGAAGTTGATGCCGCCGATGTATGCAATATCACCATCGATCAGCACGAGCTTCTTGTGGTCGCGCGCGAGCAGCTTGTGCATGAAGACACCGGCGGGGTTGGTGTAGCGCACCTCGACGCCAGCGCTCCGCAGCCGTGCGATCATCTCCCGTGTCGCCTGCGCCTCTGCGCGAACGGGGGAGGATGCGCGCAGGTTCGCGGGCGCATACACGAAGCGGTCGCGTTGGAAATACAGGTTGAAGGAGTCGATGAGCACGCGCCGTCGGGGCGCCCGGCACGCGATAAGCGCATCGGCGAGCGCCGTGCCGGCAAGATCACCCTCGAAAGTAAGCGTCTGAATGCAGATGGAGTGTTCCGCGTTCGCAATGTCTTCCTGCAGGCTCGCCCAGAATTCGGGGCCGTCCACGAGGATCTGATGGGCTGTGGTTGCGTACATGTTGGCTCTCCTCAGAAAGCGGCTTTGATGAGCTGCGGCACGAGCACGATGGCGGCGCAGCGGAGGGTACGACCGGCGAGGCCGATGAACAGGAACTGTCGGAAGTCGACACGGAGCGCGCCGCTCGCGAGGCTGAGCGCATAGAACGGCGGCAGGCCGGTAGCCGCACTCGCGAAGATTGTGAGGCGGCTCGCCCCCCTTTGCTGCTGCACTTTGGCGAGTGCGGTATTGATGCGGTCGGCAAAGCGGCCGCGCGGGATCGTGAGGAGCCCGCTGCCGGCGAAATACAGGAAGCACTTGCCTGCCATCTGTGCCAGGCTCGCAAACACGATGAGCGGCACGATCATGTCGGTGGGCAGGGCGGCGGCCGCGCCGAAAATGACGAGCTCAGTATTCACGAGCGGGATGATGCTGCCGGCGAAGCATGCCCCCATGGTGCTGAACAACAGAAGGAGGGGGGTCATGCCGCCCCCCGCTTCGTTGACCAGTCCGCGCCGAGGATTGCGGTCAGCGCTGCGATTGCGAGCATGTTCGCCTCCGGTCGAGTGATGCGTTCGGACCGTTCGCACCTACATTGGGAGGATCCCATCACCCGGCTCTCAGATTTCTCCCGTACTCGCGTCGGCTTGACCTCAACTGCCCCAGTTGCCTGCCTCCGCCTGCCGAGTCAAAAGTGGTCATCCAGCGCACCACGATCCCTGCGTTCACTCCCGCCAGTACATGCTCGAAGCTCCACACATCGAACGCGCCGGCGGTCTTGTCACCGAAAAATCCTGGAATAGCGGGCAGGTATAGGTGCAGGGCCATGCTGTTGGGCAATACCAGGACGTGCACGGCCAGCCAAGCAAAGGACACCAAGCGCGTGCACAACGACATGCCTGGCCACTTCGTCCACAGCCAGTACCCGAGCAGCACACACAGATGGTCGCAAATCAGTCGATTTGACCAATGCTCTACACCGCAGAACCACGCCACCACTCCCGGTGATGCTTGTGTTTCGAGGTAGTGCTCGGCGCTCTCCCACATGAATGAGAGCAGAAGCAGCAACACGATCTCAGCGCGTTTCACGCCGACGCTTGATGAACAGGTTGCCGGCTGTGTCGCTTCCGCTCGCATGTACGTCGCCAGGAATCCACGGTTGTTCTCTGCCGGAGAAACCACTATTGCGCGAACGCCGCGTTGAACGGCCGCTCGCAGGGCATCCGTAAAAGGAAACGTCATGTAGGGACTGAGCACTTCGCCTCCCAGCCGAGTGATTGCGTTCGGACCGTTCGCACCTACATTGGGAGGGTCCCATCACCCGGCTCTCGGATTTCTCCCGTACTCGCATCGTTTTGACCTCAACTGCCCCAGTTGCCTGCCT
>JBDSPG010000349.1:0-2742 GCA_039912685.1 Longimicrobiales bacterium | reverse complement strand
AGAGCGTACTGCACGATCTCGTGCGCTTCCACGTCGAAGAAGGTACGGATGCGCTGATCATCTGCGGCTCCACCGGTGAAGCCGCCACCATGAGCATCGACGAGCAGCGTATTGCGACGGCCGTCGCGGTCGACGCGGCGGCCAGGCGTATTCCCATCATCGTGGGATGCGGTGGCAGTGACACGAAGCAGGTCGTACGCCTCGGCGTTCAGGCAGCAAATGCCGGCGCCGATGGCATCCTGTTGAGTGCGCCGCCCTACAACAAGCCGCCGCAGCGAGGACTCATCGCACACTTTCGTGCTGTCGTGGAGGCTGCGGACCTCCCGGCCGTGATCTATAACGTGCCCGGTCGTTCCGCCGTCAATATTCTGCCCGAGACAATTGCCGCGCTCGCGGATGACGATCGTTTTGTCGGCATCAAGGAAGCGAGTGGCGATATCAGCCAGATCGCCGAAGTGGCCCGTCTCGTCGGCGGCCGCATGACGATCTGGAGCGGCAATGATGACCAGACGATTCCTGTCATGGCGCTCGGCGGCCGTGGCATCATCAGCGTCCTCGGTAACGCCGCACCGAGCGAGACGAGCCGCATGGCACACGCGTGGCTCGATGGGGATACTGAAACGGCGCTCAAGCTGCAGCTCCGCTTCCTGCCGCTCATTCGGCTTCTCTTCACGGAGCCGAACCCGATCCCGATCAAGATGGCCGTAGCATGGCTGGGGTTCGACGTTGGCGACGTACGACTCCCGCTCGTGGCGGCGAGCGCTGAATTTCGTGAACGTCTGGTCAGCGCACTCAATGACAGCGGCGTCGCGCGGTCATCGTGAGCGCGCTCCGCGTGGTGATCTGCGGTAGTACGGGTCGCATGGGCGAATCGCTCTTCCGGGCACTCGCCAGCTCGCCCGATCTCGAGCTCATAGGTGGCATCGCCGAAACGCCGTCACAACCGAATGTAAACGGCAGCATGATCGATGTAGTTACGGCCGCGGACTGCGCATCCATGCTCGAACGTGCGGATGTCGTCATCGACTTTTCAGCACCCGCTGCGCTCGGTGCGGTGATCGGCACGTGCGCGGATGCGCTTTCGGGAAAGGCGCTTGTCACCGGCACGACGGGACTCACCGCCGACGTCCAATCCGCGGTTGAGCGCATCGCGAAGACAACGACCGTTGTTTCTGCGGCAAACTTCAGCATTGGCGTGAATCTGATGCTCGACCTGGTGCAGAAGGCAGCAGCAGTGTTGAACGACAGCTTCGATATCGAGATCGTGGAGGCACACCATCGCAGGAAGGTCGATGCACCGAGCGGTACTGCGCTTGCACTCGCTCACGCTGCGGCGGCCGGCCGTGGTGTGGGCCTCGACGCGGTGCGCATCGACGGCAGAACCGGCGAAACCGGTGCGCGTCCTCAGGGACAGATCGCGCTTCACGCACTGCGAGGAGGCTCGGTTGTCGGCGAGCATCGCGTTCACTTTTTCGGCGATGTCGAGCGCATCGAACTCGCGCATGTTGCAACCGATCGCATTCTTTTCGCCAATGGTGCCATCACAGCGGCGCGCTGGGCCGTCGGCCGTCCCGCCGGACTGTATTCGATGCGGGACGTTCTAGGACTCTGACTGGAGACCCAATTGGACTATCAGGAAATTCGTGACCTCATCGCCAACGCGCGCAAACGAACACCTGTCACAGTGTTCGTCCGACATGATGCAGCGCTTCCCGAAATCAACGACGCTGAGGTGCGCACCTTCCCGACCGGCGGCGGTACCACGCTTCTCACGGGTGAGTGGGAACGCATCGAACCGCTGCTCGCGCACGCTTCCGTCCTTTATTACCATCTTGACAACGACTGCCGCAACTCGGCGATTCCGCTGCTCGACTGGAAGGGCATTCCGGCGAGGATCGAGCCGGGAGCGGTCATAAGGGATCGCGTCGAAATCGGGGAACGCGTGATTGTCATGATGGGTGCGGTGATCAATATCGGCGCGGTCATCGGGCCTGGTACAATGATCGACATGAACGCGGTCGTCGGCGCGCGTGCAATGGTCGGCACGGATTGCCACATCGGTGCAGGCGCCGTGCTCGCCGGCGTGCTCGAGCCGCCGAGTGCAGCACCGGTTGTCATCGAGGATGAAGTGTTGATCGGTGCAAACGCAGTCGTGCTCGAGGGTTGTCGCGTAGGAAAGGGCAGTGTCGTGGCGGCAGGCGCGGTGGTCACGGAAGATATTCCGGCAGGCGTAGTTGCAGCGGGACAGCCGGCGCGAGTCATCAAGCACGTGGATTCGAAGACGAAGGACAAGACCGGCCTCCTGAAGGAACTGCGGCGCCTCAACGACTGAACAGGAAGGGTTCAAGATGGACTGGCTTCCCTTGGGCTCCGCGTGGCTGCAGGACACAATCGTAATGCACCGGGAGCTGGTGCTGCGACTGTTGCTCGCCGCAGCACTCGGTGGCATGATCGGCCTCGAGCGTGAAGCGAGCGGCAAGCCTGCAGGCTTTCGCACGAACCTGCTGATCTGTCTCGGCGCGGCACTGCTCATGGAGATCTCGAAGAAAGTTGCATTCGATTCGTTTGCGCGCACCGGTGTGCCGGCGGACCCGGGTCGCATCGCCGCGCAGATCGTGAGCGGCATCGGCTTCCTCGGCGCGGGCACCATCATGCAATCGCGCGGCGGCATCGTGACGGGCCTCACGACCGCCGCGACGTTGTGGGTTGTTGCAGCCATCGGCATGGCTGTCGGTGCGCAGT
>JBDSPG010000375.1:0-3745 GCA_039912685.1 Longimicrobiales bacterium | reverse complement strand
TACAGTCAGCTGAAGGAAATGGCGCCCAATGACACGCTGCAACTCAGCGCGGTGCTCGTCAGGTCCAGCACACCGGTCACGCCGCAACCTCCTTTCACCTGGCAGATTTCGGGATCCCCGGCATTCTCCCTCTCGCCCAACGGACTTCTCACTACGTCGAAGGATTTCGACCCGGCACAGACCACACGAGCAACGGTCACCGCGACTACTGGTACGGTCGGTACCGGTATCTTGGTCGCGAGCACAATTGTCGAAGTGCGTCCGGTTCAGGCGGGACTTCCTGCGTATACGCGCTTCATCAATACGTATTACGGCGCGCCCGACCTCACTTTCGTCACACGCGACGGCCGTCGCACTGTTGTCCCACGCAGCGGCATCGTTGAGAAGGACGAACTGTCAGGAGCATATCACCTGACGATACCGGAATTCGTTTCCGCGACCTCGGGGCCACAGTATGCGACTGGATTCGACGGCGTGCTCACCCCGGGATCGTATTCGACATTCTACGCAGTCGGCGCAGGTCGGTACCCGAGCGTCATCCCTATGTCGGACGCCCACGAGCCCGTACCCCAGGGGAAGGCGCTTGTGCGATTCATCTCGTCCACGACCGCGTACGCGGACTGGACGAACAATTTCTTCATCGTCGCCCCGGGTGCGCTGGCAATCGGAGTTGCCGACCTCTGCTACTTCGACACCCCGGGCTTCACCAGTTACATGGTTCGCGATCCAGGCGATTTCGATCTGGTCATGACCCTCGCAATCGGCCCGACGTCTTCCAGCGCGAATCAGGAGATCGTGCGAATGCGCGGCCATGCGGTTGCCGGGACGGCGATGACGTTCGTCATCATGGGCGACGATCTGTCGAATGTGCATCTGATGGGGGTGACGGACCACTGATGCGATCATGGCGAAGCGTGGGAGTATCTGCGCTGCTCGCGGGGATCGCAGTCACTGGAGGCTGCCGCTCAGACGGCCCGGCGGACCCACTGACCGCGCTCGCACCGCCTCATGCGGAAACGGTGATTGAAACCCAGGCTGCCTTCGCAGGGCGACCGTTCATATTCGAAGCGACTCTTGCAGGACGCGCTTTCTCTGCCGGCCCTGAAGGCAAGCTCACATATCGCGTAACTCTGGACCCGGGCGTCACCGGAATCACGACGTCGGGATCGATCATTCGCGGCACTGCCACTGAGGCGGTCACGACGCGGGTCACGATTGTAGCGTCCAACGCGAACGGGGATACCGCCACGCAGCAGTTCCGCATCGTCTTCTTCGACTCATCTCTCACGACACCGAGTCTGCCGCAGCAGGCGTCTGCGTATGCGGACGCACGTGTGCTCCCGCCGCGGCATTTTGTTATTGCAGCAGCCGGATCCGTTCTCGCGGCTGACAACACACCACCGGACAACCCGATCTCGGATGCGGGTGCCGCGCTTGGGCGCGTGCTCTTTTACGACAAACGCCTCTCGTCCAACGACCGCGTTGCGTGCTCGTCATGCCATCAGCAGGCGGCAGGGTTCAGCGACACACTCCGCTTCAGCGTCGGGATCCATGGAGGGCACACGGCGGTGCACTCGATGGCGCTGGCCAATGCGCGCTACTACAGACGCGGCAGATTTTTCTGGGATGAGCGTGCTGCTTCCCTCGAAGACCAGGTTTTGCGCCCCATTCAGGACACGCTGGAAATGGGAACGACGCTCGAAAACCTGGAAGCCAAACTGCGTGTTACACCGTTTTATGCTCCGCTGTTCGACGCGGCGTTCGGAAGTACGGCGATCACGAGCGATCGCATTGCTCGCGCCTTGTCGCAGTTTGTGCGGTCCATGCTGTCGGCGGACGCGCGCTTCGATCGGACGTTCGACGCGTTCGGGCAGCCGGACCTCAGAAGCTTCACCGCGGCCGAAGCCGAGGGTCTGCAGCTCTTCAACGTCTCAGGTTGCGCATCATGTCACCGCACCAACGCGCAGGTTTCGGATGGACCCAGCAACACCGGGCTCGACGTGAATGCTTCTTCCGGAGTCGCAGGTACGGGCGCTTTCAAGGCGCCGTCGTTACGCAACGTGGCAGTCCGGCGATTTTTCATGCACGACGGACGTTTTTCGTCCCTGGAGGCGGTTGTCGCTTTCTACGACTCCGTCATACAGATGAATCCCAACCTGGAGCGTCGGCTCCGCTCGCCTGACGGTAGCGTCGCGTTGCGTCTCAATCTTTCTGCAAGCCAGCGCACGGCGCTGGTCGCATATCTCGGGACTCTGACCGATTCATCGTTCCTCGCCGCTGAAAAATACAGTAGCCCTTTCAGGAGCATACAATGATCAGCTGAGTGGGACGAACTGTTGACATATCCGTGACTGTTGATACTATACGCTCAACCCGTCCCAAACATTTGGCTGTCCAAACCGTTCCATCGCAACCCCCGCTGCAGGGGGCGCGCCGCCGGGGACGTCTCAGTACGTCCCCGCACACACAACCAAGTTCCTACACCCCGGAGGATCGATGGTACGTCGCATTCCACTCTTGGCGCTGGCCCTGGTGCTCACGTTCACGCCTGGTACTACATGGGCACAGCAAACGTCGACTCCAGCAACGGCCGGCACGGGGCGCATCGTCGGCCAGATCACCGCAAATGGATCTGCGCCCGTTATTGGTGCACAGGTATTCCTCGAAGGCACGGCTATCGGGACCGTGAGTGTGACTGAAGGCCGCTACGTCCTGAACAACGTGCGTCCAGGCAATTACAAGATCACGGCGTCGATGATCGGATTCGGCACGGCCACGCAGGACGTCCGCGTCCGCGCCGAGGGCACCACCCTGCTGAACTTCGCGATGACCATGTCCGTACTCTCGCTCAAAGAGCTTGTCATCACGGGCGTAACGGATCCGACCGTCGGCACGAAGTCGCCCGTATCGGTCGGTCGGGTGAGTCAGGAGGATCTCGTGACCGTCCCGACCACGGCATCCGCACTAGCTGCGATTCAGGGCAAGGTCGCGGGCGTCAACGTAGTTCGCGGCAGCGGCCAGCCGGGTTCTGGCGTGAGTATCCAGCTGCGGACCCCGACAAGCGTCCAGCGCGACAACAACCCGCTGTTCGTGGTGGACGGCGTGATCATGGCAGAGTCGACCGTCGATCTGTCATCGTTGCAGCTCGAGTCGATGGAAGTCATCAAGGGCGCCGCCGCCGCTTCGCTGTATGGATCGCGCGCCGCCAATGGCGTCGTTTCGATCACAACGCAGCGCGGCCGGAATGTGCCGATCGGGAAGACCCGTCTGACGGCGAGGACGGAGATCGGATCGTCCCAGGCGCCGACCAATATTCCTGTGACGCGCACCCACCAGTTCAAGGTCAACGAGGCCGGCCAGTTCATCGACTTGAACGGGAACCCGACCACCAACCCCACGCTGCGGACGCTCGATGGCTCAAACGGCACAGCGTTCATGGACAATGCGTACGCCGTTCCCACATATGACAATATCAGCGCCTTCTTCCGGCCGGGGCTGTTCAACACGAATACGGCAACACTCAGTTCGAATTCCGAGGCAACCAGCTTTTTCGTGGCCGTCACGAACGAGAAAGAAGCGGGTTCGCTTGAAAACAATGACGGCGTGACAAAGAACAGCGTGCGTGTGAATCTCGATCATCGCCTGGGATCCACGTTCTCACTGCAATCGAGCATTTTCCACAGCCGCTATCGCCAGGACGAGCTTTCGGGCTCCCCGTTCTTCGACCTGCTGCTGTATCCGCCGG
>JBDSPG010000249.1:0-3321 GCA_039912685.1 Longimicrobiales bacterium | reverse complement strand
CGCTCGGCAGCCCGTCTTTCGGCAGCTTGAACCCCATGGTCATCGGTCCCCACTGCATCGTCGGGATCGGCCCATGCGAAATGGTGACGCTGTCCTTGTCGACCTTCTCAACCTTGCCTTCACCGACGTGAGCCTTCTCGCCCGCGCCGGACGAGTCGGACATGCGCACTGTCGTCGCCTTGAGGCTCGATTCGGAGTCGATCAGGAATTGCCCGGAGACCACGACCTTCTGCACGCGCTGAAGACCCTTGCGAATTTCCGTCTGCCCTTTCGCCTCGGTGCCGACTTCCACGTCGACCGGCAGGAATTGCTGCTTGCCGTCCTGCGCGGTCTCCGCGACGACGACCACGCTGCGCTGCCCGGTCTGGATCACCGCTTCACTGGGGACCATGAGCACGTTGTTCCGTGCCGGCGCGGCAAACATCATGGTCGTGAACATTCCCGGGGTGAGCTGTCCTGACGGATTGGCCAGTTCGACGCGAGCCTTGATCGTGCGCGTAAGCGGATTGACTTCGGGCAGGATCCGGCTGACCTTGCCTTTGAAAACCTTGCCGGGCAACGAGGGCGTACTCGCCTCGACTACGGTGCCCGGGCGCACTTGCGCGGAGACGTTTTCCGGCACCTCGGCGTTGACCCAGATGGTCCCCACGCCATTGATGCGAAACAGGGACGCGCCGGCCATCACGGCCATGCCCTCGCGCACCATGAGCTCTGTCACAACTCCGCCGAGCGGTGCTGTGATGGTAAATCGCGGCTGCACACTGCCGCTCGCTTCCACAGCGCGTATCTGGTCGTCGCTCATTCCCGCCTGACGCATCCGCTGCCGGGCACCGTCGATCAAAGACTCGATGCCTTTGCCCTGCATGCGCTTGACTGAAAAAAATTCTTCCTGGGCGGCGACCCAGTCCGGCACGTATAGATCGACCAGTGGCTGGCCGTTGCGCACCGGATCGAGAGGCGCTCTTACATGAAGCCGTTCGACAAAGCCGTTGTTGCGCGCTTGCACCAGCGCTACATCACGATCGTTGTAGGCGACGCTGCCGACGGCCACGACACTGGAACTCAGATTTCCTTTAACCACGTCGGCGGTGCGGATGCCGAGATTCTGCTGCACGCGCGGGCTGATGATGGTCTTGCCCTCGTCCGCCGCGTCGCCGCCGTAAACCGGTACCAGTTGCATATCCATGAACGGCGATTTGCCCGGCTTGTCGAATTTCTGTCCCGGGACCATCGGGTCGTGCCAGTACAGCACTTTCTTCTCGGACTTGCCCGCTGCGGGATCGCCGGCCGTCGACGCCCCGGTGGGACCGCCCGCCGGGGCAATCATTTGCATTCCCTGGTTCATTCCGAACAGGTACAGCCCGTAACCTCCCGCAGCAATCGCCGCCACGATCGCGACCCCTGCGATGACGCGCCCGATATTCATTTGGGTGCCTCCTGCCTGACGGTTCCGGGATGCGCCGGGACGACGCCGGGGAGCAGAAAATTGATTTGCGCCCACGTCCGTGCGGTGTCGGCCGCGAGCTGCAGCGCCTGCAGCCGTACGTCGATTTCGCTGCGACGCGCGGCCAGTACGTCGGCGAGGCTACCCTTGCCCCCGCGATACGCACTAAACAACGCAGTGGTGCGCGCGGTGGACAGCGGCAGCAAGTCGCGCTGATAAAGGGACATGCGTTGACGGCCGGTCTCCCATTCCTCAATCAGCACACGCGTTTCGGCGACATGTGTGCGCAGCAGCTCGTCGCGTTCGGCTTTTGTCTGTTCGATCATCGCCAGCTTCGAAGATAGCTCCCTATCCTGCCGGTTGCTCCGATCCCACTGCCACGGAATCGAGACGCCGATCGAGATCATGTTGGAGAACGACGGTCCGCGTTGCTGGTACGCAAGCTCGACTGTCCAGTCACTCTCCCGATTGGCTTTGGCGATCTTCGCCTCGGCACGTGCGATCTCCTCCTGCCGATCGAGGACGGCGATCTGCGGATGGTGTGCAAGCTGGGTGGCAAGCGTGGCGGTATCGAGACGGATCGTATCGATCGCCGGTTCGCCGGACAGCGGCAGGACGGCAGCATCGCCGATCCATCGCGCGAGCATCACTCGCGCCGTGCGGACTTTGCGCTGCGCTTCGCTCGCACGGTCCTCGAACATCGCCACAGCGCTTCGGCCAACGAGGATGTCCGACTGGCTGCCGCGCCCCGCGCGATAGGCGCCATCGGCCGCTTCCACCTCGAGCTTCGCTTGCTCCCCGAACTCGGCAATTACCGCCGCCATGGCTTCGGCGTAATAACGCTCCAGCCACGCCAGTGCCGTATCGCGTTCGATCGTCGCGGCCATCGCCGATTTCTGCGCGAGAACCTTTTCTGCTTCGCGCTCGAAGCGTCCTGTACGCGACAGAAGCTTGTCCGCGCTGGTGAGTTCTTGCATCAACCCGATGCGGCCCATGGTCATGAAATCGCGGGTCAGGCTGAAGCGGTCGGAACCGGAGACCGGCAGGTTGTCGAGGCCGATTCTGACGACGGGATCCGGCCGTTGTCCGGCGGCAATCGCGAGGTCGCGGGCCGCGGCGACGGCGAAGTCCTGGCCAGCCAGTTGACGCGAACGTTCGATGGCGTGGCGTTGTGCCGCAACAAGGGTCAGCGGCGGATCGGCGGCGTGGGCGGACGCGACCAACGCCAACGCGGCGATCAGCGCTGCGCCGGCTTTAGCGCGGAATGTGAGCCGGCCGCTGGTGCGCGACCGATGCGGAACGAGTGCTGAGCGTGACATGAATCCTCCGGAATGCGATGAACAACATTCCCCGTGCTGCGCACGGGAAAATGACGGTCGTTGCAGACTGGAGGATTAAATGCGGAAACAGCAGTGGCGGACGGCGATGGGGGGCGCGGTGGTGCGCCTGAGAAGACTTGAGTCCTGCCGCGACGGAGCGACCGCTGATGCTGTCGCGATCATCTCCAGGACGATGGCGTAGCCACCCGTAGTGAATGGCTGTACGTCCGGCAGCGCCGGCTTGTCGAGCGATTGATTGCCTCTCTGGTCATGCGCGTGACACAAACCGGGCTGCTCCGGGTCCGTGCCCTCGCAGCCGTGCGCGACCGCGCCCCCAACGCGCTCGGAGGCGGCGAGCAGCTGCGCGGCCCCCCCGATCCGGTCGGCCGGGCATTCGTACCACGCCAGCGCCATTTGCATGAACAACAGGCTGACCAGCGCGAAGAGCGCGGCGAAGGTGCGGGCGGGGCGAAGATTGATCATGGTTTACGTGTGGTGCGTCTTTCACATCATAGAGAGTGACTGCGGCCCGGGTCAAGCATCAGCTCCATTGATGAC
>JBDSPG010000214.1:0-7191 GCA_039912685.1 Longimicrobiales bacterium | reverse complement strand
TGTACGACGGTACGAACGACTTGCCTTTCGGCATCTGTACAACTCGAATTCTTCTGCACCTCCACGCGTAAGGTTTGCCTACACGATCTACCCAGACAGATAAAGGGGTAGCGCAGCCCGCCGTACTCAGCGGTCTGTCAACCCCGGGGAAGGGCAGCAGTCTCAAGTTGTTCTGCCCGGCGCACCAAGCACCGGAAGCGAACGAATGCTAACCCGCCTCGGACTTCAAGTCAAGAACTTTCCACGGCGCCCGTCCATGCTCCCTCGATATCGCTAACCTCTGCGATGGTGCGGACTTTAGCTCGGACCGTGCAAGTAGTTTCTCATCCTCCCGGCGCCGGCGCCCACCCGGCTTGCGCCGGACAGGATTCAATGCTGCAGGATGTCGACCACCAGACGCGCCGGGGAACCGAGCTCGGAGACCCGGAAGTCGTTTGGCGACAACACCCCGGCCACCCAGGTCACCTGCGCCTCGAAGTCGCACGTGAGGTTGAGCCGGCGCAGGTTGGGGAGATCCAGCGGCAGCGTCCGCCCCGCAATAGTGGGCTGCCCCACCTCCGTGTGCGCCGCGGCCGGCTCCAGCCGGATCTCCAGCCAGCCATCACCCGGCATCAGGACCGTATCACCCCGCGCGCACGTCCGTACCGGCCTGTCTATATAGGAAATGTGATAGCCCGGGATCGGATCCGCCCCGAAATCGAGGACAATGCGGTCGAATCCATCATGGCTCGCCGCGCGGATCGACCGCAGGGTGGCAATTCCCGACGTCCGGCGTACCTCCTGGACACCCCGGGTCCAGCCCGCGCCGCCCTCCGACCCATCGCCAGAACAGGATCCCACGACCATGAGAAGAAGCAAAACCGGATATTTATTCAAAGCATCTCCTTCAACTCGACCATCGGCCTCAGCTTCTCGAAAGTCCGCAAATCGAGCAGATCGCTGCCCGTACCCGACAGGACTGCCGTTCCAGCTGCGACGCCGTCCCGCAGTGCCGCCCCCGGACTGACCCCGGCAGCGAGCCGGAGCATGAGACAAGCCAGGAAGGCATCACCTGCCCCGACCGCGCTACCTTGCCGAATCTCCTCGCGCGCGCGCGCGTGTCCTGCATAATCCCGGGTGACGAGGACGGCGCCACGGCCACCCAGTGTGATGGCGACGGTCGGCGTGCCGGCGCGCACCAGGGATCTCGCGGCCTCGACCGCGTCGGCCGGGTCAGCTGCCGCAAGGCCGGTGAGGCGTTCAACCTCGAAGCAGTTGGGGACGAGGAGGTCACACCCGGCTTCAGCGGCGAGGCGCAGGGCGTCTCCATCACAGTCTGCCGTGAACAATGATCCCGCCGCCCGCGCGTGACTGCCGATCGTCGCATACAGATCTGAGGGCGCCCCGGGCGGCAGGCTACCGCAGCAAGCCACCCAGCGGGGCTGCCACTTTGTGATGGTATCACTCGCCCCATCCAGTAGCGCCGCAATGACCGCTTCAGCCATGTCTTCGCCCCGTGGGTTGATCAGCAGGCTCCGGCCGGTGGCGGTTTCGCGGATCGCGGCGAATGTCCGGGTTTCCGCAGGACTCGGGATCCGGTGGTATGGCACGTCAGCGGCCGCGAGCATAGCCGCAATCTGGTCGCCAGTGGGACCGCCTAGCGGTGCGAGCGCGCGGGCGGTACCGCCGAGAGCAATGACGGCGCGGGCGACGTTAATGCCCTGGCCGCCCGGGCGCACCCGGGGCGGTGCAACGCGGTTGGCGTCATCCCACACGATCGTCGCGGTCTCGTGCAGCAGGTCCAGCGACGGATTCGGCGTTACGGTCAGAACATCGGGTCGCGCCACAATTCGGCTTTCCTGAAGAGTTGGAGGTCGGTGCAACATAGGTCCGGGTCGGCGCCGGTAGCCACCGCGCGGATACCCCTTATACTTTGGCAGCGATTTTGGCACAGTGCGCGCCGCACCGGCAGCATTCACGCACGAGCAGGCAGGACACATGTCGATCGACATTCTGACCATTCACGTTTCCAAGCGCCCCGACCGTCTCCGCTTCGAGGGACGGGTTCTTTTTCTTGTGGACGACGCCGACCTCATGCGCGCGCAGCTCGCCGGCGAGGACCTCGAGCTGACGGATGATGTGCGCGCAATGCTGCGCGACCAGATCTCCACTGATGAGATCACGCCGGCATACATTTGCTATTACTTCGACGAGACGCTCGGCGACTTCCCGTATCTGGGATTGCGCGCCAGCGGTGAGTTTCCTGTTGCGCGAGGACTCGTGCGCAAGGGTGGGTTCGTGTGTTCCGTGAGCGGCAAGCGGCGTGGCAAGGGCAGCTCGCGCGAGCAGTCGCCTTATGAGGAGCTCATGGCCGGCATCAATGTCGTGATTGCCGAGAACATCGAGCGCATCTACAACGAGAACTGCCAGAACCTCGGCGTGCTGACGTCGACAGACTTCACGTTGCTCGATCGGATCCGTGCAGGCGAGGAGATTCCACTGTCTGCGTTCACCGATGGCGTCGACTCGATCACGAAGGACATTATCGAGTACGGCGGTCTGTTCGAGTACAACGTTGCGCGCCTGCAGGGGAAGGTTTCAGTACCCGCGCTGTCGTCACAGACCGTGGAATCTCACGGCGGTGTCGAGCCGGATCTTTCTGCTGCAGAGGACGTGCGTGAGCTGCGCGGATCGGGCGAGAACGATCCCGGTGCGGACACAAACTTCGCGGAGAACCAGGCGGCGCAGGGCATCGCGACATCCCGTCCGACGAACGAGCCGGCGACACAGGACTCGAATGTGACCGTGAAGCGCGGACGAAATCGCGCAATGACGATCGCCGAGAAGATATTCGCGCGGCGCTGGGTTGTCGATGCGGCGAACGGTGAGTTCGGTGTGCCGTGGGTGCAGCCGGGAGACACGGGCTTCGTGCGCACGGACTACCGTTTCTCCCACGAATACGTTTCGCCGATGGCCGCGATCTTCTTCGAGCACAAACTGGGCGCGGATGCGAAGGTGAACGATCCTTCCACCATCCTCATGTTCCGTGATCACCTGACGTACCTGCACGAAGTGATGCCGCCCGACCGCGTGCAGCTCGGCCTGCTCGATGTCGCGCGTCAGCTCAAGGACAAGCAGGAAGAGTTCGCGAAGAAGCAGGGCGTGATCTATTTCGGCGAGCGCCTCGGCGTTCGTCTGGGATCCGAAGCGATCTGTCACTCGAAGATGCTCGAGAGCTACGCGGAGCCCGGTCAGATGATCGTAGGCACTGACTCCCATACACCGCACTCAGGCGCAATCGGGTGCATCGCATTCGGCATCGGCACCACCGCGATCTTCAATTCGTGGATCACGAAGGATGTGCGCGTCAGTGTGCCGCCGTCCTTCAAGGTCATTGTCACCGGCGCGAAGCCGGACAATGTCACCGCGAAGGACTTCATGCTCGAGATCCTGCGTCATCCGTACATCAAAGATGGACATGCGATCGGCCAGATCATCGAGTACGCTGGCGACGCTGTGGAAGCACTGAGCATCGACGAACGCGCGACAATGACGAACATGGCGGCGGAAGTCGGCGCGTTCACCGGCATTGTCGCGCCGGATGCGAAGGCTGTGGAATACCTGGTAGCGGAGCGGGGCATGGATCGCGCGACGGCGGAACGCCTGTGCGCGGATCTGTCGTCCGATGCGGATGCGCAGTACGTGAAGGTGATCGAGATCGATGCATCTTCGCTGCGTCCGATGGTTGCACTTCCCGGCGACCCCGGGAACGGCCTCTATGTGGACGAGCTCAGCGGCGAGGCGGTGGAGATCAACGTCGCGTACGCGGGTTCCTGCACGGCCGGCAAGAAAGAGGACATGGACATGTACGCCGCAGTCCTCGATGCAGCGAAGCAGCAGGGCCTCACGGTGCATCCGGATGTAAAGCTGTTCATCCAGTGCGGATCACAGGAAGTACGGCAGTACTGTGATGACAACGGTTATCTCCGCCTCTTCGAGGAGATGGGTGCCGAGTTCATCGAACCGGGCTGCGGTGCGTGCATTGCCGCCGGACCAGGCACCAGCAAGACCAAGGGGGAAGTCACGATCAGCTCGCAGAACCGCAACTTCCCCGGACGCTCCGGTCCCGGTCAGCTCTACCTCGCGTCGCCGTACACCGTCGCCGCATCCGCAGTCGCGGGTCACATCGTCGAGTGGACGCCGGGCGTGCCGATCGAACGGCTGGTGAAGGCGGGCATCTGAACGAGTCGCGCTCCGCACCGGACGAGGCGGCCGAGAAGGCCGGCAATCCCGCACCGTTCCGGCGCACACTCGTGCTCGTTATGCTCGTGCAGGTCGTCACCCTCGTCCTGTTATGGCTGCTGCAAAACCAGTTCCGGCCGTCCTGACGGATGCATTGGATCAACTGGGTCATCATCGGCGTGTATCTCGCGTACTTCGTTGCCGACGGAGTCAGGCGCGCACGCGGTACCACTGAGATCGAGGGCTACTTCCTCGCCAACCGCAGCCTGCCCTGGTGGGCTGTCGGTCTCTCCGTCATGGCGACACAGCTTTCCGCGGTCACAATGATCGGCACGACCGGGCAGGGCGCAACCGACGGGATGCGCTTCCTCCAGTTCTATTTCGGACTCCCACTCGCGATGGTCATTCTCGGTGTTACCATCGTGCCGTTCCTGCGCGGCGCACGTGTTTTCACCGCGTACGAGTATCTCGAGAAACGCTTCAACGCACCGACCCGTTCACTGACCGCGTTTCTGTTCCTCTGTTCGCGCGGCATGTCGTGCGGCGCCATCCTCGCCGCCCCTGCCGTTGTCTTTTCCGCGGTGTTCGGCTGGAGCGTGCCTGCGACCGTCACATTGATTGGCGTGCCTACGATCATCTACACGATGATCGGCGGTGTGCAGGCCGTGACATGGGCGGACGTCAAGCAGATGTTCCTGATCGTGTTCGCGCTCTCCGCCATTGTCATTGTTCTGCTCGTGCGCATCCCGGTTTCGCCGGGCGGGGCGCTTCACATCGCGGGTGCGGCCGGCCGCCTCAAGACCTTCGATTTCTCGTTCAACCTGCATGAGACATACACGTTCTGGTCGGGCCTGATCGGTGGCCTGTTCCTGATGCTCTCGTACTTCGGAACGGATCAGAGTCAGGTGCAGCGTTATCTGTCAGCGCGCTCCGTACCTGAAGCGCGGACTTCCCTGCTGATGAGCGCGTACTGGAAGATCCCGCTGCAGGCGATGATCCTCATGATCGGAATACTGATCTTCGTCTTCTACGTGTTCCAGCGTCCGCCGCTTCTATACAACCCTGCGCATGAGTCGGCCGTTCGCGCGGCAGCGCCCGCAGACCTCGCCGCACTCGAATCGCGGTACGATGCGGCGCTGACATCGCGTCTCGCGGCTGCAAGCATGGTGGCGGGAACGAAGCGTCACACGCCGGCGTCCCACGAAGCTGAATCGGCGTTCCGTGCGGCGGAGAGCGATGTCAACGAGCTGCGCACGGCCGCGCTCAAGCTTGCGGGTGATGTGACGCATGAGGGCACGCGCGACGTGAACTACATAATCCCGCGCTTTGTGCTGACGCAGCTCCCGCTCGGCATGGCCGGCATTTTCATTGCCGCCGTGATGGCTGCTGCGATGTCGAGCATTGCTGCGGAGCTCAACTCCTTGTCGACATCCACCGTCGTCGACTTCTACCGCCGCTGGTACCGTCCCGAGGAGACTGATGAAAACCTGCTGCGCGTGTCGCGCATCGCTACGCTGGTCTGGGGCATTATCGCGTGCGTTGTTGCGACGTATGCCGCTACGCTCGGATCGCTGATCGAAGTCGTGAATCGGTTCGGCTCGTATTTCTACGGTTCTATCCTCGGCATCTTCGTGCTTGCCATGATTCCCATGGCCCGCGCATGGCCGGCGTTCATCGCGATGATTGCAGGCATGTCCGCTGTGGCCGCAGTCTCCTATGGCGCGCCGTCTATTTCCTTCCTGTGGCACAACGTTGTCGGCGCACTCACGGTCGTCGTGGTCGGTGTGTTCCTCAGCGCGATCGCGCCCGATCGGAACCGAGCATGACAGGTGATCGCGTTGAAGCGCTGCTCCGACTGCTCGACAAGAACCCCGCTGACTCGCGCCTGCGTTTTGGGCTCGCGATGGAGTATGAGAAACGCGGTGACTGGCAGGCCGTTGTCGACACGTTGCGCGCATACCTGACCGCCGCCGAGGACGAGGGCAATGCGTGGGGCCGGCTCGGCCACGCATTGCGACAGATCGGACTCGATGATGACGCGCGCGCTGCGTATGCCACTGGCGGAACAGTCGCGCGCGCGCACGGGCATCCTTCGATGGCCGCAGAATTTGATGATATTCTCGAAGACTGGAACTGAGGCACACAATGGCCGTACCTGCGAGACGTGAGCGCGTAGTTCCGCGCCTGATCGAGGAAGAGATGCGTCAATCCTTCCTCGATTATTCCATGAGTGTAATCGTGCAGCGCGCGCTGCCCGACGTACGAGACGGCCTGAAGCCAGTGCATCGGCGAATTCTTCACGCCATGAACGAAGCGGGTCTCATCGCATCACGCCCGCACAAGAAGAGCGCTACGGTCGTTGGTGACGTGCTCGGCAAGTACCATCCGCACGGCGACATGTCGGTGTATGAAGCGCTCGTGCGCATGGTGCAGGACTTCTCCATGCGCTACCCGCTCGTGGACGGTCAGGGCAACTTCGGCTCGATCGATGGGGACAATGCAGCGGCCTACCGATACACGGAGGCGAAGCTCACGCAGATCGCGATGGAGCTCCTCGCCGACATCGACAAGGATACTGTCGACTTCGCACCGAACTATGATGACCGGCTTACCGAGCCGACTGTGTTGCCCGCGCGCTATCCCAACCTGCTCGTTAACGGCAGCAGCGGCATTGCAGTCGGCATGGCGACGAACATCCCGCCGCACAACCTGCGCGAGATCGCTGCTGCACTACGCCACCTCATCAAGAAGCCGACGTGCACACCGGACGATCTGATGAAGTTCGTGCCGGGCCCGGACTTCCCGACGGGTGCGTACATCCTGGGTCGTGAGGGCATTCGGGATGCATACCGCACAGGCCGAGGCCGCATGGTCATGCGCGCAGCCGTGCAGCGCGAGACGCGACGTGGCGGCAAGGAACAGATCGTGGTTACCGCGCTGCCGTTCGGCGTCTCGAAGTCGCGCGTCATC
>JBDSPG010000163.1:0-4832 GCA_039912685.1 Longimicrobiales bacterium | reverse complement strand
CTTCGTAGACAAAGGGAAGGTCGTCCATCACTTCATTGTTTTCAGACTGGATCCCGACATTTCTATGTCGGAGTTTCACAAGTTGATGAGTGGAGGAGGAGCAAGTCCCAGAGGGATCTGGAGCCTTGGCGGGCTCCAAAGCGACAAGATCTACGCGGGGCGCAACAATCCCGATCCCGCAGCGAAACAGCGCTGACACGAACTGACAATTGACCTCGCTCCGGGCCGCTATGTCCTCGCATGTCTGCATGCCGAGGAGGGTGTGTCTCATCTGCAGAAAGGAATGATGAGGCCGCTCACGGTTACTGCATCGAAGAGCAAGGCGCCGCTACCGCAGGTCGATGCGACTCTCGAAATGTCCGATTACAAGTATGAGCTTTCGACGCCGCTCAAGGCCGGACGCAGGACTTTGCGCATCATCAACAGCGGGCCGCAGGAGCACCACGTCTTCATTCAGCGAATGAGGCCGGGGAAGACCATTGCCGATATCAATCTCCACCGTGCCGCAAGGGCTCGCGAAAGAGCCGCGGGGCAACCGGAGGCGGGGGTGTCCAGCGTTCCACCGATGACTCCGGTCGCGGCCACAACCCGCATGTCGCCAGGTGAAACGGTATTCATCACCCTCGACCTGGTTAAGGGTGATTATCGTCTTTTCTGCCTTGTCGGAGACATTCGCGACGAGCGGACACACGCAGAGCACGGGATGGATCAGCTCATCACCGTGAGGTAGACATCCCGCTCGCACACCCGTCGACCAGTCGACGAGTGCGCCCCGCGACACTTGCGCGCGAGAAGCAGAAGACGGTCGTACCGCTTTCAGGCGTCGGCTTGAGTGAACCTTGGGGGCCTGAACGGGCTGACGCGAGGGCCGACATGACAGGGGTAATCTATATTCTGTTGTAGTGCTGGCGATTAGCCACAAACGTCGCACTCCGGCGGTCCGCAGTAGCTGCGGATTTATATCTGGAGTCGCGGAACGTTAGCGGCTTGACTGCGTTGTTGCCGACCGGCAGCGTCCCGAAGAGTCATCACTCTCCATGGTTAAAACTTGGCCCTTCCACTTGAACGGTTGCGAACGGCACTCGCTGGTACCTATGACATCGACCGCGAGCTTGGCCGCGGTGGAATGGCTACCGTGTACCTCGCTCAGGATAAGCGGCACGACCGTGTCGTAGCGCTCAAGGTGCTCCATCCCGATCTCGCTGCGACGCTGGGGCCTGAGCGGTTTCTTCGTGAGATCAAGCTTGCTGCACGCTTGAATCATCCGCACATACTCCCGCTGTTCGACAGCGGAGATGCAGACTCGTTTCTGTATTACGTGATGCCGTATATCGAAGGCGAATCGCTGAGAGAGCGCCTCGAGCGCGACAAGCAGCTGTCGGTTGACGAGGCGGTGCGTCACGCAAAGTCGATTGCATCAGCGCTTGACTACGCGCACCGGCAGAACATTGTGCATCGCGACATCAAGCCGGAAAATGTCATGCTATACGAAGGCGAGGCGATGGTGATGGACTTCGGAATCGCCAAAGCCGTCAGCTCAGCCTCAAGTGAAACGTTGACTCAAGCCGGAATGATGGTGGGTACGCCCGCATATGTGAGTCCGGAGCAGGCTGCGGGCGAGTTGAACCTCGACGGACAGAGCGATCAATTCAGTCTCGCTTGCGTGCTGTACGAGATGCTCGCTGGAGAGCGGCCGTTTACCGGTGAAAACGCGTCGGCCGTGATGGCGAAGCGATTCACCCAGACGGCTGCACCACTTCGAACTGTGCGCGGCGGCGTCCCGGAACACGTCGAGCGAGCGATTACGAAGGCGATGTCAACTGCCGCCTCGGCCCGCTATTCGACAACCGCGATGTTTGCCCAGGCACTCGGCAGCGAAGTCCTGGCGACACCGACTGAAAGCGCGACCGTTCCGCACGCGACAGTGTCCGCTGCAAAGTCCGTTGCGGTACTCCCGTTCGCCAACATGAGCGCCGACGCGGAGAACGAGTATTTCACGGATGGAATGGCCGAGGAGCTGATCAACGCGCTGTCGAAGATCCAGGCGCTGAGAGTGGCGTCGAGGACTTCGTCGTTTGCGTTCAAGGGAAAGAACGAGGACATCAGCGAGATAGGGCGGAAGCTGAAAGTGTCCACCGTCCTTGAGGGAAGCGTGCGCAAGATGGGCAACAGGCTCCGCATCGCGGCGCAACTCATCAACGTCGCCGATGGTTATCAGCTCTGGTCGGAGCGATTCGATCGGGACGTCGAAGATGTGTTTGCCATCCAGGATGAAATCTCGGAGGCAATCTTCAACGCGCTGCGTGTGATACTCAGCGAGGGCGAAAAGAAAGCGATCGAGCGCGACCGATCAGTGAACGTGCAGGCCTACGAATTCTACCTCAAGGGCCGTCAGTTCATCCACCAATGGAGCCGGAGTGGCCTCGAGTACGCTCGGCAGATGTTCAGGAGGGCCATCGAAATCGACCCCGAGTACGCTCTCGCTTACGCCGGTCTCGCCGACAGTTGCTCGCTTCTTTACATGAACTGCGATGCGCGCGAACAGAATCTCACACAGGGGAGCGTGGCAAGCCGACGAGCTCTCGAACTTGGCCCCGATCTCGCCGAAGCACATCTCGCATCCGGGCTGGTTCACTCGTTGAGCACGCGGTTCACCGAAGCGGAGCGGGAGTTCGAGTTCGCGATGAAGCTCGATCCGACTCTCTTCGAGGCAGTGTATCACTACGGGAGGGCGCGGATTGCTCAGGGCGAGTTCGCCGAGGCGGCAAAGTTGTTCGAAAGGGCGTGCGCGCTAAGGCCCGAGGATTTTCAGGCACCGACGTTCCTCGCTCGGGCCTACGACTCGATGGGAATGAAAGAGGAAAGCCGCACGAGGTATCGTAAAGCCCGCCGACTAATAGACGAAAGGCTGGAGCTGAACCCGGACGATGCCCGTGCGTGTCAACTCGGCGCGACCATTGCCGCCAAGTTGGGCGATGATGAAGGGGCAGCCGACTACGCTCGCCGCGCCCTGACGATCAATCCCGATGATCCGCTTCTGCTATACAACGTTTCCTGCATGTACGCGCTGGTCGGAAATCTCGACGAGGCACTCAGCTGTCTCGAAAATGCTGTGGACAAGGGGTACGGGCAGAAAGACTGGGTCGAGCACGACACTGATCTGGATTCGTTGCGCGATCTGCCTCGCTTTCAGCGAATCGTCGAAGGGATGTAAGAACGATTCGCACCGCAACGCTGGTCGTTCTATCCATCATCCTCGCCGGTCTTTATCTGGCTTCGGTCGGTCCTTATTGGAGCATCTCTCCCGATAGCGCCACATACGTTACGGTCGGCCGGTCGCTCGCCACGGGGCACGGATTGGGCGCGTCTCCGATTCAAGCACCGGTTACATCGCTTATTCTCGCCGGTGTACTCTACTTCTTTCCCGACGGATTCGTCGCGCTCAATGCGCTGACGCCGCTGCTCATCCTCGCGTCGCTCGCATTCGCGTTCGCTTTGCTCCGTCGCGAAGGACGGCAGCTCCAGGCACTCCTCGCGGTCATGCTTTCACTGGCGTCGGTGCACGTCTATCACGCCACCACACAAATCCTGTCGGAACCGGCCTATATGTTCTTGTCACTGGCCGCGCTGCTGACGATCGAAACATCGACGGCGAAGTTCGATGCAAGTGGCGCAGACCAATCGGCAGGCAGACGTAAGTCGATCTCCGGGGCATTGCTGGCCGGGTCGCTGATGGTCGCTGCGGTCATGACGCGAACAATCGGGATCGCGCTGGCGCTGGCTGTTCTGCTTGTTGAAGCAAAGTCACTCGTGGACAAACGACGTTCGCCGAGATTGCTCCTTGGTTCGCTCGCCATCCTGGCGCTGGTCGCCGTCGTCCTCTGGGATGCATATACCAGCTGGGCTTACGTGGGCGTTCTGTTCCGGGCGCTGTTTAGGAATGATCCCTGGCTTCCGGATTCTGGCCATCTATCACTTGTCGGCCTGGTGGCGAGAATGCGAGACAATCTGCACCTGCTGCCGGCGGCGGGAGCGATGCTGATCGAACAACTATCGACGCGACGCCCCAAGCTGGATTTCCTGCTCCAGGTCGTGACGACGCTGAGTTTCGTATCGGGTCTCGTGATAGTGCTACGCCGGCGCCTTTCCGTGACGGGACTCTACGTGGCGCTTTATGTACTAATCGTTGCCGTCCACATGGTCGCAGGCGGATACGACGAAATCCGATTCATGGTTCCCGTGGCCCCCTTTGTCTTCTTCTACACGATCGAGGCGGCCCGCCATCTCGTCGAATACGTCAAGTCGCGTGAAACGAGCGGTTGGCCCGCGAAGATGCTGCTCGCGGCCGGTGCCGGCTACGTGATCGCGTTCACTGGAGGCGGAATGTTATACGCGACTGCGGGAGTTCGCGATGCACACCAGTCACCATTCGGCGACTATCCGATCAAACGACCTTCGAACTATGACGCCGAGCGAATGGCTCTCTGGCTGAAGGCGCACTCGGGGCCAGATGAGCGGTACGCTGCCGCACAAAAAGACATGTTCGACGTGATCACTGAGCGTCGTGGTTACGACATTCATCCCGGACAAACGACTCCTCGCGATGCATTCGTAGCCTGGCTTCATCAGGAACGAGTGCGGTACATCCTGATAGATCGTACCGGACTGGTGGTTGGAGATTCGCTACTCGCAGTTGCCCGCGACTACCCCTCCGTGTTTCGACTGGCCGCAGAACTACCGGGCGCAAGCATCTATGAAGTACGACAGGAGCATTGAACGCACATCACCATCTCGCGGCCGGTTCACCCAGACCCACAAAACTTGCCCATCGT
>JBDSPG010000099.1:0-2577 GCA_039912685.1 Longimicrobiales bacterium | reverse complement strand
TCCTGAGGGTCATCTCCAGTTCGCCGACGGACGTGCAGCCGGTCTTCGATGCGATTGCAGCGCTGGCCGAAAGACTCTGCGTCGCCGATGTCACCATCGTATCGCGGTTCGACGGTGCGCTGATCCAGCTGATGGCCGTCCATGGGGCGAGCGAACAGGGCGCGGACGCAGTGCGGCGCGGGTTCCCGATGCGGCCGGAGGATGAGACGGTGACAGCGCGCGCGTTTCGCAAGGGTGCCGTCATTCACATCGCCAACGTGCTCGACGACCCTCACTACGCGCGGATAAACACGGCCCGCGCGGCCGGCTACCGTGGCTGCCTCGGGGTGCCAATGCTCCGCGAAGGGCGGGTTATCGGTGTGATTTTCGTGGCCCGCACTACTCCGGGACTTTTTGCCGACACGCAGGTCGAGCTGCTCGAGACCTTCGCCGACCAGGCGGTGATCGCGATCGAGAATGTGCGCTTGTTCAACGAGACGAAGGAGTCGCTTGAGCAGCAGACCGCGATCAGCGAGATCCTGCGCGTGATATCGAATTCGCCGAGCGATGTGCAGCCGGTGCTGGAGGCGGTGGCGGAACGCGCGGCGCGCATCTGCGCCGCGCAGTTTTCCGACGTCGTGCTCACCAATGGCCCGATGCTGCGCTTTGCGGCCGGCATCGGCGACATCGGCAGGCCGGGAACCAACGACGCGGTGAGTTTGGACCGCAAGAGTGTGATGGGGCGCTCGATCCTCGACAGGGCCATCGTGCATGTGCCGGATCTCCAGAACTCGCCGGAGGGCGAATTTCCGCTCGGACAAGCGATGGCGCTCCAGTACGGGCACCGCACGATACTTGCCGTTCCGCTGCTGCGCGAGGACCGCGCTCTGGGGACGATTGTGGTGCGCCGGACCGAGGTGCGGCCCTTCGACGACAAGCACGTCGCGCTACTCAAGACCTTCGCCGATCAGGCGGCGATAGCCATCGAGAACGTGCGGCTGTTCAACGAAACGAAGGAGGCGCTCGAGCGGCAGACAGCGACGGCCGAGATCCTGAAAGTCATCAGCAGCTCGCCGACCGACGTGCAGCCCGTGTTCGACGCCATCGCCGCGAGTGCCAGGCGGCTTTGCGACGGCACGCACGGTGCCGTGCTGAACTACGACGGGAAGATGATCAATCTCGTCGCTATCGATCAGTTCAACCCGGAGGGGGCAGAGTCTTTACGCCGGGCGTTCCCGATGGCGCCCAGTCGCGCGAGCTCGGCCACGCGGGCGATTCTGTACAGCAAAGTCGTCCAGGTCGCTGACGTGCTGAAAGACCCGGAGTACGTTCTCACCGCGGCTGCAGCGGCCAGTGGCTATCGGAGTGTAATCGCGGTTCCCATGCTGCGAGAGGGACGTCCCATTGGTTCGATCAACGTCACGCGGGCCGTGCCGGGTTCCTTTCCCGACAGGCAGGTCGAGTTGCTCAACACTTTCGCCGACCAGGCGGTCATCGCGATCGAGAATGTGCGGCTGTTCAAGGAGCTCGAAGCACGGACCGAGGCGCTCACACGTTCCATCGAAGAAATGCGCGCGCTCGGCGAGGTAGGCCAGGCGGTCAGCTCCACACTCGACCTGGAGACCGTGCTGGCAACCATCATCATGCACGCAGTGGAGCTGTCCAAGGCCGACGGAGGCGGCACCATCTACGAATTTGACGAGTCGGCCGGTGTTTTCGTACCGCGCGCGAACCATGGCGTGAGCGACGCTTATGTTCGGGTGCTGCGCGAATCGCAGCTACGGTTGGGGGAAACGGCTGTAGGCCTGTGCGCCGTGAACCGAAGCCCATACCAGGTTCCGGACGTGGAAAAAGGCGAAGACAGCCGGATGCGTGATCCGCTGCTGAAGGAAGGCATACGCGCAGCGCTGGCGGTGCCGTTGTTGCGCGAGGATCGTGTCATCGGCGCGCTGGTGATCCGGCGCCGGGTCACGGGTGAGTTTCCGCCGTCGGTGGTGACGCTGCTGCAGGCGCTGGCCGGCCAGTCGGTGCTGGCAATCCAGAACGCGCGCCTGTTCCGCGAGATTGCGGAGAAGGGCAGGCAGCTCGAAGTCGCGAGCCAGCTCAAGTCGCAGTTTCTCGCCAACATGTCGCATGAGTTGCGCACGCCGCTGAACGCAATCATCGGCGTGACCGAGATGCTGCACGAGGACGCCGTTGACCTGAAGCGGGAAGACGATCTGGAGCCGCTCGAACGTGTGCTGCGCGCCGCCAGGCATCTGCTCGCGCTGATCAACGACGTTCTCGATCTCTCCAAGATCGAGGCCGGCAAGATAGACATTCATCTCGAATCCTTCGCGATCGCGCCGCTGGTCACGGATGTGGTGCAGACCATCGCCACGATGGCGACCAAGACCGACAACAAGGTGGTGGTTGATTGCGCCGCCGGCATCGGTACCATGAACGCCGACCAGACGCGGATCCGGCAGGCTTTGCTGAACCTGGCGAGCAATGCCAACAAGTTCACCGAGCACGGCACCGTGACCATCAGCGCCGCGCGCGCAACCGAGGCGGGCCGCGAGTGGGTGACGATGGCGGTGACGGATACCGGCATCGGCT
>JBDSPG010000091.1:0-2632 GCA_039912685.1 Longimicrobiales bacterium | reverse complement strand
TACTTCAGAATGCTCATCGGACTGGGCTGATTGAGTGTGTATCGAGTGTGTGTCGAGTGTGTACTCAATGAATGAGCCAGAAGATTGGCTCCTTGCAGCGCGTCTATTGTTGCAACACTTTCCCGTCACATGTCTTTAGCTGCCCGAAAACGCTCAGCGAGCCGGGCGATTCATCTCGACCGGTCACTCGAAGCTCTCCCCATATTCCGGCTCAGCGATTCGGCAGATGAGTCGACCATAACATACTCTCCGCCATCGGGCGGCCGCTGGAGAGTTCTGCCGTTTCCTGGAGATTGCCTCCCAGGCACTTTTGACCAGGACGTTTACGTCGAGATCCTTCGCAGATATGCGGAGGATGCGTTCCCGGAAGACGGCATCGTCACGTTCACACTGCATGCGTTTCTTCGTTCGATCGGTAGACGGGTCGACGGACGTACGTACGAGCAGCTTCGGTCCGCACTGAACCGCCTGGAGCGCACAATCCTCGAGTCATCGGGAGTCTATGTCAGGGCAGGACAACAGGGGCCGCTCGAAGATCGCTTCACCATCCTGAGCTCGGTCGCGATCGAGCGTCGGAGATTGGCTGATCGCGAGCAATTCACGCTCTTTCCCGTACTTGCGGCATCAGAGCCTGGCGACGCACGCGTGTCTATATCGCCATCGCTCCGTGAAAACATCGCTGCAGGCTTCGCCGTGAAACTGTCGTCTGTCGTCTATCACTCACTCACCAATCCGGTAGCACGTCGCCTTTATCGGCTGATCGAAGTTGCACGTGAGGCCGGCAACGTCACCTGGAGAACTGGACTCGAAGAGCTGGCGCAGCAGCTCCCCCTGGCACAACGCTACCCGTCTCATCTCCAACGGGTCCTGCAACCCGCACACGAGATGCTCGTCGGTGCTGGTGTAGTGCGAAGCGCACTCTTTCGGCAGATCGACCGGGATTGGGTAGTCGATTACGTACTAGCCAGTAGAAACGCATAGCTCACAAACTGTGTCGAAGTTGCAAGCTCGCCCCCGGAACTCTCACTCCGGGCCAGCGTATCTAGTACTTTCAGGCAGTCTTCCTTTACAGCAGGCAAGCATGTCTAACCGTCGCAAGCTTCTGGTATTCGCAGTTGTCGCCGCTCCGCTCGTTGCAGGCGGCTTTGTCGCGCAGGACCGATCCGCCAACGATGGAGCCCGCCTCCTCGATCAGGTGCTGACCATCGTGTCAGGACGATTCGTCGACAGCGTGACCGCAGCCGATCTCTACGAAAAGGCAGCGCGCGGCCTCGTCCACGAGCTCAACGACCCGTATTCGGTTCTCCTTTCGCCCAAGGAACTCGCGACGTTCAACGCCCAGACAGGCGGAAAATACGGCGGCGTGGGCATGGAAATCGGCGAAGTGCAGGGCTTCATCACAGTCCAGCGCGTCTTCCCTCACACGCCTGCTGAACAGGCCGGCATCATTGAAGGCGATCGAATCCTCCAGGTCGATACTGCAAAGACAGTCGGTTGGACGACGAGTCAGGTCTCTGATGTCCTCAAGGGAACGCCGGGGACTCGCGTAAACGTGAAGTTCGGGCGCGCGGGAGTCAGCGAGCCGATTCCAGTGACCTTCACGCGCGCCAATGTCCGCATCCCTGCTGTTCCGTTTGCAATCATGCTGGATGGCAAGATCGGCTACGTACCACTTCAGCAGTTCAACGAAACGGCCACGGAGGAGCTCGAAGCCTCAGTCAAGCGCCTTAGCTCCGAGGGAGCGAAAGGCATGATCGTCGACCTTCGCGGCAACGGCGGTGGATACCTCGATCAGTCGGCGACTGTTGCCAATCTCTTCCTCAAGAAGGGAATGGAGGTCTCGAGTGTTCGCGGTCGCGCCGGATATCAGGAAGTCCTCTACGCCACCGACAATCCGAGTGCGCCCGAGATTCCGCTCATCGTCCTCACAGATGGCAGAACCGCATCGGCGTCAGAGATCGTCGCCGGTGCGCTTCAGGATCACGACCGCGCGGTGATCATTGGCACGACATCGTTCGGAAAGGGACTTGTTCAAACGGTCTATCCTCTCGATGGTGGCTACGCTCTCAAGATGACGACCGCAAAGTGGTATACGCCGAGCGGCCGGTCGATTCAGAAAGACCGTAAGCTGATGCCGGACGGATCCTTCGTTGAGGTCCTGCCCGATTCGATGGAAACGGACTCCGTTCGCAGGTCACGACCGAAGTTCAAGTCGGATGCGGGCCGCATAGTCTACGGCGGCGGAGCGGTTACGCCTGATGTTATCGTTCAGCCCGACACCCTGACGACGGCTGAGCAGAAGCTGCTCAACGCACTTGCGCCAAAGGCTCAGATTGTGCGCACGACGCTAATTAATTATGCAGTCGAGCAGAAGGGCAAAGTGAAGCCAGACTTCGTGGTCGCGAAGGCGTGGAGAGACGAGTTCTACAACAGGCTCGTCGCTCAGGGCGTAAAGGTCGAGAAGGCGCAGTGGGAAGCCGGCGGCTCGGAGATCGATCGCCTGCTTTCGGCGAGCATCGCCCGAATCTCGTTCGGGGACTCCACAGCCAAGCGCCGCGACGTGATGGATGACGCTCAGCTCCGCCGCTCAGTCGAGCTGCTCCGAAACGGCTCAACCCAGCTGGCGTTGTTC
>JBDSPG010000025.1:0-29301 GCA_039912685.1 Longimicrobiales bacterium | reverse complement strand
GCAGGCTCGACAGTCTGTTCCTTCACAGCGCACACTTCGTACGGCTTCGCGCGAACCCATTCGAGGGCGCGGCTGCAGCGCGCGAACATCTCGCTCTTCGCGCGCGCTTCATTGCCTGACATGCCGGCGATCGTGAGACGATCGGGGACGTCGCTCACAGGTGCGGCGCGATTCCGGTCAGCGCCGCTGCAACGGCCGGAATGTCGGCGCGGTGAGAGAGGTCGAGAACGCCGTCCTGATACTGCAGCACTTGAAAGCGCACGCCCATGTGGTCGATGGCGAATTGCGCGGCGAGCGGCAGCTCCTGCTCCCCACGCGGTGACGGTGGAACGCGGCGGCACGCTTCAAACATGACCGGCGTGAGCGACCAGCTGTTCATCCCGACAAAGGCGTGCGCATTCGAACTCTGCATGAACGCAGGATCCGGCTTTTCGACAATGCGCGCGAGTGTGCCGTCTTCCGCGATCTCGAGCAACGAGTACTTCGCGACGCGGCCCGCATCGATATTGCCGAGGCGAACGAGTGCATTCCGCTCGAACGCGGCCACGCCATTCGTGCCGAGGTCGCAAAGGCCTCGCAGCGTGTGGACCGGGTAGTAGTTGTCGGAATTCAGGACGATTACGGTATTACCATCCGCGAAGGACTCGGCGGCAAGCACCGCGTTTGCCGTTCCAATGGGATCCTGTTGTATGGCGAAGTGAATGCGCACGCGCCTGGTGACAACACGCGAGTAATAATCCCGCACCATGCTGTGCTCCGGACCGATCACGAGACATACATCCGCAATGCCTGCATCCGCGAGGCCGCTGATGACGTAGTCGAGGAAGGGCGCGCCCGTGGCGGTCGGAATCATCCCCTTCACTCCTGTGTTCGCCACATCACTCTGCTCCGCGGTAACGCCCGCTTCGGCATCAACACGCCGCATGCGTGTGCCGACGCCGCGAGCGAGGATCACGGCCATGGTTGTGTGCACGTCAGCCAGGTTCCACTGTCGTATCCGCCCCCTGCCACAGCGATGGGAGAATCCGTTGCAGACCGATACCGCTGGCAACGAAGAGCACGAGCCACACAAAGCCCTGCGTATTCTTGCCGTACAGGAAGCTTCCGGTCCCGAAGATGGCCGCATATACGAACGTGCAACCCAGTACCCAACCGAGCAGCGACATCGGGAGGGAGTCCGGCGATGGCGGCAGTCCGCTTTCCTCGCGGACGGATTCCCAGCCCGGGCCGGCGGGGCGAACGGTTCTGTAGAACGAGAGCAGTTTTGCGCGTTCGGTCGGTTGGGTCATGAACGTTACCGCGATCCAGATGATCGTTGTCGCCGCAACGGTCATGAGCAGCACGTGATGCGCGGGAAAGTTGTGCCCCATCTTGCCGGCAATGAAGAAGCCCACGGCAATGATAAACGAGCTCGCCATTGCAGCGATCTCGCTCCACGCATTGATGCGCCACCAGAACCAGCGCAGCAGATAGATGAGGCCGGTGCCCGCGCCGATCGACATCATGAGCTCGAAGTTCGCGCGTGCGGAGTCGAGCACGAATGTGACGAGCGCAGCAGCAAGCATGAGACCGGCGGTAACGAGGCGGCCGACCATCACGTAGTGCTTCTCTGAGGCATCCTTCCGCATGAACCGACGGTAGAAATCATGGACGAGGTAGGACGTGCCCCAGTTGAGATGTGTGGACAGTGTGGAGACGTACGCAGCAAGAAGTCCGGCCACCATCAGGCCCATGAAACCGACCGGCAGGAATTTCAGCATCGCTGAATACGCCATGTCATGGCCGATCAGCTTCGTGTCGACATAGGGAAACGTCGTCGCGATGTCCGACAGGTTCGGAAACACAAGCATCGAAGAGAGCGCGACAATGATCCACGGCCACGGACGGAGCGCGTAGTGTGCGACATTGAAGAACAGTGTGCCCTTGAGCGCATCGCTCTCGGACTTCGACGCCAGCATGCGCTGCGCGACATAGCTGCCACCGCCCGGCTCGGAGCCCGGATACCACACGGACCACCACTGCACGGCGAGTGGGATGATCATGACAGTGAGAACGAGAGTCCAGTCACCGAAGTCGGGAACGAGGTTGAGTGTGCTCTGCGGCACGCGGCGGAACAGTTCAGCCAGGCCGCCGACGGCAGGCTGCTGCACTGCGAAGTACGCGGCTGCGAACGAGCCCGTCATCGCAATGCCGAACTGAATCATGTCCGTCACCATCACGCCCCACAGACCTGATGTCGCAGCGAATGCAACGTTCAGCAGCGAGCAGATGAGGAGCGTCTGACCCATGGGCCAGCCAAGCATGATATTCGCAATCTTCACGGCGGCGAGATTCACCGATGCCATGATGACGCAATTGAAGAACAATCCGAGGTAGATAGAACGGAATCCGCGAACGAAGGAGGCCGGCCGGCCGGAATAGCGGATCTCGTAGAACTCGAGGTCGGTGAGCACACCGGAGCGGCGCCACAGCCTCGCGTAAAAGAACACCGTGGCCAGACCGGTGAGCAGGAACGCCCACCACACCCAGTTGTTTGCCACGCCGTGCTCGCGCACGAGGTTTGTAACGAGGTTCGGCGTGTCGGTACTGAACGTGGTCGCGACCATCGACACACCGATCAGCCACCACGGCGCAGCCCGCCCAGAGGTGAAGAACTCCGCCGTACTGCTCCCCGCCCGGCGGGCGAGCCAGATCGCGGGGATGAACGAGATGACGATGGACGCAACAACGACGAACCAGTCGAGCGGCGCGAGATTCATTGGGGGTCCGGGTTGGGGAAGTGGCAAAAGTAGGGACGGTGAGCCGTGGCGAGCAAGACGGCTATGAATTGGGACCGAACCATGCAGTACATTGGCGCACACCACCGGGATGGACCGAAAACGATCGACAGGAGCCAGGTCGGCAATGCTACAGAAAGTCTACTCGAGCCGAAATCTCCGGCGCCCTGAATACGTTGCGGATAATGTCGCCTACCTGACGATAGGATTCGTGAACGTGTATTTCATTGGCAGTCCGGGAGAGCCGTGGCTGCTGGTGGATACAGGGCTACCGGGCACCGCGCAGTATACAGTGCGTGCAGCCGCGGAGCTGTTCGGCACGCCGCCGGCCGCGATCATCCTGACCCATGGCCATATCGACCATGCGGGTGCCGCGGACGAGCTCGCGCGCACGTGGCAGGTGCCCGTGTATGTGCATCGCATGGAAGCGCCTTACATGAAGGGGCGTTCGGATTATCCGCCATCCGACTCGAGCATGGGTGGTGCAATCGCGCACCTTGCACGCGTACTGCCGGCCACCGGAAGAAATCTCGGACGACGGGTTCGTCTGCTGCCCGCGGATGGCACTATACCAATCGTCGCAGGATGGCGCTGGGTTCACACGCCGGGTCATACGGCAGGACACGTGTCGCTTTTCCGTGATGAAGACCGGGTGCTGATCGCGGGTGATGCCGTTGCAACCATGGATCTCGATTCATGGACGGACATCGTACTGGAAACTCAGTCGATCAGTCGCGCGCCCGCGCCGTTCACGACCGATTGGAGTGCTGCGCAGGAGAGTGTGCGCGAGCTCATGGCACTGCGGCCTACCGTCGTTGCCGCTGGACATGGCGTTCCGGTCTATGGTCCTGGCGTTGAACCGGCGTTCCGTGCGCTGGTTACGGACTTCCCGGTGCCGCGGCGCGGACGCTACCGCAGCGTTCCGGCGATTGCGGATGAGACGGGGGTTGTCGAAGTGCCACCGCCGGTGAGTGATCCCTACCCGGCGATCCTCATCGGTGCGGCTGCGGGCGCATGCCTGACCATGCTCTATCTGGGACGTCGCAAGAAACACTGGTGGTCATAGGGCAACGCCGTGAATCACACCCCTGATTCTGTGGCGTTCGCCCCACCCGGGGGTGGTCTCGTCGACGCAGTGTAGCACTCGAGTTGCCCCGCGATGAACTTGTTCGGGACCGATCATGGATGGACAGATGCTGTATAGACCGATGTCTGACCATGCGCGCATCCCGGGCGCCCTGTTGCTCATGACTGCAGGGCGCGGCGGCTACGACTGGGCCCGTCCTCACTGGTGCGCGCATGGCTGGCATCGTCTGGCACAAACAAATCAGAAGTTGGACAGCTTTGTAATCCTGCCCGCCGTTCCGACCGCCCAGCCAGCGCGCGGCGATGCGAAGCCGACGGACCAGTAGTTCAGCTTGTCGATCGTGGACCACGTCATTCCGTGATCGCGGGAGTACACGGCGCCTGCTGGTCCGACCGCGACGACTGTCGGAGGCTTGGAGCTGGGTACGTACACGCCTCCCCACACACCCGTGAGCAGGGGCGGGCTCGTACGCTGGGACCATGTGCGACCGCCATCGCTGGTGAACGCCGTGAACCTGTCCCCCGTCTTCGCGGTCGTTCCGCCACCGAGCGCGATGCCGGTGCGCGAGTCTGCAAAGCTCACCGACGCGCCGCCCGTCCCATCACGTGTCGTGAGCGGAAGTGTATCCACCGACCAGGTACGACCGTAGTCCGCGCTGTGCAGCAGTCTGGCCACAGCGGCATTGTTCGACACCACCCACGCATGACCGCCGGGCCGCGTAATCAGGCACGTACCGCTCGCTGCGAAACTGCCTTCGCCGGCTACCGCGCGCGGCAGTGTGGCTGGGGGAACACGCTCCCATGTTGCACCGCCGTCCGCGGTCCTGAGAATGGCGAGGTCATTATCGATCGCGTCACCAATGACAACACCTCTGCGTGCATCCCAGAAGTCCATGCAGTCATAGAACGCTTTGGGGTCCTTGTTCGTGAACTGCAGCACCCAGCTGAGGCCTGCGTCGGTCGTGCGGTAGATGCGTGACTGATCACCGTTGCCGATACTCAGCAGATATGCGGTGTTCGCGTCGACGGCGTGCACATCACGGAACTGCAGTGAATCGGCGCCCGGGACGCGACCGGACTGCCAGGACGTGCCGCCGTTTGTTGTGCGAACCCAGGTGCCGCGTGCACCACTCAACCAGACGACGTCATCATTCACCGGACTCACTGCAATGAGCAGTGCATTCGTACCACTCACCTGCTCGGTACGGACCGGTTCGGATGACGGTACTGTGGCGCGCGGCGCCTGTGCGCACGCGCCTACGGCAAACGCGACCCATGTTATTCGTGCAATAACTGTCATGACTCTCCTTGTGTTTCGCGCGGATGGTGTGTGCTGCCGCCTATTTCGTGCGCAGCGTGAGCAGTCCGTCGAGGGACATGCCTTTACTGCCGCGTTCCCTCGTCGACGCCACTTCGAGGACGACAAGATAGCCGCGCTCCACATGCCGTCCGTCGCGTACCGCGACTGTGGCGAGCGCCGGCGGTATGTCCGAACGGCCGCGTACGGGAGTATGCAGGCCGGCGAGTAGCGGACCGACGTCTGCGTACAGCGTGTCAGCGCCGATTCTGATCACAACCGTGTCACCGGTCGAGACCGCTACGCGATCTGCAGGATCATGGCCAACGTTGATGCGATAGGTCAGACCTTGCGGCGCCGCGAGCGGCACGCCGGTAGCCAGGCGTCCGAACAGCCGCTCGCCAGCCGCAACGCTCGTGGTGTCGCGACCTGCGTCGAGGTGGAGTAGGGCTGGCAGGTCGACATACACCCGTCCATCCGGCGGGAACGCCGGTACAATGGCGGCAACAGCCGCGGGTCCGAAGTGACCCTGCAGGTACGCGGACGCGGCGTTGATGCGTCGATAGAGCTCCGCGTCGATTACGCGCGTTGTCGTGTCGCTCGCAGATGCAGCACTGGCGTCGACGCCCGCATCGCCCAGCCCCGTCGCCAGTCGCTGCTGCTGATCGCGGCGCGACAACGGCAGAACGCCCCATGGGCCAACAGCGCCGATGAGGAGTGCCACGCCGAGTGCGACTGGAATCATGCGCAGATCTAGTCTCCGCTTGCGTGCGACGCCGATCGCCGCTGCAATCGCGAGTGTTGCGAGCACTGCGATTACGATCAGCCGAAGGAGCCGGAACTCCGTCCAGCCATGGTCATCGACTCGCGCAAGCAGAGCCCACACACCGATCGGTGCGAGTGGAATGAAGACGAATGGCGTATAACGCAGCCAGCGCTGCCCCATCCCCGCGGATGGGGGCGGGTCGAAGACAATGAGGGAGAGACATCCTAGCACGCCGGCAGCAATGACCATCGGCGACACAAGGTTCTGCGGCAGTTCGCGTGTAATCGCAATGCGCACGACATAGACACACAGGATCAGAAAATAAACCGCTACGAGCGGCGGCAGCAGGAAGCCCGCGAGACGGTGAATCGCGCGCGCGATGTCATTTTCCTCTTCCATGGGTTTCACATAGTCATCGAGCCCGCCAACAATGACGAGTGGTACGAGCACCACCATGATCCAGATGAATGTGTGACCATAGACATCGTGCTGCAGGTGCAGCTCGAAGAGGTTGTCCACCGCAGCGAGCGCGATCGCGAGGCCCGCGAAGAGTGCAAAGCCATACAGTGCGATGCCGACTGAACGCAGGAAGATTCGTCCGTTGATCCTACGCAGACGCAGAACCGGATCGCCGTTGGACATCGCAGCCCAGCCCGGTACGGCGAGACAGAACAGGACAGCCGCGCCAATGAGCATGAATGCACGCCAGCCCTCGGCTTCGTACGACATATCGTGTGTCGCGAGCAGGTAGATGATACCCGCGGCACCCGCAAGCGCAGTGATGATGCGGCGCCTCCCTGTGTCAACCGAACCCATGGCGTGGAGTAGCGTGGCCAACCATGCGCCGAGCGCAATTAGCAGCGCTGCAACGACGATGTGCGCAACGGACTCCTCCACATTCTTGGAAATTGAATACGAGAGGCAGGAGGCCACGAAAACAGCCACGGCTCCCTCGACTGGCGCGCGATCGAAGGCCTTCGCCGTGTCGGTCATGTAACTGCGCAGCGTCGCGTACACGGACATGGGGATCTCCAGGACTCAGGCGAATACTGCATCGTTCGGATCCGCGGGCCTCATCGAGGCACCCTGATCCAAGTATGGAGGCCCGGGCGTCCGCCCGCCACCATGAATTCCGGGATCCGGCACCAGCCGGGTGTAAGGATGTGACAGCCGCCTGCCGTAAGGCTATTTTGCCTTGTTCGTCGTCATCAGCCTCGCTGCGGTCGAGTGCATGCAACGCCCGGAAGCCCACCTGCCACCACGCCTGACACCTATCGCGGTTACCTACTCGGTAATCGTTCTCACGCTCGTGCTTCTGTTTTACTTCGGTGTAGTCACGCTCAGCGGCGTGCGCGGGTTTGTCGGCGCCGAGAGCTCATGGTCGAAGGCGCAGAAACAGGCATCCGCTTGTCTTCATCAGTACGCGACGTCGAAGACTGAGGAAGAGTACGAGTGCTACGTGCGTCATTCCGGCATCATGATGGCCGGGCGACGCGCACGGACCGAGCTGCAGAGAGTGCGTCCTGATGTGGACACTGCACGAGCGTACTTCGTAAAAGCCGATGTCGACGTCGATGATGCCGGTGCCATGGTGGCTGTTTTCCGGAAGTTCGGATGGCATCCGCTCATGAAGTCGATCACGGCGACATGGACGAAGGGCGATGTCGAGGTCGAGCACATGCATATGCTGGCGCGCCGGCTTCGGGAGAGGGTGCAGAACGGCGCCACGCATATCGATCCGGATGTCGACAGTGTTTTGAAAGATATCCGCGCGACGGACGATCGTCTTACCATCCTCGAGTTAGAATTCTCCCACAAGATGGGCCTTGCGGCTCGTACCATCCAGAAGGTGCTGCTGGTCGTGCTGTTCGTGACTGCTGCCCTCCTTCTCGGCACTTCACTCTACTTCTCCTCTCGCTGGATTGCGTCGTGGGAAGAAACACAACGGCTTGCGCGGAAGCGCGCGGCGCGCATGCGTGCGGTAGCGGGAGCCGCGGCCGGCGTGGGTAGTACTACGACGATGGTCGAGCTGGACCGGGTCCTACGCGAGGCGATCACGCAAGTCATCGAGTCCGACATGGTGACCTTCGGCATTTACCACGCCGAGGACCACACATTCCACTACCTCGCGGGCGAAGCGGACGGGCGGATTGTGGCACCGCAGGTTGTCTCCGCGGCCGGAACGCCGAGCGAGCGGTTCCTCGGCGACCGCACAAGCATTCTGATCGACCATTCGGGTGATCCTCGTGGACACGGTGCGTACCGGCACGGCAGCCCGCGCCGATCCGAGTCGGTGATCCGCTCCGCCATGTACTCGGGCACGAGGCTGCTAGGCGTAATCGCTGTGCATAGCTATTCGCCCCACGTCTACACACAGGATGATGTCGAGGTCATGGAGATCCTCGCGTCCGTCGCGGCGAGCGGTATCCATCGCTTCGAGAGCACGCGCGAACAGCTTGCTGCGGAGGAGGAACTGCGGCGAAGTCAGGAACAGCTCGCGCAGGCGCACAAAATGGAGGCCGTCGGACTTCTCGCTGGCGGCATTGCGCACGACTTCAACAACCTGCTCACTGCGATCAAGGGCAATTCCGATCTGCTCGCTGCGGACGGCGGCCTTTCACCAGACCTGGCCGAGCACGTGTCGGAGATCGCCGCGGCAGCCGATCGCGCCGCTGCATTGACGGGGCAGCTGCTCGCGTTCAGTCGGCGTCAGGTCCTGCAGCCTCGCGTGGTGAACCTGAACTCGCTCGTCCTCGCGATGAGCACACTGATCCGTCGCCTCATTGGCGAGGATGTGGAGTTGAGCACGTCGCTGGATGAGGAACTGTGGAACGTGAAAGCGGATCCGCATCAGATGGAGCAGGTGGTGCTGAATCTCGCGATCAATTCGCGCGATGCGATCCCTGAACACGGCACACTGATCATTTCGACGACGAATGTCGAGCTGACGAGCATTGTGCCGCAAATGCCGTCCATCCCGCCGGGCAGTTATGTGCGCCTGTCGGTCGAGGACTCCGGAATCGGGATCAGTCCGGAAGTGCGCGCGCGCATCTTCGAGCCGTTCTTTACGACGAAGGGCGTCGGCAAGGGGACAGGTCTCGGTTTGAGCACTGTGTACGGCATCGTCAAGCAGAGTGATGGCTACATCTACGTGCAGAGCGCGCCCGAACTGGGAACGACAATGCAGATTTTCCTGCCGCGGACGGAGGACGCATTGGATCCGCCGCTGCCGGAATCAGCACCACGGCCCCGCGTCATCCCATCGAAGGAGTCGACCGTACTCGTTGTCGAAGATGAGAGCACGGTCCGTACACTGCTGTCACGCGTGTTGACGCGCGAAGGCTATCGGGTGATCGAGGCAGGTACCGGCGATGAGGCGCTCGCGATTCTGTCAGCAGACTTCCGCGTAGACCTTCTTCTGACCGACACTGTCATGCCAGGCATGAGCGGTGTCGCACTGGCCGAGCGCGCGAGTGTGCTGCGCCCCGGCCTCGCGGTGCTTCACATGAGCGGATACACCGAGGACGAAGTGTTCCGCCGCGGCTTGTCCCGGCGTGGCGATGCATTCCTGCAGAAACCGTTTTCGCCAGCCGTCCTCCTCGAGGGTGTGGCCGATGCCCTCACCCGCGTGGAGAAATAGCGAGCTAACGGCTACTCCCTACTTTGACGCCCGCGCCTTGAGCTGTCGCAATACGTAGTGCAGGATCCCGCCGTGCCGGTAATACTCCCGTTCCTGCGGTGTGTCGATGCGCACCAGGGCCTTGAAATCCTTTGCAGCGTTGGGGCCGCCGTCATTCACACGCACAGTTACGATGCGGTCGGCAGCGTCCTTTTTCTCGACCGCTTCTGCAACACCTACAATGTCAAACACTTCTTCACCGGTGAGACCGAGCGTAGCTGCGCTTTCGCCTTCTGCGTACTGCAGCGGGAGGACGCCCATGCCGACGAGGTTGGAGCGATGAATTCGTTCGTACGATTCCGCGATGACCGCGCGGACACCCAGCAGACGCGGACCCTTCGCGGCCCAGTCCCGTGACGAGCCCGAGCCGTATTCTTTTCCTGCGAGAATGATCAGTGCGACGCCTGTCGCCTGATAACTCATGGACGCGTCATAAATCGACGTGATTTCTCCGCTCGGCATGTGCTTCGTCATGCCACCTTCAATGTCGGGTGTGAGCTTGTTCCGCAAGCGGATGTTCGCGAACGTGCCGCGCATCATGACTTCATGATTACCGCGGCGCGAACCATAGGAATTGAAATCCTTCGGCTGCACCTTGTGCTCGAGCAGATAATGACCTGCCGGGCTGTCCGTCTTGATGGACCCGGCCGGCGAGATATGATCGGTTGTGATCGAGTCACCGAGATACGCAAGCACACGTGCGCTCTCGATATCTCCAATCGAACCCGGTTGCTCCGGCATGTCGACGAAGTATGGCGGATTCTTGATGTACGTCGAATCGTCGCTCCATTCGAACAGTGCCGAGTGCGGAGCGGGCAACGCACGCCAGCGTTCATCGCCCTCGAAGACATGGGCGTACTGCAGCTGGAACATCTCCGGCTTGACCGACGCCGTCATGACTTCCTCAATTTCTGCGGTCGTCGGCCAGATATCCTTCAGGAATACGGAACGTCCATCTGAGCCTTCGCCGATCGGCTCGTTGTACATGTCGATGTCGACAGTACCGGCGAGTGCGAATGCGACGACAAGTGGCGGTGATGCGAGGTAGTTGGCACGTACATCCGGGTTGATGCGACCCTCGAAGTTGCGGTTCCCGGAGAGCACCGAACATGCGACGAGACCGCCTTTGTGAATTGCCTCGGAAATCTCTTCGGGCACCGGCCCGCTGTTACCGATGCACGTGGTACAGCCGTAGCCGACGAGATTGAAGCCGAGCGCATCGAGCGATTCCGAGAGGCCCGCATGATCGAGATAGTCAGTGACGACTTTCGATCCAGGTGCGAGTGATGTCTTCACCCACGGCTTCGTTGTCAGACCGAGTGCCACCGCCTTCTTCGCAAGCAGTCCTGCGCCAACCATGACCGACGGATTCGAGGTGTTCGTGCATGACGTGATCGCAGCAATGACGACTGCACCATCACACAGTTCGAAACGCTTGCCCGAGGAAACTGTTTCGACCCTCGCGCGCCCGTGCGCGACCGCTGCCGCGGCTGCATCGCCCGTCGCGGAGCCGCGGCGCTGTGCCGTCATTTCCTCCAGCGATGTGTCGAACGATGTGCGCATATCCGAGAGCCTGATGCGGTCCTGCGGACGGCGCGGCCCTGCGAGGCTCGGCACAACATCGCCCAGGTCGAGTGCCAGCGTATCGGAGAAAACCGGATCCGGCGAGTCCGCCGTCGCAAACATCCCCTGTTCCTTCATGTACGCTTCGACGATCCGTACATGATCCGGCTTGCGGCCCGTGAAATTCAGGTAGTCGATGGTCTGCTGATCGACTGGGAAAATGCCGCATGTCGCGCCGTATTCCGGCGCCATATTCGCGATTGTTGCACGATCCGCGAGGCGCAATGACGGCAGGCCCGGGCCGTAGAACTCGACGAATTTTCCGACCACACCGCGCTTGCGCAGCATTTCGGTGACAGTGAGCACGAGGTCGGTCGCGGTAGCACCTTCCGCCAGCTCGCCCGTGAGCCTGAAGCCGACAACCTGGGGGATCAGCATCGACACCGGCTGTCCGAGCATCGCGGCCTCCGCTTCGATGCCGCCAACGCCCCAGCCGAGTACGCCGAGCGCATTCACCATCGTCGTGTGTGAATCTGTTCCGACGAGTGTGTCCGGATAGAGCTGTGTCGGGTTGAACGAGTCGTTGCGGAACACGACGCGCGCGAGGTATTCGACATTGACCTGGTGGACTATGCCCGTGCCGGGCGGGACAGCGCGGAAATTCTGAAGCGCTTCCTGGCCCCAGCGCAGGAACGCGTAGCGTTCGCCGTTGCGCTCGTACTCGAGGTCGACATTGTGCGCGAACGCCATGCGAGTGCCGTATGCATCGACCTGCACGGAATGGTCGATCACGAGCTCCGCAGGCTGCAACGGATTGATCTTCGACGGATCGCCGCCCATGCGCTTCATCGCGTCACGCATCGCTGCAAGGTCCACCACGGCGGGAACGCCCGTGAAGTCCTGCATCAGCACGCGCGCTGGCGTGAAGTTGATCTCGTTCGACGGAATCGCCGCGGCATCCCAGTCTGCGATCCCGACAATGTCTTCTTCCTGCGAGAACTCGCCCGCGAAACGCAGCATGTTCTCCAGTAAAACCTTCAATGAATACGGCAGCCGCTGGATGTTGTATCCCGCCTTCTCCAGCGCGCTCAACCGAAAAATTTCAAAATCGTTGCCGTCCACCGTGAGTGTGGACTTGCTGCCGAAGTCTGCGTCGTTTGCCATCGTACGTTCCCTGGTTAACGCGTTACGTCCATGACGGAAAAGCCCGGCGTGCGCTCTCCGTATTCAATAATCGATTCATCCGCCGTCGCCAGCGTCAGCCCATTCAACGCTGCAGTCGGTGATCTGCCCGCCCGCGCCAGCTCAGGCCAGCCGCCATCCGGGCGACCGGAATCCCTCGCTTCGTGATAATGACCTCTACGCCGTCCAGCTGCCCGTCCTCCATCAGTTTATACTATGGTCACGTCCATCGGGCAATGACGCCACGCCGCGTCGCCAATCGCACGGCCAACCTTACGCCTTGGGGCGGCGCTGGCTCGGGTGGTCCGTGATGTTCTCCCACTCGCTGGCATCCGATCGAGCGACTACGGCAACAACCGGATCGACGTCACTCATGTTGCACACCTCGTGCGGCACACCGGGCTGAATGAAGATGAAGTCGCCTGCCGTATTCTCGACGGTATGCTCAAGCGATGGTCCATACTCGTGGCGTACATTCCCCGAAATGATGTAGAGCATCACCTCGAAATCGACGTGGATGTGCGCGTACGCCACTCCGCTCGGCGGGATGGTCGCGACATTCATCGACAATTGCTTCGCACCCGTGTTGCTGCCCGCAATGCCGGTCTTGTATACGATTCCGTTCCAGCCGCGCGTGTTGTCGCGGGCGCGCAGGACGAATATGCCGTTGTCGCCTTCGACTGCTTCACTGCTCTTCTGCACTGGTTGCTCCATCGCTCGTCCTTGTGTGTGAAGATACAATCGGTGAAGGTCAGCGCCCCCCACCATTCATGGTCGGCGCAGTTTGCTTATCCCAGACGAACCGTTTCAGGAAATCACCCATTCGTTCCCATGTGTACACCCACCGACTATACCGCATGGATTCATGCGTGTCGTCCGGGATCACGATGACCTCGTGGTATAAGCCTTGCGCGCGCAGCAGCTGCACGAGTCCGACGGTCTGCGTGAATGCGACGTTGCGATCGTCGTCGCCGTGCACGAGCAGCACGGGGGACTTCCAGTTGCCGATTTCGCTGATGGCCGATGATCGGAATGCCACGCCTGCGGTGTCGAGTGCGCCGAGTGTATGAACGCCGGCGAGGTCGACACCAGCGATGAATACATCGGAATTGCGCGCGAGCGCTTCCGCAGTAAGCTGACCGCCATAGGACAGGCCCCAGATGCCAATGCGTTTTGGATCGACGTCGGGTCGTGACTGCAGATACTTCGCGCCGGCGAGCACGTCCTGGTATTCGCTGTTGCCCGCGCGGCCCGTGCGCGGTGCGCGCGTGAACGAGCGGCCGTAGCCGACGCCAGACCTGTAGTTGACGGACATCACGACATAGCCCTGATCCGCGAGCCACTGATTGGCGGCGTAGGCCCAGTGATAGAACTGCATGTAGTGATAGCCCGGCAGCATCTGGCGCTGCGGACCGCCGTGCACGAATACAATGGCCGGCCACTTCCCGCCTGGAATGCGATCCATGTTCTTCGGCAGGAAGATCTGGTTGTGAATTTCGGTGCTGTCGGGCGAAGTGGTGATGACGATCTGCGGTGATACATGCGTCGGCCAGTCTTTCGGCAGAGTCGGGTAGATGAGTTTCGCGTCTCCGCCGGCGGCGGACACGATGCCGACTGATGCCGGTGTCGCTGCGCCGAAGTACAACAATGCGACAGCCTTTCCGGATGCGAGCGGCTGCGGATACGTCTCGATCCCGTCACCGGAGGTGAGCTGCCTCGGCGTTCCGCCTGCGGTTGGCACTGCCCAGATGTGACGGCGCTCAATGTCCTGTGCGTTCGTCGAGTAATAGAACGTCCCGCCATCGTATGAGATCGCGAAGGACGTCGCGTCCTCGATGAGTCCATCGGTTGTAGTGAGCAGGACCGGCGGCGCCGGATTTGTGATGCTAATCGAGTAGAAGCGATCCCATTGTTCGCCACTTGGCACTACGCGCGTCGATGCGGGCGCAGCGTTTCCGCCGTCACCGGCGCGTCCTGCACCGAGCTCTCCACCTGGCGTTGCACCGGGCGCTCCACCGCGACCGCCGCCACCGACACTCTGCTTGAAAATCAGATTGTTCTTAGCCCAAACCATCCGTCCGATGGTGGCGAACTGCCGATCGTTCGGTTCATTGTGCCACAGCTCGCGCGGCGCGGGCTGCGCGATGTCACGTGTGATCTGCGATACATCACCGAGCATGACGGATAGCGTGTATCCGCCGACGAACGTGGCGTTGTACATCCCCGGAATCGTGACGATCGGTTTTTGCCCGCGCAGCGTGTCGTTCGGCGACTGCTGTCCGAACGGCTGGCCGGGGCGGCGCGTGAACGCGATCGTCTTCCCGTCCGGTGACCACACCGGATTCGAGTCGAAATCAACGCCCGGCGTTAGGTAGTACGCCTTGCGTGTGCGCATGTCATACACACCAATGAATGAATGGGACGTCCGATTACTCGTGAACGCAATGCTCGATCCGTCGGGGGACCATTGCGGGTCCGACTGCGTGCCCCACTGGCGTATGAACGGTTGGGTTCCGCGATCCATCGAGTCTGCGACGACATTGCGGCGGACACGGGCGCGATAGATCTGCCCGTCCCTCACGTACAACACAGTCCGGCCATCGGGCGAGAGCCGCGGTGATCCGCCTTCGGCGAGGCGCCATGCGCCGGTGCCGTCGGTGTGCGCCGCCCAGATCGCGCGCTCACTACCGTTCGGGTCCTGCGCCGGATTGGCGACCCAGCCATCGCGATTGGGATCGGTACCCCGTACGAACACGGCGATCGTGCCATCACTGGAGAGTGACACATCGCGCAGCTCCTGGCCGTCGTCGTCGAGGAATCGTGTGATGCGGACCGGCTTCCACACCGGAGAGGCGGCCGTATAGACGTTGCGCATGCCCCTTTCGAAGGTGACCCAGGCAACGCGGTCGACGGTTCGGGCCGACACGATCTCGAGTGGCGACGCGATGCTGAAATAGCGTTCGATGCCGTTCCTTTGGGGCGCGGCAGTCGTCTGCCCAGCTGCTAAGCCAGGGAGCAGGAGGCACGTAGCTGCGGCGAAGCTGGCAAGGGGGCGCGGAAACGTCACGGGATGGCTCCATTCCGGTTTAAGATCGTCCGGCATTATGGCGCGTTCCCTTCCCGATTGCCAACTTGAGTGGCCACGAACCACCCCGAACGGAGCGGCCGCCTTGAGCGCGCAGAAAACAGCCATTCGCACCCGCGGTTTCACCGAGTCCGTCATTCGCGAAATGACACGGGTCGCAACTGAGGCCGGCGCCCTCAATCTCGCCCAGGGGTTCCCGGATTTCTCCGCACCGGAAATTCTGAAGGAAGCAGCGTGCGCCGCGATCCGTGCCGATGTGAATCAGTACGCCGTCACCTGGGGATCGCCTCGGATGCGGCGCGCGCTCGCCGCGAAGTACGGGACCGACTACGGCATGGATGTGGATGAGGCGCGTGAGATCACGGTTACGTGCGGCGCGACCGAGGCAATGGCCGCCGCGATGCTCGCACTCATCGATCCGGGAGATGAAGTGCTCATCTTCGAGCCGTTCTACGAGAACTACGGACCCGATGCGATCCTGTGCGATGCAGTGCCGGTGTTTCTGCCGTTGTCGATGGATGAGCCGCTCGATTTCGATCGGCTGAACGGCGCAGTCACGCCGCGCACGCGCGCGATCATCATCAACACACCGAACAACCCGACCGGCCGCGTGCATACGCGTGCTGAGCTGGAAGCGCTTGCCGAGCTGTGCTGCCGTCACGACCTGATTGCGTTCACGGACGAGATTTACGAACACATCAAATACGACGTCGAGCACATCCCGCTGGCCACACTCCCGGGCATGCGCGAGCGGACTGTCACGATCAGCGGATTCTCGAAAACATTCAGCATCACGGGCTGGCGCATCGGTACGATCGTGGCACCGCCGCATCTCACGTCTGCGATCCGCAAGGTGCATGACTTCCTCACGGTTGGCGCGCCTGCACCGTTGCAGGAGGCCTGCGCGGTCGCGCTGGAAACACTGGGTCCGGAGTACTATGTGAAGCTGGAGGAAGACTATCGCGAGCGTCGCGATGTGTTGTATGGCGCACTGAAGGAAGCGGGCTTCCGCTGCCAGCTGCCGCGTGGTGCGTACTACATCATGGCCGACTTCTCCGAGCTCTCCTCGATGGGTGACGTTGCATACTCCAAGTGGCTGGCAAACGGGGGCGCCGATCCGGGCAACGGACCGGGCGTAGCGCCGGTGCCGGGGTCCAGCTTCTTTCACGAGCATGCGCTCGGCAAGCATCTGGTCCGCTTCGCGTTCTGTAAGAAACCGGAAACCCTAAATGCTGCGGCTGAACGACTCAAGATCATTGCGAGGCAACGCTGATATGACACGATCAATCGGGAGCACCGCTCCGGTCTGGGGACGCGTAATGGCGCGCGTCTCGTGTGTGCTGCTGCTTGCATCGGCGTTGCTCGCATGTGCGTCACAGGGTCCGCTCATCTCGCCACCGGTTCCGCCGCGCGTCGCCGAGAAACGTGACGCAGCGCTGCAGCAGAAGATCGAGACGTTGACGAAGGATTTCGGCGGCGGTATCGGCGTGTACGTGCACAACCTGCGCACTGGTGCGACTGTCGAGATCGCAGCGGACGATACGTTCCCGACGGCGAGCATGGTCAAGGTTCCGCTGCTCATTGCGCTGTTCGATCAGGCAGCGCAGGGACGTCTCCAACTCGACAGTATGTATGTATTCAGCGACTCCTCTGCCGTGCAGGCGGATGGCGATGATATGATGGCGCAGGTGCGGCTCGGCTCGAAGTTCACGCTGCGGAAGATGGCCTACATGATGACAGGCTTCAGCGACAACACTGCCAGTGTGTGGATCCAATCGCTGATCGGCGGATCGCAGGTTGCGAACGCATGGCTCGAAGCGCACGGCTACAAAGTCACGCGGGACAACTCGCGGCTCCCGGATCGCCGTCCGATCTGGCGCATCTGGGGCTGGGGCATGACATCTCCTCGCGAAATGTCGATGCTGCTGATGAATATTAGGCGAGGCGAGGTTGTATCGGTGGCTGCGTCGGAGGAGATGTACAATCTCCTGACGCACAACTACTGGAAGGATGATGCGCTGTCGGGCATTCCGCCGTGGGTACAGGCCGCTAACAAGTCCGGCTCTGTCGATGCATCGCGATCGGAGGCGATGCTCGTGAACGCACCCAACGGTGATTACGTGGTGACGGTGGCGACGAAGAACATCAAGGATCGCAGCTACGGCCTGGACAACGAGGCAGCCATACTGCTCCGCAAGGTCTCGTGGACCGTGTATCACCACTTCAACCCCCGCGATGAATGGCGGCCCGTGTGGATGCGATGAACAGCAACGTTGATCTGGGCATCATCGAGGGATTCTACGGCCGGCCGTGGTCGTGGACGCAGCGCGCAGATGCCTTGGCATTTCTCGAGCCGTACGGCTACCGCTTCTACCACTATGCACCGAAGGCAGATCCGTATCTTCGCATTCGGTGGCAGCAGGATTATCCAACGTCCAAGGCCGATGAGCTTGCCGCTTTCGCAAAGCAATGCCGCGGTCATGGCGTGCGTTTCGGCATCGGCCTGAGCCCCGTGCTGCACAATGGGTTCGATGCGGATGCGCAAGACGCGCTCGCACGCAAGCTCGCGTTTTTCGATCACATTGGTACGGACGATGTTGCACTCCTGTTCGATGACATGACGGGTGCGACGCCGGATCTGGCGGACCGGCAGATCGAAGTGGTGCACTGGGCCGCCGCACGCACGAGGGCGACACGGATGCTGATGTGTCCGTCATATTACACAGATGACCCCGTGCTCGATCGCGTGTTCGGGGCGCGGCCCGATGGATACGTCGAGAGACTCGGCGCTGGACTCGATCGTTCGGTGGAGATCTACTGGACTGGCGAGGAAGTGGTGTCGCGTCAGTTCTCGATCGGGCATCTCGAGCGCGTGACAGGCGAACTGCAGCGCAAGCCGTTTCTGTGGGACAACTATCCCGTGAACGACGGCGCGAGGATGTCACAGTATCTGTACGTGCGCGGCTTCACCGGTCGTCCTGCTTCGATGGCCGCACACATCAGCGCGCACGGCATCAATCCCGCCGTGCAACCTGTGTTGAGCCGCATTCCTGCTATTACACTGGACGCGTCATACCGCGAAGGCGACGCGTACCAGTATGGCAGCGCAATGCGCGACGCCGCGCACACCGTAGCCGGCGAATCCCTCGGCGATATGCTGCACACGGATGTGCTGCTATTGCAGGACGTCGGCCTCGATCGGCTGGGTGACAAGGAAGCGTATTTGCGCGGGCGGTACGAGGGCGTGGACCATGACGCCGCACGCGAGATTGTAGGATGGCTGGATGGGGATTATCGCATCACGGATGCGTTGGTGAAGGAGATGGCGGGTAACGAGCAAGGATAATCGCCAGTCCCCAGTCGCCGCGGGCCACGGGCCCCCTAAGCAAGATAGAGCCGTATCCCCGCTTGGCTCTCCTCCACCCTATACGTATCGATCCGCTTATCCGCCGGCCCACACAGGGGCTCCCCCGTAACGACATCGAACTGCGATCCGTGCCATGGACACTGCACGGTGTTGCAGATCAGCACGCCACCGGCGAGTGAACCGCCGCGATGGGTACAGTGGTCGTCGAACGCAACGAAGCCTGCGTCTGCGCGGGCCAGCACAATGCGCTTGCCGTTCAGCCGCACGAGCTTCATCTGGTTCACCAGCAGCTCATCGGGCGCTGCCACAACGTCGCCGGATTTCGAAATACTGATCTCGCTCCAACGTCCTTCTGCCGCGTATTTGTTGTCGACGCCAATCTGATTTTTCACGACGAGCTTGCCACCGAGCATGCCGCCGTATGTCAGGAGTCCAGCAGCGATCGCCTCCAGACCGACGAGCACGGGCTCGGGCCGGATTTCGGGATCGCCGCGCAGGAACAGCGCGACCGCGAACAGCGCGACGGACGCCAGGTTTACGATCATATGGCCGGTGGCGCGTTTGCGCGCGCTGCTGTCGGGTGGGACGGTGGCTCGGTAGTCGATGAAGCCGGGGACGGCGGCCACGAGTGCAGTCAGGATGCCGCCGGCGAGCAGCGCGTAGGAGGTGCTGACCCACCAGACTGGACATTCGCAGACGAGGTCGATGAGGTCCATGGCGCACCCGCCGAGCAGGAACGCGATGGGGAAATGGACGATGGCGGGGTGGATCGGATCGCCGCCGATATGGGCCCTGCTCCGCATGGATCCCTCCCTTCTCGGGTCACCGCCGGACCTTGTAAATAACGTGTCGCTTGCGCGGAGGGCGCAAGTGTCACAGATTTTCAGGAGGGCTACTGCCCTTCCCGTCGACCCCCGCGACGGCAGTTCTGACTTTCCTGACAGGAGATTCGGCTCATGCAACGACGCGTGCTCGTCGCCGCGATCGCATTGATCTGCGCAGTTCCGTCCGCGACCAATGCCCAGCTCATGCCACTCCAGGACGACCCGTCCTGGGGCCCGCGCCTTCGTCTCACCCCGTTCATCGGCTATATGCCGTCGGTGACGCGACACGAGCGCTGGGTTCATACCGATGGAACCGAGATCACAGACCTGCGTGTCGACTACAATCTCAATTCCGCGACGGCGGTCGGCGTGAATGGCGAGGTTGTGATGCGCGGTCCGTGGAGCGCGCTCGCGAGTGTGATGTACGCGTCGCGAGGCGACAGCGACTTCGCGCTAAGCTCCGGCGGCGAGTTCGAAATCAACGGCAGCCGCTTCCTGTTCGTTCGCGCAGGCGCATCGCTCGCGCTGCGGGAGAGGGAGACGGAGCTGACGATGCGGCGCCTGTCGGCTTCAGTCCTCGTCGCTCCGTTCTACATGCGGGAGATGCCGCGCTCCGGAGGTGTGGGGGGTCTCGATGTATTCAATCCATCCAACCATTTCGGCGTCAGCCTGGGCATAACGGGCGAGTTGCCCTTCGCCCGTGACCGGATGTCACTGCAGGTCGGCATCGAGGACTATGCAACGTGGTGGAGCTCGGGCGCGCTTCGTCGCCTGCCCGATTCATTCTTCAGTGCCGGCGCCTCCGCGACGGCATCTACGCGCGTTGATAGCGACGTCTCAAATGTCTGGCTGCTTCGCGCGGGCTTGAGCTACCGCTGGCAATAGGCGGCAAGCTGCGGCGTCCGCGCCGACATAGGTACACCGCGAGGGATGGCCCGGCAGGGTCATCCCTCGCTGCTTTTCCAGCCCCGCCTTATCTTTGCGGATCATGTCCATCATCCTGGGTGTAGCGGGCGGCAGCGGCTCCGGAAAGACAACGGTCGTCAAGTCGATCGTGAAGAGCCTTGGCAAAGGCCAGGTCACGGTTGTGCATCACGACTCCTACTATCGCGATGCCGCCCACCTGTCACCGGCCGAGCGCCAGGCCGTCAATTACGACCACCCGGACGCTCTCGACACCGACCTCCTGGTGGACCACCTGTCCGCGTTGCGCAACGGTCAACCGGCCGCCATTCCGACGTACGACTTCACCACACACTCGCGACTGGCAGAGACGGAAACGGCGGAGCCGCGCAAAGTCATCATTCTCGATGGCTTGTTGATTCTCTGGGATGAACGTCTGCGACGGCTCATGGACATCAAAGTGTTCGTGGATACTGATGCCGACATCCGTTTTATACGACGTCTGTCACGCGACATCGAGCAGCGCGGTCGTACGGCCGAATGGGTGATCAAGCAGTATCTCGACACCGTGCGGCTGATGCATCTCGAGTTTGTTGAACCCAGCAAGCGATACGCCGACCTGATCATGCCCGAAGGCGGGCGCAACCACGTCGCAGTCGACATGCTGCTCACAAAAATCCGTTCCGTCCTGCGTGAGGGCGGGAGCGATAAGCCGTAATGCCCGGCATGGTTCGGCCCGGTCGCGGACTGCACGCAGCGTTCTTTCTCGTGGTTGCGGTCGGCCTCGGCTGCGTCGTCCTGGCAGCCACGGGCGAAGGCGTGCTCGCTATAGCGGCGCTCGTCTCGTGCATCCTGTTGTCCGTCGCAGCCGTGATCCTCGCGCGTGAGTTCACGCGACGGGGTGCAGCGGAGACTGCAGTGCGCGAAGGCCAGGCGCAGATGCGACAGCTGCTCGACTCCCTGCCCATCGGTGCGTTCGTGATCGACGCAGCCGGGCGTCCGAGCTTCGCAAATACCACGGCACTCAGCATGCTCGGCGCCGCATCACTCGATGATCTCACTGCGCAGACGCAAGCCGCGACGCTGCCGCTCTGGAGTCAGCACGACCACGCACCGCTCGTCGGCGCGGACGACCCGATGCGCGCCGCACTGCGCGGTCTCGCGGCGCACCGCGAAGGACTTGAGCTGCACACCAGTTCCGGCACCCGCATTCCGATCGAAATCTCGGCTGCACCTGTATTCGATAGCAATGGCAATATCGCGTTTGCGATTGCGACGTTCAGCGATGTGACGGAGCGTCTGCGCGCACGCGAGGCGATGCAGTTTGCGCGGCAGGCAGCGGAAGACAGCAACCGCGCCAAGAGCGACTTCCTCGCGCGCATGAGTCATGAGCTGCGTACACCGCTCAACTCGGTGATCGGGTTCGCGAACATCCTGCTGAAGAACAAGGCAGGCAACCTGCGTGTGCAGGACGAGAGCTACCTGACACGCATTGTCGACAACGGCACGCACCTGCTCGTCCTGATCAACGACATCCTCGACCTGGCGAGAGTCGAGTCCGGCAAGATGCAAGTGGAGTGGGGCCGCGTGGATCTCGCCGCACTCGTCACGGACACGGTGCGGCAGATCGAGACGCACGCACGTGATGGCGTCGTCGTGTCGGTTGTTGTCCCGACGCTGGATCACATCCATTCGGATGCGGGCCGGCTGCGCCAGATCTTGATCAACCTGGTTGGTAACGCACTGAAGTTCACGCACGAGGGCGCGGTGACGGTCACTGTGGATGTGGCACCGGGCACGAACGTGGCATCGCGCATCCGCGTCACCGATACGGGACCGGGCATACCGCCCGACCGACTCAATGCAATCTTCGAGGCATTTGAGCAGGCCGATCGCAGTACAGAGACGCGTTACGGTGGGACAGGTCTCGGTCTGTCGATCTCGCGTGCCCTGTGCGTGCTACTCGGCTACACGTTGTCCGTAAAGAGCGAACCGGGCCGCGGCTCCGAGTTCGCCGTGGATCTGCTGGCCGAGCAGAAGCGCCGCCTCACCGGCGCCAGTCTGCTGCAACCGATCGCGGACGCGCACTGAGATGGCAGGAATCGAACGCTATCTGTCACGACTCACAGCGCGAGTCGAGAACCGCGTCGACCTCGCGATCGGCAGATTTCGCGGAGCGCGGAACGCAAAACAGATCGCCGCGTATCGCGGCTTCGGCAATGCATCGGAAGTGTTCGTGTGGGGTCGCGTTCTCGCGAACATGGCGCCCGCCGTTTCGCTCGAGACAGATTCGTGGTGGCGCAATCTGCAGAACACGTATCGCCGTCTCGAGAGCGATGAACTGCCGGGGATCGTGGTGCGCGCATCACTCGCTGGCGCGCATCGCGACGCTGTGACGGATCAGGAAGGCTTCTTCCGCGCATGGTTGCAGCTGCCAACCCCGATGCTGCCAAGGTTCTGGCATGAAGGTGTGATGCGCATTGAAAGTGACGGCGTCCGTATCGAACAGCCGTTCCATGTAATCACGCCGACATCGAAGACGCGCTTCGGCATCATCAGCGACCTCGATGACACGGTCGTGCACACGCGCGCGACCAGTCCCGTTCACATGGCGCGCCAGATCCTGTTCGGCAATGCGCGCACGCGCCTGCCGTTTCATGGCGTCGCTGCATTCTATCGTGCATTGCACGGCGACTTGTCGGGCGCTGCCGTCAATCCGATTTTCTACGTATCCAGCAGCCCGTGGAATATTTACGATCTGCTCACGGAGTTTTTAGAGCTCCAGCGCATCCCGCTCGGTCCGCTCATGCTCCGCGATTGGGGCATCACCGAGCAGGAAATCCTTCCGACGCGACACCAGTCACACAAACGCGCCGCGATCCGTCAGATCATGGACATGTATCCGGATCTGCCATTCATTTTGATCGGCGACAGCGGTCAGCAGGATCCGGAAATCTATCGCGACGTTGTCCGCGATCAGGGCGAACGGGTCCTCGCCGTCTACATTCGCAACGTGACGCCGAACCCGATGCGCCGGAAATCCATCGAGGACCTCGCCAACGAAGTCACGAAAGCCGGCAGCATTCTCCTCCTCGCCGACGACACGCTCGCCTGCGCGCAACACGCCGCATCCAAGGGCTGGATCCCCGTCGAGTCACTCGCTGAAATCGCGCAGGAAGAAAAGCAGGACGAAACGATTTTGTCGCCTAAGGCTGAGACCGTGATTGTGGACGGCAGTTAGTTCAACAAGGACGCCAGGCGCAAAAAAATGGGGCGCCCGCGATACCCGCGGGACACCCCAATCGATGATCCCCAAAAGGGTCTAGCTCGCCACGGCATCCAGCTGAAACTGCATGTACCCCAGCAGGTCGTGCACGAGGAGTTCGGGGGTCGGGAAAACGGAATCGCCCCAGCCGTACTCTTCCTCGAGGCGGACTTCGAATTTCTCCCGGACAGAGCCACCGCCCCAGCCAGCGCGGGCGCGGATCAGCTCGCCATAGTTGCCTGAGACATACAGCCGCACGCCCTGGCCGTTGCCGCGCTTAAGCTGCACCTCGAAACCGGCCACCGGATGCACCTGTTCCTCTTTGCCTGCGACCCGCCCCATCACCTCGACAGAAAGCCCCGGCACACGCTCGGCATACTCACGAAACGCGCGCTCCAACTCTGTCACCCGATATGCCGCATCCTCGATTTCCATAACACCAATGTTGGACGGGGCGGGGGCGGAATCAAGGATGATCACGCGCACCTGCCGGCCGTGGTACTACGGCATAAAGCTATTTTCAGGCCTAAGCTGTTGCGATGGGGGCGGCTAGGAGGCTGTCCGGAATGCCGAAGCCGGCCACGATCGCCACGGCCTCCGGGCGTACCTCCCGGCAGATTCGATTGACGAGGTCCCGGATCGCCCTGGATTTACCCCCCTCGAGGTATCCGGCCTCTAGGAACCAGGCTCGATCCGCGTCGATGCGATCGAGGCCGTGGAGGATCAGCAGGCGGTCCAGACAGGCACGCAGAGCGGGGTCCCGGACCTGCGCGACCGCCTTCTGGAAGCATTCCAGGACGTAGCGCTCCCCCCACGCGCGCGCCGCCGCCAGCGCATGGTCCTGGCACTCATTGAGTGCGTCGAACGAATCCTGACCGTCCTCGATCCGCTGACGCAGCCGCCTCGCGAGCGATTGCAGCAACCGGTCCTCGCGGTATTGCAGGGCATCCCGATGGAATTCGGGGTCACGTAGGTGATCCTCATCGGTCCGGCGCGGCGCAACGGGATTGAGGTCCGCGATGGTGGCAGCGGCGCGGCGGGTAACCCAGCGCACGGTCCCCCAGACATTCATGTCGCCGAACTCTTCCTTGTACTCGGTGAGCATTCCTCTCGCGACGAGCTGCAGCAGTACGTCGTTTGCGCCCTCGAACGTCGTGAACACGTCGGTGTCGGCGATCAGCGTGCCGAGCCGGTTCTCCGCCATGTATCCGGCACCGCCGCACGACTGCCTGCACATGCCGAGAGTATGCAGCGCGTGTTCCGACGCGAGCGCCTTGGTCGCGGCAGCGAGCGCTTCGATCTCTCGCGCGGTTTCTTCCGATCGTTCACTGAATCGGCGGACCAGGTCCTTCATTGCAGTATCGAATGCGACGGTAGCTGCGAGGGCGGGAATAATTCGACGCTGAAGTGCGAGATAATCGAGCACCGACTGCTCGGGCGCACCCTCGGCACCAAACTGCCGTCGCTGATCGGTGTATCGAACGGCGATCGTGAGCCCACTCTTTGCGGCGTTCACGCTCGCACTTGCGATGCTGATGCGCCCAGCCACGAGTGTGCCGATGGTCGTGAAGAAGCAACGCGACGGGTTGGTGATAGGGCTGGTGTACGTGCCCGTGTCACTGACATCTGCGAAGCGGTTGAGCAGGTTTTCGCGCGGGACGCGCACGGCATCGAACCAGATGCGGCCGTTGTCTACGCCGTTGAGACCTTCCTTGAGACCGCAGTCCTCGATGCGAATGCCGGGCATCGTATCGCCGCTCTCGTCACGCAGTCGCACGAGCAATGCATGCACGCCATGGTTCTCGCCGCCCACAATCAGCTGCGCGAAGACCACCGCCATTTGCGCGTGCTGCGCCGCATTTCCGATGTAATCCTTACGCGCGCTGTCAGATGGCGTGTGAATGACGAACTCGCGTGTGGCAGCGTCATACACGGCCGTCGTCTGGAGGTCCTTCACATTCGAGCCGTGGCCGGTCTCCGTCATCGCGAAGCAGCCCGGCAGCTTGAGTGATGCGATGTCGGCCAGGTACTGCTCGTGGTGACGCCGTGTGCCGAGGAGCGCAACGCTGCCGCCGAACAGGCCGAAGTGGACTCCGAACTTCACCAGCAGACTGAGATCGTGAAACGCGATGGTCTCGAAGACGGCGATCATCTTCGCGCCGTCATCGGCGCCGCCGAATTCCTCCGGATACGCGAGTCCGCCCAGCCCTTCATCCGCAATGCGACGCACCCACTCGAACACTTGCTGCCGGTATTCAGGCAGCGTGGGATTCTTCAGGTAACGGAATTCGGGCGACGTCAGTACGCCGAGGACATGCTGCCGCACCTCGCGGTTGTCGCCGTCGAGGAAATCCTGGAAGGCGAGCGTGTCGAACGACGCATCTACGAACGGAACCTGCTCAGGCACTACTGCACCTTCGAAAGCTCAGCAGGTCCGAGGTATATGCCGTTGAACAGCAACTTGAACGTGCCATGCGGCTGTCCGCGGAACGTTACTTCCGGTCCGAACAAATAGAGCCTGCCACGGCCGATCGACGCCTCGACGAATTCGACGCCGTTCGTCAGATACTTCTGGCCCCAGGCCCAACCGCTGCGCAGTGGTGATTCATTGAACCAGCCAACGGAGCGCACGCCGGCCGCGGCCGCACCGTCACCCAGTGTGAAGACCGGACTGTTGTCGAAGAGCACATCGACTTCACGACCGACGCCCGCTGCAATCGCCTGCGTTGTGTCCATTTCGACGCGCAGTACCGATCCGGGCACGTAATACTTCGCGCGTGCGATTGCGCGCTCGCGGCCGTCAATTGTCTCAACCAGGGCGCTCGTGACCGGGAGCCCGAGATGGCGACCAAGTACGGTCGCCGTGCCAACCGTTATAACCGTGCCGCCGCTCTCGATGAACGTCTTGAGCTGCGGTATTGTCTGCGCGATCGTGATGTTCCCCTGCCGTGCAACGAATTCTTCGGGAATGTTCGCGTTCGCATTGCCACCACCGCCGCCGCCAGCACCGCCGGCGCGTCCATCCGAAGCGGGAATGCCGCCATCAGGGAAAATGATGACGTCGTATTTATCCCGGAGATTGCCTGCATCGAGTGCCTTCGGGAACACGAGCTCGTATGGGAAGTCGAACTGCTCGAGCACCCAACGCGTCCAGCCCGACGGCATCGAGCCGCCGAAGCGATCCGCGAGGGCAATGCGAACCGGGTGCAACTTGTACTGTTCGCCGGCCGGCTTGCCCGTTGTTCCCTCGAAGACGAGGCCGGTTTCTTTTGCAACGCTCTCGATGATCGGCAATGACTGCGCGTTCGACGGGATGTAGAATGTGCCCGCGGGATATACCCTGGCTTTGGAACGGAACGGTTGCTTGAGCCAGTACACCGGCTGCTTCGCCGCCATCAGCCTGTTCACCGCGATGAATGCATCATTCACATCGTGGCTGAGCAGATAGCCCTTGGTTTTGCTGACGACCTTTCCGGCAGGCCGCGGCGCCTTCAGGCCCACGACTTTTTCGAACGGTCCATCGAACCCTTCGAGCAGGCGGTCGAACTGAACGCCCATCTGGTAGGCCAGTGTCCATCCTGCGTTATCGTACGGCGCGGTCGGCGCGGCGCCCGGATACGCAATGTCATCCGGATGATCCTGCGGCTCGAACATATCGAGTACGTGCGGCGAGAACGCCTGCGCAGTCTTCACAACGAACGAGCCCGCAGCATACGGCTTGCCGTTCACGGTAAAATCACGGGTCGCGCGATGCACGGTGATGCCCGTCTCGAGCAGTGCATCGATAAACTTCGTCGCAGTCAAGAAGTCCTTCTGATTCGCGGGAATGATGTATCCCCGCGGGTCGCGCATCTCCGGCGCGCGTAGCAGCCGATCGAAATCCGCGCGCGTCGCACGACCGGCGCGGCCTCCGCCGCCACCAGCGCCTGCACGACCGCCGCCACCTGCGCCTGCACCGGCCTCATCGGACGGTGGAGGCGCTGCGGCGCTATCAGCAGCCGGCGCATTCGCTGCAGCAGGCGGACGCAGCGCTTCCTGCGCGGCTGCGATCAGACGCGGATGCACAGTCCACGAGTCGCGGTTGCCGCGCTCGATTGCGTGACGGCCCATCACATAGATGTTGTAGAGGAACTGCTCGCGCCTGCGCGATGCAATGTCCATCACAGCCCAGTTCGCAGTGATCGAGTAATCGATCGACTGACGGAAATGCCACACCTGCGGCTCGATCGGTGCCGGCAGGTCGCCGCGAGGAAGCTGTTGCGAAACGACAAACGGAATCTCGGTGGGTGTCGGATTGCCGATCGTCTCTGTCAACAGACCGATCATATTGTGGAAGTACGCCATTGTGCGAAGGCCGCCGTTCCACCACGCGGAATAGGAGGATCCCGAACGCCACGTGACCCCCGGCTTCCCCTCCTGCAGAAAGCGGTCGTGCATGGCCGCACCGACGAGATCGATGCCCACCGGAATCATGGCGTCGAGATTGTAGTTGAACGGGTCCCGGAACGGCGGTGAAAACATGACGGTGCCCGCCGGACCGGTCTGGTGATGATTGTACATGATCTGCGGGAACCACTCCGTGTACATCACACGGTTCATGTTCTCGCTCTCGGGCTGTGTCGATGCATAGAAGTCGCGGTTGTTGTCGTGACCCGCATACTTCTGATAGAGGACCGGCACACCACTTGTTGAGCGCTTCGTCGGATCGGGATTGCGCATGTACCAATTCGAGATGAGCTCCATGCCGTCCGGATTCGCATGCACTGCGAGAATGATGACGTCATTGAGAATGCGCATGGTCTCGGCATCGTTCCGGCTGACCAGCTGATACACTGTCTCGATGAGCTGCTGTGCACCGAGTACTTCACTCGCGTGCAGACCGCCGTCGATCCACACGACGGCCTTCCCTTCCGCTGCGAGTGCTTTGGCTTCCGCATCACTCAAACCCTCCGCTGATGCGAGGCGGCGCGCGATGTCGCGGTAGTGGTCCAGCTTCGCGAAATTCTGCGGTGCAGTGACGATCGCCATGATCTGCTGCCGTCCTTCCGCTGTGCGACCGATGGTGTCGAGCATCATGCGATCGGACTCGCGCGCCAGCTTCTCGAAGTACGCAGAGAACTGCGTGTAGTTCGGCAGCGTGTAATCCGCGCCGATCTCGTGACCGAATTCTTTGAGCGGTGTTGTTACCGCTTGCGCCTGCAGCGAAGTGGGCAGAACGAACGCGAAAGCAGAGAGCGCGAGGTTGCGGAAAATTCGAGCAGACATACGCATCCTGTCGGCAGTGGTCCTGGCAAACCTGGGATGCTGGAAAGAATAGCGCGCGCCTGTCGTGCGGGCGAGTGGCTCAGCCCGCCCTGCGGGCCATGTGCTCAGCTCCGGATGAGGTCGCTGCCGGTCCAGACCCGCGGCGTATCTGACACGCGGCGGAGCACGAAGTAGCCGACCAGGATCATCAGCAGCAGCGACACCATGGCAACCCCCTCCGAGTGAGCGGCGATCCGCGCCGT
>JBDSPG010000407.1:0-14676 GCA_039912685.1 Longimicrobiales bacterium | reverse complement strand
TTGAACCTCGATCCTGCCCTTGTGCGCGTGCACGATGCGCTCAGCAATGTAAAGGCCCAGTCCCAAGTTGCCGGAGGGTCCAATTGCCGCAACGCTCCCCTTTCCGGCGCGCACCTTCATCGGATCGAAGAGCCCCGGCAGAGCGTCCACGGGTATGGTGGTGCCCCGATTGTGAATCGCGATTGTTATGTCGGCTGAGTCACCGCCAACGGTTACGTGCACCGGTGAGTCATGCGCACCGTGCTCCAGAGCATTGCCGATGAGGTTCATCAGTGCCTGGCTGATGCGCGCCGCATCCCACTCCCCGTGCTGATTGCCGCGAGCGTCGATCTTTATCTCGCGGCCCGGATAGTTCACAATGATTTCATCGACAGCATCATGAACAGCCTCATCCATGCACATTTCGGCGCGCGTGATGGGAATACCCCCACCGAGTCTGCTCCTCGTGAAATCAAGCAGGTCCCCGACCATGTTGATCATCCGTGCGGAGCTGCTTTCGATTCGGGACGTGAGCGTGTGATGTGGTTCCCGCAGTTCGCCCGTCTCCAGCATGAACTTCGACGCAGTTGAAATCGCACCGAGCGGTGTGCGCAGATCGTGGCCCAGCATGGCCAGGAACATTTCCTTCGAGTTGCCGAGGTCCGTTGTATAACGCTGAATGGATTCGGCGAGCGACTGATCGATTGCCTCATTGAAACGCGTGATGTCCTCGATATCAGTGGCAGTCCCCTCCATGCTATCCTTTTCCCAGAGTCTGAGCACGCTCGCGCGCAGGGCTCTGTATTCGGAGATCATCTGCTCGACAGTAAATCCGATTTCTGCGCGGTCTGCGCCGTGCGCCTCGGCGGCGGTTCCGCCCGCCGCGTCCTGCGCGGGTTCCTCCATGGCCAGGCCCTTGGACTTGTCGGCCTGTTCCGTCGATCCTTGCGGTGCCTTCAAGTCCTTCGCAATCACGGAAAGCATTTCGTCCGCATGATCCCGAAGTGCGACAATATCCAGGTCCTCTCCAGCCGGCTGGCAGGTTCGGGCAAACTCCTCCCACTCGAGGAGGATCGGCTCCCGGTTCGCCAGGATGAAGTCAGATAGTCTCACGGGGTTCCGAGTCGATCTTGAGGGGTCCAGTACTACGCCTACCGGTCCTGTACGGCAATAATGAAACCGCCGCGATCCAGCGGATCGCGGCGGCACGGGTTACGTCGTATGAAAATGCAGTTGTACGATCAGCCTTCGAAACGGCTCGACACGTTGTCCCAGTTGACGGTGTTCCACCATGCCGCGAGGTAGTCGGGTCGGCGGTTCTGGTAATTCAGATAGTACGCGTGCTCCCAGACATCGACACCGAGGATGGGCGTGTGGCCCTTCATGATCGGCGTGTCCTGGTTCGGCGTGCCGTAGATCTCAAGCTTGCCTTCACCGGTCTTCGCTAGCCATGCCCAGCCGCTGCCGAACTGACCGACACCGGCGGCCTGGATCTTCGTCTTGAAATCATCGAATGAGCCGAACGTGGCTTTGATGGCGTCCATTAGTTCGCCAGCCGGTTCGCCGCCGCCGTTCGGTACCATGATCTCCCAGAACAGGGTGTGATTGACGTAGCCGCCGCCGTTGTTGCGGACGGCGTTGCGGATGTCTTCGGGCACGGTCTCGATGTTCCGGAGCAGGTCCTCGATGCGCGTGCCCTGGATGTCCGGGTGCTTCTCGAGGGCCGCGTTCAGGTTGTTGGTGTAGGCTGCATGATGCTTGTCATGATGGATTTCCATCGTCTTTGCATCGATATGCGGCTCGAGTGCGTCGAATGCATACGGCAGATCAGGCAGCTTGTACGGGTAGGACATGGTCTCTCCTGGGTTGGTACGAATGTCACCGCGAAATAGCCTTGCAGGGCAGGGCGCGCAAGTCACAATCCATTCCATCGGCAATGATCACGCCCGCGGTGCTGACGCAGCGTCAGGCGGCGCGGCGACCGCTGAAGGAATCCTCTTCGGGCTCGTCATGCCCGAGGACCATCGATTCCAGCCTGCCGAGCATGGTCGCGCTGCCGGCACGGCTGGCACCGAACAGGCCGCCCTCACCCGCCTCGGCACGTTCCGCCATCCCGAACAGGCTAAGCCAGCTGTCGAAGCGCTCGCCAACGCGCATCACGTAGTAGAAGCGCTTGCCGACGCGGTCGGTTGGGAACAGAATGTCCGCACCCGCCGCGACAATGGCGAGCGGTGACAAAACTATATCCTTCGCGCTGTCCAGGACCAGCTTCAACTGGAAGATCAGCAGGTCCCTGATAACGATATTGCGTTCCTGTTTCGTGGCCGGCATGCGACAAATCCTTTTGAGGTTCGCACACCGTACGGTGGTTGGGCCCGCATGGTTTCGAGATTAGCGGACCACCCTCACGTCGCCGCCGAAGAGCGTCTGCGGTCCGAAGCTGGGCTGACCTAGGGCACCTGCGTCCACGCCGAATGTGCCGTCCAGACGGTACGCCACCGTATTCCGGGTGAGCGCGTTCTTGAGTGTGTTCACGATGTTTGGGATATCGGCGAAGCTGACGCTGATATCGATCGGGAGCACCGTATCCTGGGTGGCGCGCAACGGGAGCCCGAGTGGCAGGTCGACATTGGCGGTGCGCTGGTTCTCAATGAAGAGGTTGCCGGCGAGCCGCGTCAGGGTCAGGCCGAAGGGGTTGGGGTTCTGGACGCGGGCGTACAGCCGGACGCCGAGGCCTCCGAGCGGATGTCCCGCACCGGGCCCGAGCAGCCGCAGCTGGGACTGCTGGGTGGTGGCTGCGCTGAAGGTCGGCGGCTGGATCAGCTGGCCGAGGGTGGCGCAGCCGGCCAGTCCGAGCGTAATGACGGCGAGGCGAACGGGGTGTCTTATGGCGCGCATGTTTCCTCGATTGATCATGGAATCGGTCGTTGCGGGGCTTCGGTGCATGGGCTGTGCCCCGGGCGCTGTATCGGCGCTTCGTTCCGAGTTCAAACCGGCGCTCTTGACCAGCGACTTCCACGGTGCAGCATTTCCCGCGTCCCGAATCCCTCGCACTCGTAACCTGGAGGAATGTCATGACGGCATTCATGTCCCTGTGGCTGCCGATCGTCGTTTCGACGGTCGCGGTGTTTGTTGCCAGCTCGCTGATCAACACGGTATTGCCCTGGCACAAGAAGGACTTCGCGAAGGTGTCGGATGAGGAGGGTGTGCGGAGAGTAATGAAGCCGATGGCGCTTCAGCCAGGCGAGTACATGGTGCCGCATTGCGATGCCAAGGAACGGTCCTCGCCGGAACACATCGCAAAGATGACAGAAGGACCAGTCATGTTCATGACGGTGCTGCCAAATGGTGCGCCATCAATGGCGAAGCCCCTCGTTCAGTGGTTCGTCTTCTGTCTGCTTATCAGCGGCGTTGCAGGGTGCATGGCGGGTATGGTGCTCGCGCCGGGAGCTGACGGTCGCGACGTCTTTCATTACACTGCGATGACAGCATTCCTCGCCTATGTCGTTGCGGTATGGCAGATGTCGATCTGGTATGGTCGCTCCTGGACTGCAGCATTCAAGACGACCATTGACGGCCTCATCTACGCGCTCATCACAGGTGCCATCTTCATGTGGCTGTGGCCAGCCGCTGACGCGGCAGCGAGCCTGCTGAAGTGAGCTTTGGTGCGACGCCGCTGCTCGAGGCGGTTGGACGTGGAGATCGGGCAGCGATCGTAGCATTGCTGGATGCGGGCGCGGACATCAATGAACGAAGCGATTGGTGGGCGGGCAGCTTTGGTGTCCTGGACAGTTCCCCGCCGGAGCTCGCGCCGTTCCTGATCGAGCATGGGGCCGTGCTCGACGCGCACGCAGCGGCTCGTCTCGGGATGATCGACGAGTTGCGCGAATTGGTCGAAGGGAATCCGGCGTGTGTGCATGCGCGAGGCGGTGACGGCAAGCTGCCACTGCACTTTGCACCGACTACTGAAATTGCGGACCTGCTCCTTGCATGCGGTGCCGACATTGATGCTGAGGACATCGATCATGAGTCGACGCCTGCGCAGCATCTCGTGCATGACCACAATGCCGTCGCATATCATCTCGTCCGAAGCGGTTGCAGGACCGACATTCTGCTCGTGAGCGCACTGGGTGATGCGCCACGTGTTCGCGCGCATCTGCAGGCCGCGCCCGGTAACATCCGGATGCGTGTCAATGATACGTGGTTTCCAATGCGGAACCCGCGTGCGGGCGGAAAAATATACAGGTGGACGATCGGGTGGAACCGGTGCGCGCATACGGCTGCGCGCGAGAACGGACACGTGGAGTTATATGGAGAGATAATGGAGGTGTCGCCGCCGGATCTGGCGCTGTGCATTGCATGCGAGGTGGGTGATGGAGCGCGCGTAACCGCGATATTGCGCGAGCATCCGTCGATTGCATCACAGCTCGCGGAACCGGAACTGCTGCAGCTGAGTGCGATGGCGGAGCTGGGCAACCGGGGCGCGGCGCTGCGCATGCTGGAGGCGGGGTTTCCCGCGGACACGCGCGGGCAGCATGGCCAGACGGCACTGCACTGGGCGGCGTTTCATGGCGATGCGGAGCTGGCTGGCGCACTGATCGATCACGGCGTGTCGGTCGACGCCGTCGAGAGCCAGTTCGGCGGGACGCCCGGGGCCTGGGCACGGCACGGTCGTGAAAACAGCTGGTTCCGTGAACGTGGCGATTATGGCAACACGCTGCGGGTGCTGTCGGGTCCGTAGGCGGTACTCGTCAACGGCACACCGATCCATATATTCGGAGTAGTGGATCGCCATTTCACCGCCGCACTTCAGCTACGGATCGAATCATGAAAGCACCGCCCGACACCGCCACGGTCATAACGCCCGAGCAGCTGCTGCAACATTGGCAGGGACATCGCGGGCTCACGCGCCGCATGATCGATGGATTTCCGGACGACGCGTTGTTTAACTTCTCAATCGGCGGGATGCGTCCGTTCTCGAGCCTTGTGAAGGAGTTCATCGGGATGGCAGCGCCGACCCTGCGCGGCATCATCACCGGCGAATGGAGCATGGGCGATGCGATCGAAGCGGAGAACAAAACGGACCTGCTGCGAATGTGGGATGCGACGACGGAAGAGATCGGCCGGTTGTGGCCCACGATTCCGCCAGCGCGGTTCCAGGAGATCGATACAGCATTTGGCCAGTGGGAAATGCCGATCTACGGACTGCTGCTGTACATGATCGACAATGAAGTGCATCACAGGGGTCAGGGCTACGTCTATCTGCGGGCGCTTGGTATAGAGCCGCCGCCGTTCTACGAGCGGACCTGACATGCACCTTGCAGAATCCAGTCTCCCGTGAGTGCGCTTCTCATCTATGGCGCGAACGGGTATACCGGCGGGCTGATCGCGGGTCTAGCCGGCGAATATGGTATAAAGCCGATTCTCGCGGGACGCGATGCAGTTGCGGTGGCAGCGCTTGCAGAGTCCCTCGGTCTGGAACGTCGGGCTTTTGCAGTCAGCGATGCAGCAAAACATCTGCACGGTGTATCCGTCGTTCTGAACTGCGCCGGTCCGTTCTCCATAACGTATGCGCCGATGGTGCGGGCATGCATCGAGCGCCGTATTCATTACCTCGATATTACGGGTGAGATCGGTGTACTCGAAGGCATCGCGGCTTTCGATGCCGACGCGCGCAAAGCGGGCGTGATGCTGCTGCCGGGCTCGGGATTCGATGTCGTGCCCACCGATTGTCTCGCCGCTCATGTAGCGCAGCGTCTGCCCGGCGCGAAGTGCCTCTTTCTCGGCATCAGTGGAACGGGACGCTTGTCACGTGGAACGATGACGACTGCGCTCGAAAAGAGCGGCGCCGGCGGCCAGGTTCGGCGGGGCGGTCGCATAATATCGGTCCCGGCTGCGTGGCGGACGCGCAACATCGATTTCGGCAATGGCGTACGCAGCGCGGTGACAATACCGTGGGGCGATGTTGCGACGGCGTTTCACAGCACGGGCATTCCAGACATTGAAGTCTACGCGTCAGTTCCTCGCGGAACACGGGTGGCGATGCGCGCGAGCCGGTGGTTGGGTTGGCTGCTGCAGCGTGACGCGGTGCGAACGCGTCTGCAGCAACGGATCCGCAACGCTCCGGCTGGCCCATCCGAGCGAGAGCTGGCGGAAGGCGAAAGCCGTGTGTGGGCCCGCGCGGAAAATGATTCCGGTGGAGCGGTCGAGTCAATCATGAAGGGTCCGAACGGATACCTGCTTACGGCGCACTCCGCGCTGCTCGCTGCACGACGCGTGCTCGCCGGTGACATAACGATCGGGTTCCAGACCCCATCACGCGCGTTCGGTGCGGATTTCGCGCTAGAAATTCCCGGCACAATGCGGTGGGACGTTTCGCGTCGCTCGCGCTAGATCACAGAGGATCATGAAACAGACTCCAATGTCCGTCGAAGAATTCCTCGGAGCTCTCACACCGGAGCGACGTCGGGAAGTCGACACGGTGCGCAATCTCATCCTCACCAATCTGCCGGCGGGCTATGAGGAAGTGGTCAGCAGCAAAATGCTCGTATATCAGGTCCCGTTCAGCGAACACAGTGACACGTACAACGGTCACCCACTGTGGTACGCTGCGCTTGCGTCCCAGAAGACGGGACTGTCCCTGCATCTTATGCCGCTCTACGGCGACGAGGCCCGCACGAAGCGACTCGAGGATGCATTTCGCGCCGCCGGCAAACGACTCGACATGGGCAAGGCGTGCATCCGGTTCAAGTCCGCCGAGAAGCTCGCGCTCGAACCGATTGCGGAAGTAGTTGCGAGCATGCCGATGAAGCGCTGGATCGAGATCGCGAAGTCGGCACGCTCGACGCGAGCCAAGGGTTGAGGGCTTCGCGGATGGACGGAAGCGTGTTGTGACTGCAGCGAGGAGCAGGAGATGGTGAAGACGTTTGGCCTGACACATGTCGCACTGGTTGTGCGGGATGCGGAGCGATCACTTGCGTTCTACGAGAGCGTGCTCGGCATGGTGGTGGTATTCCGTGAGCCAGGGTTTATCCAGGCACAGACGCCCGGCAGCAGGGACGCGCTGGTATTCGAGGAGGGACCGCCGCGCTCTGGTGACGGCGGCATTGCTCACTTCGGTTTCCGGCTGACCGATCCGGGCGACATCAATGCTGCGATGGAAGCGATTGAGCGTGCGGGCGGCGAAATACTGAGGCAGGGCGAGTTCGTTCCGGGCGCGCCATTCGTGTTCTTCCGCGACCCTGATGGCAACGAAGTCGAGATATGGTTTGAGCCGCCGACGGCGGTAGATCCTCAATGACAGGCGCGCAGTAATCGCAAGCGTTACTGCGGGGGAATGCCTGCGACTGCGGCTTCGGAGCGGAGCGAATACGCGCGCATCTGTCCGCGTCCAGCCACCTCGACAACGCCGCGGCTTGCAATATCGAACTCATCTTTGAGTGCTGCATAGCACGCAGCGGATACGCTGATACTGCCGCGGTCCGCGCTCAGCGCGAGGCGTCGTGAAAGATCGATGGCATCGCCCCACACCCAGTAGGACAGGTTTTCCTTACCAACGACTGCGGCAAAGACCTCGCCGAGGTGCATACCGGAACGAAGGCGAATGCCGGATCCTTCGACTTCGCGCGAGAAGGCCAGCGCCGTGCGCGCAATGCGCGCGGCCGCATCACCGTCAGGCTCCGGAAATCCGGCGACCATGACGAGACCGATGCCGTGCAGCAGGACATGCGAACCCTCCTGCGCGCCCGCGCGGTGCGCGGCCTCGATGAGCGTCTCGGTGAGCTCGGCGCGTTCGGCGGGGTTCGATGCTGCGACAGCATGATCGACATCTACGAAGTACGCCGCTGCCAGTGTTGCACCATCGAGCAGTCGGGTCTCGCCTTTTTGTAGACGCTGCAGCACATAATCCGGTAGCGATCCCGCAACCATGCGCGAGATGGCAGGATGATGTGCAGCGCCGGTATTGGCACCCGCCGAGAAGCGTTTCGCGGCATGTGCCTGTAATGCGACGTTGATACGCGCGTCGAGCAGTGTCGGGTGGAAGGGCTTGCTCACGAAGTCCGCGGCACCGAGCTCGAGGCAGCGCACGACGCTGTCGATTTCGTCGAGCGCGGAGATCATGATTACGGGTGTGTCAGCGAGTCGCGCATCCCCCTTCATGCGAAGCAGGACACCGACGCCGTCGAGGTCCGGCATGAGGACGTCGAGCAGCACGAGATCAAAGTGCTGGCCCGACATGAGCTCGAGCGCCTCAGCGCCGGACTCGGCAGTTGTGACGAAGTAACCTTTGCGCGCGAGCTGTCGTGCGAGCAAGTCACGGTTCATGGGACTATCGTCGACAACCAGGAGGGAGCCCTGACGGTCTGGCTCGGCCTGTGTCGGATTCACTGCGCGAATCTTCGACAGCACGCCTTCCGCCATCGTGGCGCCGCGCATCATCTCAGCGGGCACGGCTGCGTTCGCATGCATGGCGAGCTCGACAATGTCGTTCGACAGCTCGAGAAGTTTGCGTGATGCGGCCAGCACGCGATCGAGATCGCCGATGCGGGATGTACGATCGTCCTCGCGGCTGGTCTCGATCAGCATCTCGGTGTAGCCCATGATGGCACTGAGCGGATCGCGCAGGTCCACGCGAAGCTGCTCGCCGTAGCTGTCCAGTTCGCGGCCGCGTTCCGCAGAGATGCGGTCGGCATCGAGAATCCCATCGACGAGCGCGAGGATGTCGCGTCCGCATCGTACAATGCGGCCGAGATCGGAAGAGCCGCGATGGTCGAGGTCGGATGCTGCGTCCTCCTGCAGCATCTCACTGTACCCGATGATCGCATTGATCGGTGTGCGCAGCTCATGCCGCACAAACGCTAGCGTTGCACGGCGCACTCGCTCCGGCTCAGGTGCTTCTGTCGGAAGTTCAACGGGCTTTGGTGCCGCCGGCACGGGCGCGCGTGCGACAGGCGCTTCCCAGCGCCCACCTGTCGGTCCGGGAGCTCGCGACTTGTTATCCGCACCGAGCATGGGTTCGGTACGCGAGAAACCGCCCGGCCCGATGTCGAAGATCCACGCAATGACGAGGATGATCGGTAGTGCGAGGGCCAGCACCGCGATGAGGAACGTGAGTGCCAGGTCCGGCAAGCCGAGCGCAGGGAACATCGAACTGGCGAGCTGGATTGTGCCACCCGCAACCACCACATACGCGATTGTGGTCGTGTGGATGCGCCTGCGTTTTGCTTCGCGAAAGAATGACCTGATGCGTGACATGGAGCTTATGCCCCTGCCTTTTTCAAACGCGCGATTGCATCAGCGCGAACCAGAGCGAAGCCGGTCTGATTGAAGTAGAACGTCGCAACGAAGTTGTATAGTTTTTTCGCTTCATCAGGTCGACCAAGACCGTCGAGTGCGAGTGCCTTGTGATATGCGACATACGGATCGTTGGGGTCAGATAGCTCGAATTCGCGCACGGCGTCCTCGAGTCGCTTCTGGGCGAGGGCCGAGTGGCCGAGGAGCTCGTGTGCGAGCCGAACCGCTCCAGCGGAGCGATCGGTCGCCATGGATTCATTGGCGAAGCGGGTAGCGGCAGCATAATCGCCTTCGACTAGCGCCACGTACCCCGCGGCCAACGTTTGTTGCGCGCGCATGACGCTCGTAAACTCGTCCGTGCGAACCTGATCGATCAATTTGTCGCCGGTCTCGTTCACGCGTGCAACGGCGGCTTTCAGGTCTGCCAGTTTACGCGTGTGCGCGGCAATGATCATCTGCTGACCGGCGATGAAATGTTTCATTTCCTGCGGAGCTGGAACCTTCATGTTGTCGACTTCAGCGTACCAGGTTGTCAGCTCATCATAGGCAGATTGCGGGGCACCTTCATAAGCAAAAACGAGCGCGTGATAAAAAGCGAACGCCGGTTTGTTGTTTCCTGTCGCCTTGGCGACGGCAGCGTCATAGTCGGCGCGTGCTTCGGGAAAGCGTCCAAGAAATGTATTCACATGCGCGCGCTGCTGCAGACCGCCAGCCACCGGATCGAGCTCGTCCATCTTCGTGTAGGCAACACCGGCTTCCTCGAGCTTGCCCTGAGCGCGCAATGCGTCACCGAGCACGTCGTACATCACCGACTCCTCCGGTTCCAGCTCGATGGCTTTGCGGGCGAGCTGCTCGGATTTCGGAAGGTCACGCGGCTCGAACTGCGCGTATGAGATGGAGGAAGCGACATAGGCAGGTGTAAAGTTCGGAGCGATCTCGATGGCCTTGCTCAGTGACGCACGCGAGGCGGTGTGATCGGCAAGAAAAGAATCCACAACGGCCAGCACGAGGAGCGGTCGGGGATTTGTCGGTTCAGCGGCGACGAGCTGCATTGCGGACGCGCGCGCGCCGGTGAAATCACCTCTGGAGGACCGGTTGATGACGTCAATGAACAGGCGCTCTGACGCGCTGGCGCGGGGAGCCAGCGCTACGGCCTGCGCGGTGAGCTTGTACGCGTCCTGCGCAGAACTGGCGGCCTGGGCCGCGATCGCAGCATATGCCCGTGCTATGGCTGCATTCGAGTCGGCTGCGATGGCGCGCTGGAAGTGCTCGTACGCTTCAGGGTCACGCCCCATGTCGAGCTCGCGAACACCGTCGGCGATCTCGCGCTTCGCGTCTTCGGATGCCGTACTGACCGGCAGCAGAAAGAGCTGCGCCTGGTCTTTGGCGGCATCCGACGCGGGCGTGCCCGCACCGCAGGCGGCGGACACGAGTGTGACCAGGACAATGGTAATGACAGAAGACGCGCGCTTCATGATCCTCCGGGGATCGGACGGGTAAGATGTGGGGCAGGCTCAAGGGATGCCGGTCAGGGAAGATGCCCATATTGTCGTTATGAAATCAAGATAGTTGTACCGCAGACCGCGTGTGCTCGTTATCTTGCCCGATCCGGAGCTGTGCCAGCCGCGGTATGCCCTCGCCATCCTGAGGTTTATGATCCGATACCCCCGTATTGCCGGGGTCGTCGCAGGCGTTCTGATTGCGCTTCACGGCTGGCCGTCCGCGGCCGCCGCGCAGAATGCCATGCGGGATCTGAAGCTCGACCGCCTGGTATCGGGCCGCCGGCTAGCGGAGCCGCAGGGTGTGCCGCTCAATGGCAAATGGATCTTCAAGCTCGGCGACAACCCCAGCTGGTCGTTGCCGACGTACGACGATCGCGGCTGGGCGACGCTCGACCCCTCGCAGCCACTGCCGGACAGCCTGCTGAACCTCGTGGGGGAAATGGAAGCGGCCGGCAAGCCCGCGATCGGATGGTTCCGTCTGCGTCTCACACTCGAGCGCGGCATCATCCGCCGCCCGCTGTCACTCGATTTCAGTACGCATGGTGCGGCGGATGTTTTCGTCGATGCTCGCAAGATCCTGTCGCTTGGTGAACTCGACAAAGCCGGTAACATCGCGCGGATCGAATCACCGCTGCTTCCGACGCCGATCCTTTTCGACAGTTCCGCATCCGTGCTAGCTGTACGAATTCATATCGGCTCCGTCGTCGATTATGCTGTGACTTCCCACGCACGAGGATTGTTCAGCGCCGTCGTCCGGTCAGACGAAGCCATCGCGCGCACCGCGGAGCGGCGCCGCTTCGACGGCGGTCTCCTGCTCGGCGTCTTCGGTCTGTTCATCGCCGTCGGCCTGCTGCACTTCGTACTCTACCTGCTACTGCGACATCCGATAAGCAACCTGCACTACGCCGCCTTCGCCGGACAGTTTGCATTGCTTCCGCTCATGACATACCTCGCGGCCGGAACGGAGTCCCTGCGGCTCGCCGGAATGCTGCTCGCCACGGGCTCCGTCGCATTCAGTCTGGCGCTGCTGGCGCTGCTGACATTCCTGTATACGAGTTTTTACGAGCGGATACCACGCCACTATCTGTTGTTTATCGCGCTTGCCGCGTATTGCATGGTTACGACGATCGTGCCCGTGCCAGCATTCTTCGTGTCGTTGCGGGGACTCGCGCTCGTTGCTTTTGGCGTGGAATGCGCGCGAGTCCTGGGCATGGCGTTGTGGCGCAAGCAGGATGGCGCGCGTACGATCGGGATCGGGTTCCTTTTCACGCTTTTGATTCTCGCATACGTCGGTCTCATGGAAATCGGGATGCTGCCGACAATTGATAATGCCGGCCGCCTGTTCTGGATCGCGTGGCTGGGTGTCGCCATTGCGCCATCCATGCATCTCGCGTACGACTTTGCGCGTACAAGCAAGGGCTTCAAGGAGCTCTCAGGGCACCTTGAGACTCAGGTCGCGATGCGCACGAGTGAGCTCGAGGATGCGAAGCTCGCAGCAGAAGTCGCGAGCCGAACGAAGAGTCAATTCCTTGCCAACATGAGCCATGAGCTCCGCACGCCGCTCAATGCCGTCATCGGCTACAGCGAAATGCTGATGGAGGAAGCGGAAGACGCTGGCCACGAAGATTACATTCCGGACCTGCGCAAGATTCATGGATCCGGCCGGCATCTGCTGGGCCTGATCAACGATATCCTCGACCTGTCGAAGATCGAGTCGGGGCGTATGGAGCTATACTTCGAGACATTCGAGGTGAAGCCGATGATCGACGAAGTCGCAGCGACGATTGCGCCTCTAATCTCGAAGAATGGCAACACACTGGAGCTGGAACTGGCGCCGGACCTCGGCACCGTGCGTCTGGATCAGGTGAAGGTGCGGCAGATCCTGTTCAATCTGCTCTCGAATGCATCGAAATTCACGGAGAACGGCAGGATCACGCTGGCCGCGTCATCGACTGGCGAGAACGTGGTTTTCCGAGTGTCCGACACAGGCATCGGCATGACGCCCGAGCAGACCGCCAAAGTGTTCGAGCCGTTCACGCAGGCGGATGCATCGACGAGCAAGAAGTACGGCGGCACGGGACTCGGGCTCTCAATCACGCAGAAGTTTTGCGAGATGATGAACGGTCGTATTGACCTGGCGAGCGAGCCCGGTCGCGGCACGGCGTTCACAGTGACGCTGCCGACGGACGCGGACTCGTATAGCGCGGCAATGACGCAGTCGCCGTCCGAGCTGCCCATGCCGATGCCCGGAACGACCGGCACCGTGCTCGTCATCGATGATGATGGTGTTGCGCGCGAGATGCTGACGCGCATGCTGTCCAAGGAAGGGTACCGCGTGCTGCTGGCGACATCAGGCGAAGAAGGCCTACGAATGGCGCTCGAGGAGCGCCCTGATGTCATAACACTCGATGTACTGATGGCTGGACTCGACGGCTGGGGAGTGCTGACTCGCTTGAAGGCCGACGCCGCGACGGCCGATATTCCAGTCCTCGTTGTCACCGTCATTGACGATCGCAACCTCGGCTTCGCACTCGGCGCCGCAGACTATCTGACGAAGCCGGTCGACCGAGAGCGGCTTTCGGATGCTCTGCGCCGCGTCCAGGCCGACATGCACAGCGGACCGATCCTCATTGTCGATGACGATGCCGATGTGCGCGAGATGCTGCGCCGGATCCTGGAGAAGGATGGTTGGAAAACAGTGGAAGCGGAGAACGGACGCATTGCGCTCGACATCATGGAGAGGCAGAAGCCGGCCGCCGTGCTGCTCGATCTGATGATGCCGGAGATGGATGGTTTCACATTTGTGGACGAGCTGCAGCGCCGCGAGCTGACGGACCTGCCGCCGATCATTGTACTTACCGCCAAGACGTTGACGGAGTCGGATCGCCAGCGGCTGCACGGAGCAGTCGCTCGCGTGCTTCACAAGGGCGAACAATCCTCGAGCGAGCTTATGAACGAGTTGCGTCGAGCGATGCAGAACAACCACAAACCCGCGCCCGCGGGCGGGGCCTGATCAACACGATACGGGGATATTTTTGATGCCGAAGATTCTGCTGGTGGAAGACAACGAAATGAATCGCGACATGCTTTCGCGCCGTCTGGAGCGGAAGGGCTATACCGTCGCAATCGCACTCGACGGTGTGGAAGGCGTGGAGCGCGCTGCGAGCGAGAAGCCGGATCTCATCCTGATGGACATGAGCCTGCCTGTGAAAGACGGCTGGACAGCAACGCGCGAAATCAAGGATGATCCAGCGCTCAAGCACATTCCAGTCATCGCGCTTACGGCGCATGCCATGGCCGGCGACAAAGACAAAGCGATGGAAGCGGGCTGCGATGACTACGATACAAAGCCTGTCGAATTCACGCGGTTGCTGGCGAAGATCGAAGCGCTGCTGGTTAAATAACGAACAACCACCAAACAACGGAATTTCTCACACGAAGGCAACGAAGAAGCACGAAGGACGGATCAACAGATTTTGTAGTTTGTTACATCCGTTTCTTCGTGTTTCTTCGTGCACTTCGTGTGAGACTTCCGTTTTTTCCGTATGGGAGCATTATGACCGAGACTGGCCGGCTCTACATGGTCATCGAACGATTCCGGGAGGGGCAGGGGGAAGCAGTGTATGGGCCGGTTCCGGGAGCATGGTCGGATGATGCAAGCGGCCGCGAGGAGCGGCGGATAGGGCGAGATGTGCGACTGGCCGGCGTTATTCCGGGGGACCGCCGCCGGCCTTGTGGCGATAGGTGATTCGGCCGCGGGACAGGTCGTACGGGGACATCTCGAGGGTGACCCGGTCGCCCACCAGTACACGGATCTTGAACTTCGACATCTTGCCTGCTGCGTACGCCAGTACGGTGTGACCATTCTCGAGTAGAACGCGGAAATTGCGGTCCGGAAGTA
>JBDSPG010000360.1:0-8132 GCA_039912685.1 Longimicrobiales bacterium | reverse complement strand
GATGGTTCATGACAATAGCGCCGTCGATGCTGCGATCGTTGGGCCGCTCGTGACTGCACTGCACGAGGAATACGACGCGGTTGCCGCGGCGTTGCACGACGTGCTCGCGACGCTCCCATGACGCAGCGCATCGCACTCGTAGAGGACAATCCCGACAACCGGCTGCTGGTTCGCGCCATTCTCGAGGACATGTTCGAGATCGATGAATACGAGTCCGGCATGGATGCGCTTGACGGAATCGCTGCAGCGCTTCCGGACCTGGTACTGCTCGACATCTCCCTGCCGGTCATGGATGGCATGGAGGTGCTCCGTGTTCTGCGCGCCCGCAGTGAGTGTCGTCGTCTGCCAGTCATCGCACTGACTGCGCACGCGATGCACGGTGATCGCGACCGCTTCCTCGCCATGGGCTTCAATGCGTACATCACCAAGCCCATTGTCGACGAGCATGTTCTCATCGAAGAAATTCGCCGCCTGCTTGCGAAGACCGCCTCAGCATGAGCAGAGATGAGCGAGTGCGCGTGCTGAGTATCGCCGCGGGCGGGGCAGGCGTCGCCCGCGCGCGCGACGGCCGTGTCCTGTTCGTGCAGCGGACAGCGCCCGGCGATGATGCGCTTGTGCGGATTGCGCCGTCGAAGAAGCGCTGGTCGCATGCCCAACTCGTAGAGCTATTCGAGGGCGGGCCCGAGCGTCGGGTGCCGCCATGTCCGCATTACGTGCATTGCGGCGGTTGCACCATCGAGCACCTGCAGTATGACGCGCAGCTTAGGACGAAGAGTGAGATCGTGCGCGAGGCCATGCGCCGTATTGGTGGCTTCGAGATCGAAACGCCGGAGGTTGTCGCGTCGCCATACGAATTCCGCTATCGCAATCGCGTCTCGTTCACGCTGCGAAGGCAGGCCGGCAAGCAGGTTGTCGCGGGCTTCCACGAGCTGGGCCGCGCAGATCGCGTGGTCGATATCACGGAAACGTGCATGCTTCCGGAGCCCTCGCTTGGGGCCGTATGGGGCGCGATCCGAAAGGCGTGGGGTGCCGACGCAGCGCGACTTCCCTCAGGAACGGAGCTGCGTCTCACGCTGCGCGTAACGCGGGGCGGTGATGCGAGCCTTCTGATCGAGGGCGGTTACGGGGGCGGTCAGCCTGACGTGCTGTTGCAGCTCGTGCCGCAGCTCCTGTCGATCTGGCACCGCCCTCGCCTCGATGAACCTGCAGTGCTAATAGGCGGCGATGCCTATCTCGTCGAGCAATGGGGCGATGCGCAGCTGCGCGTCGGCGGTGCGCTGTTCCTTCAGGTCAACCGCGGTGCGGCGCAGCTCCTCGACGAGCACGTTCTGCAGGTTTCGGCCGCGGTGCCTGGTCTGTCGGTTGTCGATGCGTATTGCGGCACGGGTTTGCACGCGCGCAGGCTCGCTGAGCAGGGCGCAACCGTCACGGGCATCGAGCTCGATCCGCACGCGGTCGCGGAGGCGCAGCGAGCCGGCGTGATGGTGATCGAAGGAACAGTGGAGAGTGCGCTGCCGTCTGTGCTTCCGACGGACCTGCTCATCATGAACCCGCCGCGCAGCGGTGTGGATCAGCAGGTTATCCATGCAATCTTGCAGGCGCCGCCGCGCCGGATGATTTACATCAGCTGCGATCCGGCCACGCTGGCGCGCGATCTCGCGCGCCTGCGCGACGCCTATCACATCGCATCAGTGCGCTGTTTCGATCTTTTCCCACAGGCCACGCACGTGGAGACAGTCGTGGAGCTCGTATGCTCTATCACGTAACAATCGGCGAGCACACCATGGTGGTCGACCTTGCGGGCACCGGCATCACCATCGACGGCACGCCCGTGTCCCATGCGGAGATGCTGACGCAGTCGTCCGGCACGCTGCATCACATGATCGCGGACGGCGCTTCGCACGCCGTCCTCGGCCGTGCTGCCGGCGCCGGGTTGTGGGACCTGCAGATCGGCGGCATGAAACTCACCGCGGAGGTCGTGGACGAGCGCACGCGTGCAATCCGTGCGATCACGCGCACGTCCGCCGGCGTGATCGGCCCGCGCCCTGTGAAGGCGCCAATGCCAGGCCTCGTCGTCCGCGTTGAAGTTGCCGTTGGCGACTCCGTGCGCGCCGGTCAGGGTGTGCTGATCATGGAAGCAATGAAAATGGAGAACGAGCTCAAGGCCGACGTGGCGGGAGTCGTTTCCCGCATTGTGGCCGCCGAGGGGCAGGCGGTCGAGAAGGGGGCCGTCCTCATTGAGTTTGCGGCTGGGACGGAGCCGGCAGATGGATGAGCTCGAGCGCTGGCGCGCGGAAACGCATGCACCGGCCATAGCGAAACAGCCGGAACGCGCCGAGTTCAGCACGACGGACGCGCAGCCGATCGAGCCGGTGTACGGTCCCGCGAACATCGATGAATCATACAGCGATCACATCGGATTCCCGGGTGAATTCCCGTTCACGCGAGGCATCTATCCTAGCATGTACCGCGGCCGTCTGTGGACCATGCGCCAGTATGCCGGCTTTGGAACCGCTCAGGAAACCAATCTCCGCTATCGCTATCTGCTCGATCACGGACAGACCGGCCTGAGCGTCGCATTCGACCTGCCTACACAGATGGGATACGACGCCGATCACGATATGGCTCGGGGCGAAGTCGGACGCGTTGGTGTCGCTATCACAACGCTCGACGACATGCGCGCGCTGTTCGACGAGATTCCGCTCGAGCGCGTCTCCGTTTCCATGACGATCAATGCCACGGCGTCGATCCTATTGGCATTCTATGTTGCGCTCGCCGACGAGCGGGGGATTCCGCGAGACCGCCTGTCCGGCACGATCCAGAATGACATCCTCAAGGAATACATTGCGCGGGGCACGTACATCTTTCCGGTCGAACCGAGTCTGCGTCTAATTACGGATACATTCTCGTTCTGCGCTGCTGAAGTACCACGTTGGAATCCGATCTCGATCAGTGGCTATCATATTCGCGAGGCGGGATCGACGGCAGCGCAGGAAATCGCATTCACATTTGCGGATGCGATCGAGTACGTGCGCCGTGCCATGGCCAGCGGCATTCCGCTCGAGACCTTTGCCCCACGCCTGTCGTTTTTCTTTGCGAGCCACAACGACCTCTTCGAGGAAGTCGCAAAGTTCCGCGCGGCGCGGCGCCTCTGGGCGCGCATCATGCGCGAACAGTTCAACGCTTCTGATGACGCATGCCGTCTCCGCTTCCACACGCAGACGGGCGGTGTCACGCTCACTGCGCAGCAGCCGCTCAACAACGTCGTGCGCGTAACCGTGCAGGCGCTCGCCGCAGTGCTGGGTGGCACGCAGTCACTTCACACGAACGGCTTCGATGAAGCACTCGCGCTACCTACCGAAGAGTCCGCCCGGCTGGCGCTGCGGACGCAGCAGGTGCTTGCTGCCGAGTCCGGTGTTACCAGCACGGTAGACCCGCTCGCCGGCAGCTACTACGTCGAGGCCCTTACCGACTCCCTTGAGAACACGGCCCGCGAGTACCTGGCTCGCGTGGAGGAGCTTGGCGGCGCGGCGCGATCCATCCAGTTCTTTCAGCAGGAAATCGAAAAGGTCGCGTACGAGCACCAGTTGCGGGTGGAACGCGGCGAGAAAGAGGTCGTCGGCGTCAACCTGCATACCTCGGACGACCCTGCGCAGCCCCTGCAGCAGGCCAGGTTCGCTGAGTTGGAGGCCGCCCAGAAGGCTCGGCTGCAGGAATTTCGTGCGGCGCGCGATGGCGCTCGTGCCGGTCATGCCCTCGATGTCGTGCGCACCACAGCGGCGACAAATGACAACCTCATGCCCGTCATCGTGGATGCCGTGAAAGCCGGGGCCACGCTGGGCGAGATCAGTAGCGTGTTAAGAGGCGTATGGGGCACCTTCCGCGCAGTGGCGAATTAGCCCAAAATCGCTTAACATCAAGGCATTCGGCTGCTTTTTCGGGATCTCAGAATGCCTACATACGAATATCGCTGCGCCGAGGGCCACAACTTCGAGCAGTTTCAAAAAATGTCCGACCCTCCCGTGGAAGTATGCCCCGCCTGCGGTGCCGCAGCGGAACGGCTCATGTCCGCTGGTGCGGGCCTTGTTTTCAAGGGCTCAGGGTTCTACATCACCGACTACCGCGGCGACGCCTATAAGAAGGCGGCAGAGTCTGATAGCGCCGGTTCGGCCGGTGCCGCGGACGCACCCGCCGCCGTGAAGACCGAGACCGCAGGGAAGGGCGGGAAAGCTGATTCCGGGCCCTCCAGCAGCTCCGGTGCACCATCGAGCAGTGCCGCCCCATCGGCGTCGAGCTCACCGCGGGCGTCTTCGGGAGGTTCGACTTCCAGCGGCGACAGCGCTGGCAAGCCGAAGCCGAGCAAGGACTGATGTCCGAGGCGGCACTCTCGCGACAGCTCCAGAACATTGCCACTGAGCTCACTGGCTCGCCGGCAGAAGTCCATCTCGAGCGACCCCGCAATCCGGATCATGGCGACCTCGCAACAAATCTCGCGCTCGCGCTCGGCAAACAGCTTGGCACGGCGCCAAGGCAGGTGGCGGAGCTGATCATCGCGAAAATCGATCTCGCGGCAGCCGGTGTGCAGAAACCTGAGATCGCGGGGCCGGGGTTTATCAACTTCCGCTTCACTTCTGCGCAGGTGCACGCGCACGTCGCTAGCATCATTGCCGCGGATGCTGGATTCGGCCGCGCACAGGTGACTGGCCTGCGTTATCAGGTCGAGTTTGTCTCCGCCAACCCCACCGGTCCGCTGCACGTTGCACACGGCCGCGGCGCTGCCCTCGGTGATGGCATTGCATCTCTGCTCGAGTGGTCGGGCAATACGGTCGAACGCGAATTCTACGTCAACGATGCCGGTGTGCAGATCGACCGTCTCGCCGAGTCGCTTGAGGCGCGGATTCATGCAATCAGCGGCGCAGCGGTGGAAATTCCGGACGGTGGTTACCACGGCGAGTATCTGGTGGAGATGGCGCAGGACGTTGCGTCCACGCGCGAGGAGCTGCTGACACTGCCGCGCGAGGAGCGCATCCGCGCACTGCGGGACCATGCCGTGAATGCACTCCGCAATGAGCAGGATCAGGACCTTCGAGAATTCGGGGTCATCTTCGACAGTTATTTTCTCGAGACCACGTTGTATGCGGAGGATCGTCTTGCCGAAACGTTGAGCGAGCTGAATACGGCAGGGCTGACATATGACGCGGACGGCGCGACGTGGCTCCGCAGCTCCGCGTTCGGTGATGACAAAGATCGTGTGCTCGTCAAGAAAGACGGTGCGTTCACGTACTTCTTGCCGGACATCGCGTACCATCGCGACAAGCTTCGCCGTTTCGACCACGGCATCAATATCTGGGGTGCGGATCACCATGGGTATGTGCCGAGAATGCAGGCCGCGCTCCGTGCACTCGGACATTCTGATTTTCTCGACGTCGAGATCGTCCAGATGGTCAGGATCATGCGCGGCGGTAAGGAAGCAAAGTTCAGCAAGCGCTCCGGCGACTTCGTAACGCTTCGCGAGCTGATTGATGAAACCGGTCGTGACGTAGCTCGCTACTTCTTCCTGATGCGGCGCGGCGATACGCAGATGCTGTTTGATCTCGATCTCGCGCTTGATCAGTCGGACAAGAACCCGGTGTACAAGGTGCAATACGCGCATGCCCGCATCATGAGCATTCTGCGCAAAGCGGGCGTCGAGCCGGCGTCCGTGCAAGCAACGAGTGAGGAGCTCGCACTGCTCACGGATGCGCGCGAGCAGGATCTCATCAAGCAGATCAGCACGTTCCCTGCAGTGGTCGAGCGCGCAGCGAAGGCGCGCGCGCCGCATATGATCTGTGAATATCTCGAAACAACTGCGGCTGAGGTCAACTCGTGGTACCACGCCGGAAACCCGTCACGCAATCCTGCGCTCGCGGTGCTGGCGCCGGATCCCGCGCTCCGTAACGCCCGACTGGCGCTTGCCCGCGCGACGCAGATTGTCCTGCGCAATGGACTGCTGCTGCTCGGTCTGAATGCACCCGATCAAATGAACCGTGAGGATAGTGAATGAGTCTGCTCGTTGTTGGCAGTGTTGCCCTGGATTCGATTGAAACGCCGTTCGGCAAGGTGCAGGATGCAGTTGGCGGCTCTGCCACTTTCTTCAGCGCGGCGGCATCGCTGTTCACTCCTGTCCAGCTCGTCGGCGTCGTGGGTGATGACTATCCCATGCAGGAACTGGAATTCCTGCGTGCGCGCGGCGTCGATATGGCTGGACTCACGAAGGCGGACGGCGAGAGCTTTCGCTGGTCTGGCGTCTACAGCTTCGACCTGAACAGTCGCGAGACGCTCGAGACGCGACTCGGGGTGTTTGCTGCATTCAAGCCCGTGATACCTCCATCATTCCGCACCGCTGAGTGGCTGTTCCTCGGCAACATCGATCCGGAACTGCAGCTCGAGGTATTACAGCAGGTCGAGCGACCGAAGCTCGTTGCATGCGACACCATGAATTTCTGGATCGAAGGCAAGAATGCCGCGCTCATGGAGCTGTTGTCGCACGTAGACCTGCTGATGGTGAACGACGGTGAGGCACGCCAGCTTTCGGGTGAGCATAACATTCTCAAGGCCGCACGCTGGATCCAGTCGAAGGGACCTTCGATGGTGGTGATCAAGAAAGGCGAACACGGCGCAATTCTGTTCGCGCGCGATTTCAGCTTTTTCGCGCCCGGCTTCCCGCTCGAGGACATCTGTGACCCGACGGGAGCTGGCGATGCCTTTGCGGGTGGATTCGTCGGATACCTCGCGCGGGGCGGCACGCTCGACGACGCGCACCTCCGTCGCGCGATGATCTACGGATCCGCGATGGGTTCGTTTGCGGTGGAGCGCTTCGGTCTCGAGCGTTTCATCGACCTGCGGCATGACGAAGTGCAGCAGCGCGTACGCCTGTTCCGTGATTACACCGGGTTCGAGGACGGAGTGTTCGTTCCGACAAATGTCTGACCCGTCGGCAGGTCTGAGCTACCGGGATGCCGGCGTCGACCGCGACGTAGCGGCGATTGCGAAGCTGCGGATTGGTGAGCTGGTCGCTTCGACTGCGACGCGGGGTGTCGTAGGCGGACCTGGCGGGTTCGGCGGCATCTTCCGCATTCCGTCGGGCTTCGCAAATGGCGGATTGGTTTCGAGCGCCGATGGCGTCGGCACGAAGCTCAAGGTCGCAATGCTCGCCCGCCGGCACGATACCGTCGGCACCGATCTCGTCAATCATTGTGTCAACGACATTCTCGTGGAAGGCGCGAAGCCGCTGTTCTTCCTGGATTACATCGGCATGGGCCAGCTGGAAGCGGGAACGGTCGATCAGATTGTCGGAGGCCTCGCGCAGGGTTGTATCGACAACGGTTGCGCTCTTATCGGAGGCGAGACCGCGGAACTGCCGGACTTCTACCAGCCCGGTGACTATGATCTCGCGGGGTTTATTGTCGGTGTTGTGGATCTGGATGCGCGACCGGGCTCGCATCGCGTGGAGGCGTCGGACGTTCTCGTCGGTGTCGCTGCAAACGGCTTTCATACGAACGGCTATTCGCTGCTGCGACGCCTGTTGTTCGACCGCATGAAGCTTTCAGTCGACGACATGTTCCCTGACATGACCGAGACCGTTGGCGCCGTGCTGCTACGTACACACCGCAGCTATGGCACTGCGCTGCGTCCGTTGATTGATGCCGGACAGATTCACGCCATGGCGCACATCACCGGCGGGGGCATTCCCGAAAATCTGACGCGCGTGATCCCCGACGGTTTGTCCGCGCACGTCGATCGTGACCGCTGGACCCTGCCGCCGGAATTCGCTGCGGTGCAGAAGCACGGTGGTGTGTCGGATGATGAAATGCTGCGGACATTCAACCTCGGCGTTGGAATGATCCTCATCGTTCCGGCTGCAGAGGCCGCGCACGTTTCCGCAGCGTTGCAGAAAGACGGCCTTGGCGGTTGGATCATTGGCGATATTCGTACAGGATCGGATGGTATTGTCGTCGTCTGATTCGGTAATCGCGCTGCGGCGCAGGAGGCAGTTGTGAGGTGCAGGGTCCGGTCGGGTTTCACAGTCGTTATCACGGCGCTCGGTACGCTCGGCGTATCCGGCGCCGCGACCACTGCCGTGCACGCGCAGG
>JBDSPG010000125.1:0-7006 GCA_039912685.1 Longimicrobiales bacterium | reverse complement strand
TGTCGGCATTCACATAATTGACCTGGTCGCTGCGGCAGAATCGGTTCAGCTTGTTTGCCGGTGTGTCCCAGCTGCGGTCGATCGCCATCGGGCGTGGGCTGATGGCATTGACGCTGTCGATGATGTCTCCGAATTCCGGCGAAATGCGGCGCGAACCGAGCGACTGCACGGAGTTCGGTCCGCCGAACTGCACGTCAGTAACGCGACCCTTGCCGAGCATGTCCATGTTGATCGCGGAAACGATCTGCTTGATCGGCACCGTCGGATGCGACACGAACCATGCGGAACCGAGCAGACCGGCCTCCTCGCCCTGATGCGAGACGAAGATGATCGAGCGCGCCGGCCGCTCCTTCGCGAACTGCTCCGCAATCTCGAGCAGCACAACCGTACCGGAGCCGTCGTCATCCGCGCCGTTCATAATGGAGTCGCGGCGCGGTGCACGAATCGAGCGTGCATATGCGATCAGCGAATCGATCTTGCGACGTTGATCCGATGTCGGCGTGCCCCGCGGGTCATTGGCACCCTGCGGTCGCATGACGCGGTTGTAAGCGCGCAGTGAATCGTGATCCTCGCCGCGCGCATTCGTTCCGACATGGTCGTTGTGTGCGCCGACGAGCACATACTCACCAGCGCGCGCGGGATCCGACCCGTGCAGGATCGCAATCACGTTGCGTGCGGGGAACTGCGGCAGACGCATCTCATACGTCCACGTTGCCGACACCGGCTGACCCGGCATGCCGATCGTCGCGTCCGCGAGCGGCCGCCCCATGATCTTTGCGGCTGCTGCACTCGTGACCGATGCGGCAACAAGGCCGGTGGTAAGCACGGGATGCATACCGGCGGTCATGTTGAACGCGGCAGGCCCTGCCGTCGGAAGAAGGCCGTCCATACTGGCGACGATCACGCCGACGGCTCCGGCGTCGCGCGCCCGGTTATCCCGAACACTTGCGAATCCGCCTGCACCCGCACCGCCTGCGCGGCCGCCCGCCGGCGCTGGCGGCACAACTGGCGCACTGAACACCGCAACCCTGCCGCGGAGCGCCGCCGCGTCGAGCACAGTCGTCGTATCGCCCCAGCGGCCGGCGAACACCGTCGGCACATTCTGCAACATTGCCGCACCCGCAATGCCCGTCGCCGGGTTCGGCGCGAGCGGCATCCATTCGCGTTTCTTCTCGAGCGCTGCACCCGCGACAATCATCGTCGCCTTCGTGCTGTCATACCCGCGCGGACCGTACGCCATCTGCTGGAAGTACGTGCCATTGTCGCCACCGGGCTTCAAGCCCAGGCGCTCGAACTCCCGCGCGATGTATGACGTCGCTTTGAAATTCCCCTCTTCGCCGATCCGCCTGCCCATCATCGAATCATCCGAGATCTGATACAGTCGCGTGCGCAGGTCATTCGCGGTAATCGCGGTTTCGGTCGGACGGGGCGCCCATTTGCGCACGCCTTCGTCCGGCCAGACTACGCCCGGGATTTTTATTTGCGACGACGGGGCCGGCGTCACGGTGCTCACGGCGGCTCCGCCGCATGCGGCCAGCAGGACCGACAGGGGGATGAATGTACGGTTCACGCGAGTGCTCCTCGATCGACAAGTATCGTTCAGTCCATGTTCCATGGCTCTCCGACAGTCCGCATTATGACCGTCCCTGGCCCGTTTCGCCATGCCTGAAACCCACCTCGATCACGAGCCGTATATTCCGACAGGGCTGGCCTTTCCGCGCGGACGGCCCTGTCGGCATATTGTCGGCACGCGGCTCACCAGCCTGCCCAGGTGGTCCATCCTGAATCCCGAAACGTACGAACGAAGCATGGATTCCTCACGCGCCGCTCCATCGGCGAGCCCGATCCTGCTCTGGGGCCCGCGCGAGTCCGGCAAATCGACATTTCTCGGGTGCCTCCTGCTGAAACCCGACAATGCGGATGAAGCGCAGCGCTGGCGTGTCGCGCCGGCGGACACTCGTGCATCCGACTACGCAGCCGACCTCATCGCGCAGATCCAGACGGGTAATCCGCTACAACCGACACAGGTCACCGAGGATCCGTTCTGGTTCAAGCTCCAGTGTCCGCCGAGTGGCGGGTTCCTGCGTCGCAAACCGCGGGAGTTCGACCTGGTGCTCATGGATCCGAGCGGCGAGGTGTTCCGGCCCGGGGTGCGATCTGAGACGTCGAAGCGCGTACTCTCACTTGCTGCGAACGCGCGAGGCCTGGTGCTCCTCGTCGATGCAATGCACAAGGATGCGAGCACCCGTTACTGGGATATGTTCGCGGACAACATTGGCGAGATGGTGCGATCGCTGCGCGATCAGGAGCATGGCACGAAAGTGCTCAACCATATCAACCGACTCACGATTCCGACCGCGGTATGCCTGACAAAAATGGACCTGGAGTCGAGCGCGCGTGAACAGCCCGCGCAACTGCTGAAGGAACGCCTGGGCAGTGCGTACGGCCTGATTCAGCGGAGCTTTACGAATTACAAGGTGTTCTCGTGTTCGGCGTTCGGGAACGCGCTGAGCGAACAGAATGAGGACGGCACGCTGCGTCTGGTGCCGCAGCCGTGGGGTCTGATCGAGCCGTTCCAGTGGATTGTCGAGCCACGCTCCGTCGGACTGGTAAGCTGACATGGCTCAACCCGCACAGGCCGTCCGTGTGATCTACGCGAAGCTGACGTCGACTGGTGATTACGACGTCGTCGCGAAGACCGACAACATCGATCTCAATGCCGCGCGCTCTCTCGCAGAAAGACTTCTGCTCGGCAACGTTCCGCACGATGCGAGTATCGGCGAGGAGTTCGCGTACCTGCGTCCGCCGGAAGGCGGCCACCTTCTCATTCGGTATACGACGTACAACTGGAAGGATGAAAACCGCGGCGGCGCATTCATGACCGACATCGTGTGGCTGAATGATTCCGAGTTCGCGCGCGCGCGCAACAATGCGTTTGCGATGATGCCGTCATCGGACGATGTATACGACGTACTGACCACCCTGCCTCCCGTCGACATCGTGGACCGTGCCGCCGCACAGGATATAACGCGCATGAAGGAGCTCGAGAGCGCGCGTGAGGCGCTCATGAACCTCGCGCCGGCCGTTCTGCTCGGTGATCGTGTCCTGTCCGTCGACCGGGGAGACCGCCGTCGCAAAATCGAGTTGTTCACGCTGCTATTGCCGCCGCGTCTGCGCACGGAGCTCACATTCCAGACCCGCGCGTTCCGTGCGCCGACACATCCGCCGCGCATCACGCAGACCGACGAGATGCACGCGAACCTGCAGGGAGGTCCGTGGCAGCATGTGCTGCCGAATGTCGCACTCGATGTGCCTGTCGGGCTCGCATCCAAAGTCATTGATGGCATCGACCATCCTGATGCGCTGTCGACTGCGCACGACATCTACGACCGAAGCGGTGAACCGACCGACAACCTGCGCGCGGAGGCCACACGGCTAACGGGCCTGGTTGCGTTTGCCGATGCGCTCAATGCAGAGGATCTCACGAGCGCATTCCGGCTCGCCGCGACGGGGTCCCGCGAGGATGCGGAGGCCAAGCTGCTTGCGGTATTCGGTCGTGCAACACCCGATCATGTGAAGTCGGCCGTGATGTCGAGCATCGATGCCGGCAGTGACGGCGAGCCACTCGCGCTTCAGCTGCTCGGCGTTGTCGGACGCATCGATGCAAAGTCAGCTGCGGGGTTGAACGACGCAGCGGCGCGCAGGCTGGTATCGATGAGCCGTATGCCTGGAAGTGCGCTGAGTGCGCACCTCATGGGAGCACTTGGGCGGGCCGGCAATGCCAATGTGCTTCTGCTGCTGGTCGGTGTCGACCCACGCACTGCGCTCGCGAATGTGCCTGCGGATCTTACGGAAGGGGCCACCGCCGGTTTCGTTCGCGCGCTCGCAACGGCATCACGCAATACGCGTGACATGGCTGCGGCGCGCCAGGTCGTCGTTGCCACGACTGCACTCGCGCCAGCCGTCACCGAACCCGCCGCGACATCAAAGCTTGCACTGCTGTGCCGTGAAACGGTGGAAACGTCCCTCGAGAAGGCGACGCCGGAACGTGGTGACACCGGCGAGATCCGGTATCTGCAGGACGCCGCGGACGTGCTGCTGCAAAGCTCGACACGCATGCGGGACGCGCTGCCCATGCTGTTCTCCGACGGTCAGCTCGATGGTCTCTCGCCGGCGCAGGCAGCGGATCTCGCGGCGACGCGCGCCGAACGCCTGCAGCCGGAAGCGCAGGGTGCACTCGCTGTCGCACTGATTGCGCGCTCGTCCGCTGACAACCAGGACGGTGGCGCGATCAGTTCGGCTGCGCGCGAACGGCGCATGGCCGCGGCGAAAGTTCTGCTGGAGAAGCTCGATCCTCAGATGCGTGCGCGAGTGCAGCGGTCGCTGGAGGAAAATGGTCTCGGCGCGGAGACGCTGCTGGGTGTAAAGGGCGGGGAAGTATTGCTACCCCTGCTCGGCCGGAACGCTGAACAGGCTGCGTCGACACGGGACCTGCTCCAGGCCGTTCGCGACCTGGGTGATTCCGATGATGCGATCGCTCGTCTCGCCATGGCCGTGCTCGCTGCGCGCAACGGATACATGGTGCTGACGCGGTCCCATCAGGCATTCGCGCCGCTCAAGGCGGCGCTGTCCGACGCGATCGCGAAGCGGAAGGCGTCATCGGATCATGCGGCAGTCCTCGAGCTGACGCTGGACCTGCTCGCGGCAATCACGGATGCGGAAGCGTTCGAGGAGCTGGAGCAGTCTGCGCATATCGACGGTTGGGTGGCGATGCGCCTGCGTCGCCTGGATCGCGCGGTCGCGTTGTGCCGCGCGGCGGAGGACGAAGCGACGTTCGAGCAGCTTGCGATTGCCATCGAATCGCCCGATACGCGCATTACAGATGCATCGCGGCAGCGGCTGCGCGATGCACTGGGCACTGGCGGCCTGCAGCGCCGCATCATCCAGATGATCACCGGCGTTGTCGAGCGAGGTGTTCAGTGAGCACTGTTCGTCCGGATGCAGCGGTCGTGCTGTGGGGCGCGAAGGGATCAGGCAAAAGCGGTTTCCTCGGCGCGATGTGGCACGTCGATGAGGATGTGACGGACGCGGGCGTCTCATGGGCGATCAGTCCGGGCGATGTCGGTGACGGGTACAGCAGCGACTACCTTCGCAATGCTCGCTCCGACCTGGCGGCCGGCAGGCGCAACGCAACACCGCCCGACGCGGCGAGCCCCGCGGTCCGTGTTACGGCACGGCGCTGGCAGAACCACAACCCCTCTGCGTCGCTGCCACTCGCGTTCCGCGATCCTGCCGGTGAGTTCGCGGATGACGCGGTGCGCGCGCGCAACACGGCCGGCGTCCTGATCGACGACATGCTTCGAGCCGCCGGTATCATCTGGCTGTTTGACGGTGCGGCACCCACACCGCCGCGCCTAGCTGAGATTGCGCGGCACATCGGCACTGTGCGGGAACGCAACGGCGGTCGTCCGGTCACGACTGCCGTCGCATTCTGCGTCAGCAAGATCGACCAGATGGGTGCGGAAGAGCGCGCACGTGCGATCGCGGACCCGAAAGCTGCAGTGACTCGCGCAGCATCACCTGAAGTTATCGACCTGCTGGAAACGACATTCATCAATCGCCGGTACTTCGCGATCTCGTCGAAGGGCACGGAGCCCGGTCGCATCCGCCCGATTGGGCAGAACGCAGTTCTGGACTGGGTGTACGGAGAATACCGCAGACTTCAGACGGGCGCATTCGTCTCGGCCCACAAGAGCAGGATTGCGGTGTCGGCACTCGCACTCGCGGTCGTTCTCGCGCTCGCGGCGTTGGGTAACTGGTATTTCCGCGGCGAACCGGCGCGCAAACGTGCGCTCGCGGAGCAGCAGCTGCTCGGACGACTCGAGCTCGCGGGCGGTGCATACGTCATTGGTGCGATGGACTCGGTTGTACGTCTGCTGCAGCCACCCGAGCTGCCGCGACGTCATCCCCGCCGCATCGAGTGGGATACACTCCTCGCTTTTGCATCCTATGATGCCGGCTTCTCACGCAAACTTGCGGGTACGGCGGGCGCCACGGCGGACTCGGCGAGGTCGCTGATCGCAGTAGCCATGGATCGCACGGCGAGTGTCGTGGGCAGGGTGATGGACGCCGATGCAGCCGCGCGCATTCGGTTCAAGCACGCCGAGGCGTGTATCAGTGCGGGTTGTGGCGAGCGTGGTATCAGGAAGGACCTCGAGTACGTGATCGAGAATGCAAAGGACTCGCGGCTCGTCAGCAATGCGCGTGACCGGCTTGTGGCAGTGCAGGAGCGCCGGTGATTGCTGCGGTCATCGGCATCATGCTGGCGCAGACCTGCGCGGCCATCCTGCCGAAGCCCGACCTCGAGGTGGAATGGCTCCGCAACGGCAAGGCGTACGCCCGCGATGTGCCGATCGAGGCCACGCGGTTGACGCGCACATACCGTCGCACGCCGTCGAGTGGCGCGAAATCAACGCGAACACTCTCGTGCGCCAACGGCACAGGCGGTGTGGTGCTGACGGAATCAGTCAACAACGAAAGCAGAATCCGGCTGCCGCTCTCGCTCAAGCCAGGCCAGAGTCGCACCATGGGTGGCATCCTCGTGCGACGGGTGAAGCCGCCGGTGAATGCAGCGCCGAATGCGTTCTGGTTCATCGTCACATCGGATGCCGCGCGCATTTATGGTGTGCGTGAGGGTGTCGGCATCGTTGAGTTGCGCATGCAGAGCGCGGCAGGCAACGTCGACGTGTTTCGCGCATTCCTGCGCACGCCTGCACTCACGCCTGTCGTGATCACGCAAGGCCAGTCGGAAATCGAGGGGGAGCTGGCGAGACTGCAGTACGAGAACCGTGCACTGCAGGACAGTGTGAGCCGACTGCTGGACGAGGTGCGCAGACTGCGCGGCAAGTCGGCGGAGTCCGATGAATCCATGCAGCGCGATCCTGCATCTGTCGGTGGCGAAGATGTGTCGTTTGCCGGCGTCGATGTGTATGTCGAGCAGGGCAAC
>JBDSPG010000316.1:0-5365 GCA_039912685.1 Longimicrobiales bacterium | reverse complement strand
TTGTTTCCAGGACATCGTGCGACTGGTGGTAGTGCGGACTGCTCAAGATAGGATAGGATCCGATGCCACCTACGATATCGCCGTATGCGTCATAATAGGCCTGCGCATCCGTGCTCTTGTAATACTTCGCGTCGTACGTGATCAGGTCCGAAAACTCGATCGCTGCTCCGTGCTGCAGGTCGCGAATGCCCGGGTTGGAGTAGCGGATCGTGTTGTCGAGGCGCTGATCATTCGCAAACCCGATCATGTCGTTGTTCAATGCTCCAATGATCTGCTTCTTGTCGGCTACCGCGCGCCTCACATACTCACGACTGCCCAGCAGACCCGCCTCTTCGCCTGTGAAGAATGCAAACTCGATGGTGCGCGACTGTGGCCGCTGCGCCAGGACGCGAGCCACCTCGAGCAGCGCCGTCGTTCCCGACGTGTCATCATCGGCGCCCGCACCGGCAAGGACCGAATCGAAGTGACTGCTCACGACGTACGTTGCATCCTGGTCCATCGTGCCGCGCAGTCTTGCAACAATGTTCGCGGTGCGTGTCGGTACACCGTTGCGCGGGCGTGCATCGAAGTACTGCAGTTCCGGCTCATAGCCCCACGACCGCAGTTTGTCTGCAATGTATTCGATTGCCTTCGCATTGCCCGGCTGCGTGATGTACTTCGAGTCGAATGCGAACAGGTCGCTCGCGTAGGAAAAAATACGGTCCTTCGATACGTCGGCGACCGCCGTCGCAACCCGCGCCCTGACCGGCGCGAACATCGCGCGGCCCCGTGCCCGCAGGTCGTTCTCCGCACTGCGCTGCGCACGAACGCGAGAGAGAAGCTCTGCTACAGTCACCTCGTGTGTGAGGTCCACGAGATACACGCCGCGTTCAGGCGAGACCGTGTCGCCATCGCGCTCCGCCACGATCATTACGCGCGTTCCATCCGGGGACACAGCCCATTCATATTCGGGTGCGACCGTGCGGATCGTGTTGTTGTGGAACAGTCTCGTGCGATCGCCGCTCGCAATGTCGTAGATGAATGAGCGACGGTGCCGCCCTTCACCGCCCGGAGCGAGGATGCGTGATCCGCTGATGAACTGCGGCATAATGTCGTGCATAATGTCGTGCGTGATGCGCGTGCCGGTTTGCGCAGCCTGCGCCTGCCCTGCGGGTTGCGCCTGCCCTGCGGGTTGCGCCTGCCCTGCGGGCTGAGCATCGTCCGCGCCCGCGATGTACAGCTCCCAGTCCTCGCGCGGCATGCCCTGGAATACGACCCGACCTCCGTCGGGTGACAACCGCGGCTCTGCGAGCGCGTATGTCGTGCGTACCTCGTAAGACGTCGTACCGTCAACGCGCGCAACAACGATTTTGTATCGTGCGCCATCGCGCGTTACGTACGCATACGCATTTCGATCCGCCGACACACTCGGGTTTGAACCGGAAACGATCGCAGGCGCGCTGCCATCGGCCAATACCGCGAACGACTGCGCATCAATGGCGTACAGCAGAGCGCCGTTCGCGAGCCACGTGACGTTGGCCTTCGATCCCGGTCCGGTGGTGATCGCAGTGCCGCGGCCGCCCTCTGCGCGATGGATCTGTGCTGTACCATCGACTGTCGCAACATAGTGCAGCACACCGGCCGTCGAGTAATAGAGTGCGCTTGGCTCCACTGCCGCGATGCGCTGCTCCTCACCCGTCGCGAGATCGAGCACAACGATGCCGGCCGACTGTTCGATGTACGCAAGGCGCCCAGCGCCGAACACGGTTCGTGATCCGTTGACGCTGGCAATCTCCCTGGGGCCGCTCGGATCGAGGCGCACGACATGAGTCAATACGGTAGCGCCCGCTCCTGACTGATACGCGACGAAGCGGCCGTCCGGGCTCCAGCGTACCATGCGACCGTCGCGAGTGAGCTCCGTCGTTCGATACAGCTCACCCGTCAGAAGCGCCGCCGGGACCCTCGTGCGTTCACTGCGGGATCCAGAAAGGAGCCGGTCCAGGAGTGTGAGCGCCTGTGGATAGTCCCCTGCTTCCCACGCGAAGTATGCGGAATCGTATGGTGCATCACCGCGGGGTAGCGCTGACTGGCCCGTCAGGGGAGCTGCCGAGGCGAAGACCGCAAGAACCAGCGCTGTGCGAAGTGACGAGTGTGATGACGACATGATCATTTTTCCCGATGGATTGGTTCGCTGACAATGCCATTGTCAGGGGGGCGCCGCAACCGCGGCCGATACAGATTGCACCCGCGCGTCCCGTGCGCTACCCTCTGTCCCACTCACAACGGAGGACAGGAAATGCGGTTGCAGGGAAAGCTCGCACTGATCACGGGCGCGAGTTCAGGGATCGGAGAAGCGTGCGCACGTCGTTTCGCCGCGGAAGGTGCCGGTCTCATTCTGTGGGCGAGACGCGCGGACCGGCTCGATCACGTTGCGCGGGAAATCACGGCCGCGCACGGCTGCACAGTACACACTGCTATTGTCGACGTGCGAGATCGCGCGGCTGTGGAAGCGGAGGTGGAAAGGACCGTCGCGACTGCAGGGGTGCCGGACATCCTCGTGAACAATGCAGGCCTTGCGGCGGGATTCACAGTGTTGCATGAAGGTGATCCGGAGGACTGGGATCGCATGATCGACACGAACGTGAAGGGGCTGCTGTACGTTTCTCGCGCGGTGATCCCGCACATGGTCAGCGCAGACCGTGGGCACGTCATCAATATCGGAAGTACCGCCGCACACACGCAGTATCCGAAGGGGAACGTTTATGCGGCGACGAAGTTCGCAGTTCGCGCCCTGAGCGAGGGCATGAGTGTCGATACTCTCGGCTCGCGCATCCGCATCTCGCAGATCGATCCCGGTCTCGTTGAAACGGAGTTTTCAGTTGTTCGATTTCACGGGGATGACGAGCGTGCGAAGAAAGTATACGAAGGAATTCGACCGCTCACTGGCGATGATATCGCGGAAACCGTCGCCTACGTCGCCGGCCTCCCCGAATACATGAACATCCTCGACCTCGTCGTCGTGCCAACGCCGCAACGCAACATCACGACGATCGATCGCAGGGAAGCGCAATGATGGTGATCGCTTTCGACCGTACGTCGCCGCAATGAGATCAGTGCTCGCGGCGGTGATCGCGGCACCCGGACACGCTGCCGAAGTGCGGGAGCAGCCAGTGCCTTTGCTCGAACCTGATTCCGCATTGCTCGAGGTCGAACTGAGCGAAGTCTGCGGCACCGACGTGCATCTGCGCGCTGGCCGCCTCAGCGGTGTTCCCTATCCGCTCATACCGGGACACGTGAGTGTCGGCCGGCTCGGCGAGATTCGCGGCGTTGTGCGCGATGTCGATGGCAATCCACTGCACGAAGGCGATCGCGTCACCTTCCTCGATGTGCATCGTACGTGTAATGCATGCTGGTACTGCCTCGTCGCCAGAGCTACGACGCGCTGTCCGCAACGCCGTGTCTACGGTATCACGTATGGCGCCGTCGACGGACTCGCAGGCGGATGGGCACAGGCCGTTTATCTCAAGCCCGGCACTCGTATCATTCCACTGCAGGCCGTCCCGCCGGAAACGTTCATGGCTGGCGGGTGCTCGCTGCCGACGGCGCTGCACGCGATGGAGCTCGCACGCATTCAGATGGCCGACACCGTCCTGGTCCTCGGCAGCGGACCTGTCGGTCTCTCCGCCGTCACGCTCGCTCGCATGAGCGGCGCTGGCTCCGTGTTTTGCATTGGAGCACCCGCCGAACGCCTCGCCGCTGCTCACACCGTCGGTGCTGCCGGCACTGTCGACATCTCGATCGCTTCTCCCGAAGAACGCCTCGCATGGGTCCTCGCAATGACGGGCGGCAGAGGCGCCGACGTCACCATCGAGGCGACCGGCGCTCCGGAAGCCGTGGTGGAGGCCATGCGGTTCACGCGCGACGCTGGCCGTGTCATCGTCGTAGGCCAGTACACTGACCATGGCGACGTCGGCTTCAACCCGCACGCGGACCTGAACCGAAAACATCTGGAGGTGCGCGGCTGCTGGGGTTCGGACTATTCCCACTTCCATCGCGCCGTCCGGCTCCTCCAGGATCCTGATCGAGCTGCTGCCTGGGAGTCGCTACATCTCGACAGCTATTCACTCGCGAACGCAAACGAAGCCCTCAATGCGGTCGAGGCGGGTAGCGTCGTGAAGGCGCTCATCGATCCTCGGATGTAGCAATTCCTGTGTTCGCCTGCCGTTGCGTCGGAGCGCTGGTGCCTGCGAAATTTGTGATTCTGGCGTAAGAGATCTGGAGACCGCGGAAGTGATCAGACCTGGCCTATGAGCATATCGAGATGGGCGTTGGTGATCGCGTTGTCGACCATCACGCTGTCGAGTCGCCGCCTCGCCGGCCAGCAGACGCCTCCGCCGGCCCCACCGCCTGTGGCGACCGACACGACGAAAACAGTCCCGCCGAAACGGAAGGAACCGGACCGCTGGGCCGCCGCTGTAGACCTTGGCTTCAATGCCGCGACTGGAAATACACGCCTGATGCTGCTGACGACGGGGTTCAGACTTCGTCATCGGGAGACGGACCAGTTCAAGCTCGAGTGGGGTGTTTCGTTACGTTATGGCGAGAGCCGCGGTGTTGTTATCGCACGGAGTGTGCGGACGAACCTTGTGTTCGATCTGAATCCGAAGTCGATGTGGTCGCCATATGCGTTCGCAACCGTTGAACGGGATCCATTCCGCCGGCTTGCACTGCGCTCGAACACCGGCTCCGGCGTGACGCGGACATTTTATCGTGAAACGACTGGCGAAATGTCGGTGAGTGGTGCGGCGCTTTACAGCCATGAGGGGTTCACGATCGACACACAGCCGGACCGCGATGACGCGCGATGGAGTATCGAGACCAGGGGATTTCAGAAGATCGGCGGATCCGTGAGGGTCGAGAACGCCGTATCGTTCAAGCCTGTCTGGGACCACAGCGGTGACTACAACATCCAGTCGCTCACAAAACTGTCATCCAAGATCACACAGCGTCTCGCAATGACGTTGAGCCACGAATACCTGAAGGATTCCACTCCACCGAGTGGCGTGAAACGTGAAGACCAGCGCGTACAGGCGGGTCTGACGTTCGAGTTCTGACAATTACCCCGATAGGACGGTCACACACATGGCAAATCGAACTGCAAACTTCAAGACGAACCTCGGCGATTTTTCCGTTGAGCTGTTCGAGGACAAGTCCCCGATTACGACGAAGAATTTCGTCGACCTGATCGAGAAGGGCTTCTATGATGGCCTCTCGTTTCATCGCGTGATCGATGGCTTCATGATCCAGGGCGGCTGCCCCAGCGGCACCGGAACAGGCGGTCCCGGCTACAAGATCAAGGACGAATTCCACCCCGATCTGAAGCACG
>JBDSPG010000300.1:0-12123 GCA_039912685.1 Longimicrobiales bacterium | reverse complement strand
GTGCTGACAAAAGGTTTCGTGTGCCCGGCGTCCCAGAGCGATGTGTCGGTCTACAAGAACCTGCTGTTCGTATCGGGGGAGGGCACGAGCGGCCGTCTGGACTGCGCCACAACGGGCGTGAAGGAAGCGGTGAGCCATGACCGCCTGCGGGGCATCCGCATCTTCGATATTACGGATATCCGTAATCCGAAGAATGTCGCGAATGTTCAGACCTGCCGTGGCTCTCACACGCACACGGTGCTCGCGGATCCGAAGGACAAGCAGAACATCTACGTCTACATCTCGGGCTCCTCCTTCGTGCGTCCCGCGGACGAGCTCGCAGGTTGCTCGTCGGGTCTGCCGGGCGAGAATCCGAATTCTGCGCAGTTCCGCATTGAAGTCATCAAGGTCCCGCTCGCGAATCCGGCTGCGGCCGCGATTGTGAGTTCGCCGCGCATCTTCAACGACCTCGTTGGTCCGCCGACGCACGGCGCGGCACCGGACGACCTGGCGGAGATCGCGAAGGCGCGTGCACGCGGCGCGTTCATCGCGGACGTATTCGGCGAGCAGTTCGTGCTGCCGGACCAGATGATCAAGCCGATGCTGGACAGCGTCGCAAAGGCGCGAGGCGCGACCGCCGCAACGAGTGTCGACAGTGCAGCACTGCGCTCGGCACTGCCGGGCATTATCGCGAAGATGATCGGCGAGGCTCCGAATGCGAAGGGTCCGAAGCCCGGCCCGACCAGCTGCCACGACATCACTGTCTATCCGGCGATCGGTCTCGCTGGCGGTGCCTGTGAAGGATACGGTCTCCTGATCGATATCACCGATCCGGCAAATCCCCGTCGCATTGCGGCGGCCGCCGACTCCAACTTCTCGTATTGGCATTCGGCGACATTCAACAATGACGGATCCAAAGTGCTGTTCAGCGAGGAGTGGGGCGGCGGCGGCGGCGCGAAGTGCCGCGCATCCGATCCGATGTCATGGGGTGCGGATGCGATCTTCGAGATCGAGAACCGCCGCGACCTGAAGTTCCGCAGCTATTACAAGCTGCCGGTCGCGCAGACCGCAGTGGAAAACTGCGTGGCGCATAACGGCAATATTCTGCCGATCCCGGGTCGTGACGTCATGGTGCAGGCGTGGTATCAGGGCGGCATCTCCGTGTTCGACTGGACGGATGCGCGGAACCCGCACGAGATCGCGTTCTTCGACCGCGGCCCGTCCAACGCAATGCAGATGGGCAGTGGCGGAAGCTGGTCGTTCTACTGGTATAACGGCGTGATTGTAAGCTCCGAGATCGCGCGAGGCCTCGACATCTTCGAGCTCGTGCCGAGCGGGTTCATCTCGCAGAATGAGATCGACGCTGCGAAGTCGGTTCACCTCGAGTACTTGAACACTCAGGGTCAGCCGCAGTATGTATGGCCTGCGACGTTCGCGCTTGCGCGTGCGTATGTCGATCAGGTCGAGCGTTCGAACGGGCTGTCGGCAAGCCGGATTGCATCGATCCGCGGCGAGCTGCGCAGTGCGGAGAGTGCGTCGGCCTCAGCGCGTGCGAGCAGGCTCACAGCCCTCGCCACGAAGCTCGAGGGCGAGGCTGTTGGATCTTCGGACAAGACCACGGTGCGCAAGCTTTCGGACGCGACTCGCGCGCTCGCGACGGTCGGTCGTTAGGCCGCAAAAATCGGAAAGAGTGGCCGTCGCGATGCTGCGACGGCCACTTTTTTATGCCGCCCTTCACCGGCGCCACGCTCGGTTGATCGCAAACCGAGAGCGGGTTGACGGGCCGTCCCTAATGTTGTCTCCAGCATTGTTGAATGCAATCAAGGTCTCTGACTCCTGGAGGAATTGTGGCGATTCATCACCGCGTGGCCGCCGTCGCATTAAGCGCTCTTGTGCTGACCGGATGCCCCTATCATGGGAGCGTACCGCTTGGGGAACCGGCTGGTCCGCTCGACCCCCGGCTGCTCGGGGATTGGCGGCTGTCTTCGGAACCGGCAAGCGAACACCCATTCGCTTCCGGCCGGCTCCTGATCTCGCGCTTCGACGACGATGAGTATGCCGTCGTCGGGTCGGGCGCGTGTCCGGCTGCCGGCGGACGTGGATACCTGACGACGGTCGACGGACGGACGTTCCTGAATGTCCACGAGCAGGGCGAGGAGGGAAAGTATCGGGTCACCAAGGTCGACTTTGTAAAAGGTGGTGTCCTGCTTCGCGATCTGGATTCCGACTTCGACACGGTTTCAACGACGACGGCGCTTCGAGCGCTCGTTCAGTCACGCATCGACGATCCAACAATCTTCGACGACAGCATAACGCGCGCGCGGGTTGGTGAGGTGCGCGAGGAGGGCCCAAATGCGTTGCGCTGGATCGATCGGGCCTGTCCATATCAGCCCGCTTTCGACTTCGGCACCCGCACGCCCGACCGCGCCGCCGTGCGTGACCTTGTCGGCTCGTGGATGCTGCGCGTGCGCAATGACAGTGCGATGGTCACCGTTGGAACGGATTCGGCAGGCGGGCTCACTGCTTCCCTCGGATGGTTTGGCGAGGATGGGGATGACAAACCCGAGCCGCTGTCCGCGATGCGTATCAACGGTGTGCTCTTCGTAACCATCCTTACGAACGATGACGACAGGACGATTGCACGCGTGGATGTAAAAGGCGATACCCTGGTGATCACACCGCTGAGTGTCGCGTTGAAGGCGACCAATGCCTTCGAGCTGCGTTCGATCCTCGATCGGCCGACGGTCGACCCGGCCATCTATTTCTGGGAGTCCTACCGCCTCGTGCGTGTGAAGCGGCCATGATCGGCTGATCCGGCTCTGGAGCTCGGGACGGCGCGCTTCCGCTGGTAGAGGGCTCGGCAGTACTATTTTGGCCTCTCTCCCGACGCCGTGAACTCCAGATCCGGAGCCAGTCATGAAGACGCTCAAGTTCAGCCGCTTCTCCGCGTGCCTGCTGTTGCTGTTGCCCGCCGCTATCATCGCGCAGGACGCGCCGGCCGGTCGTGCCGGCGGTAGCCGCAGCACGGAGCCTGCGAATCCGCTGCAGGAGGGATTGCCGCTCAAGCCGGAGCGCACGATCCGCTTCACGACGGAAGTCGGGAGCTGGCTGTCCCTGGATGTGAGTCCTGACGGACAGACGATCGTGTTCGATCATCTGGGCGACCTTTACACGATGCCCATCACGGGTGGCAAGGCGACGCCGCTCACGCGCGGGATGGCTGTGGATGCGCAGCCGCGCTTCAGTCCCGATGGCAAGCGCATCACGTTCGTGTCGGACCGCAAGGGTGCATCGAACCTGTGGATCATGTCACTCGACAAACGCGACACTGTGCAGTTGACGAAGGGCCGCACCGACTCGTACGACTCACCGGAGTTCACGCCGGATGGCAAATATGTCATCGGCTCGCGAGGCAACAACCTCTTCATGTTCCATGTGGACGGCGGCAGCGGCGTGCAGATCGGCGCACCGGCCGCTGCAGCAACACCTGCTCCAGGCGGCGCGACGAACGCAGTCCGTTATATCGGTGCGGCGTTCGGCAAGGATCCACGTTACCTGTGGATCGCGCGTCGCGCCGGCGCGGGACAGTGGGTGTACAATGACCCCATCGCTGGTGCGTACGACATCGCGGTGTTCGATCGCGAGACGGGTGTGTTCAGCACGCGCGCAGACCGCTGGGGCTCAGCGTTCCGTCCGACACTCTCGCCGGACGGCAAGTGGCTCGTATACGGTACGCGTTACGATCAGCAGACGGGCCTGCGTATTCGCGATCTCGAGACGAACGCGGAGCGCTGGCTCGCTTATCCCGTGCAGCGCGATGACCAGGAATCGCGCGCATCACGCGATGTGTATCCGGGCATGTCGTTCACACCCGACTCGAAACAGCTGATTGCGACGTGGGGCGGCAAGGTCTGGCGAGTGCCGGTCGATGGGGGCACACCATCGCAGATTCCGTTCAGCGTGGATGTCGAGCAGCATCTCGGACCCGAAGTAAAGTTCGAGTACCCCGTGTCTGACGATCCCACATTCAATGTGCGACAAATCCGCAACGCCGTTCCATCACCGGACGGCAAGCGCCTCGCTTTCACTGCGCTCGACCGCATGTACGTCGTCGATGTTCCGGCAGGCGGGAATGCCATGAAGCCGGTGAAGCTCGTGGATGCAGCGGGCTACCAGTTCCAGCCGGCGTGGTCGCCCGACGGGAAGTCGATCGTGTATGTGACGTGGGTGGAGACGCAGGGCGGGCACATCTGGAAGGTTCCGTCGACCGGCGGACGTTCCGTCAGGCTTTCGACGGAGCCGGCGTACTTCCAGCAGCCGGTGTTCACGAGTGATGGCCAGAAGATCGTTGTCGTCCGCGGCAGTGCGCCTGCGTATCAGGAGGAGACCACGCAGGGCGGCAACGATTTCGTGTGGATTTCTGCGAACGGCGGAAGTGCGACGCTTATCATGCCGACATCCGGGCTCGGCAATGCGCACTTCGTGAAAAACAGCGATCGCATTTACGCGTCTGGCGGACGCGGCCTGGTTTCGTTCCGATGGGATGGCACCGACATTCGCGAGCACCTGCGCGTGTCCGCGCCTGCAGCGGGCGCTGGCGGTGGTGCCGGCGCGAGTGCGGGCACGATTTTCATGGCGCCTGATGGCGATCAGGCGCTCGCACTCGTCGGCAGTGATGCGTGGGTGGTCACGGTCCCGTTCGTAGGCGGAACCACGCCCTCCGTCACTGTCGGCGACAATCCAAACTTCCCCGCGCGGCGGCTCTCTGAGATCGGCGCGCAGTTCCCGCATTGGGACTGGTCCGGCGAGAAGGTGCACTTTTCGATCGGCAATGCGCACGTCATTTATGACCTGGCGAAGGCGAAGATCTTCGACGACTCCGTGCGCGCGGCCAATCGCGCGCGCGCGCCGGCGGATTCCGCTGCACGTGACAGCACGCAGCAACGCGATACCACACTCGCGGGCGGGCCGCCTGCCGGCACCGGCCGCGCGCCTCGCGCCGCCGCAACGCCGCCGACCTTCAAGCCGTATGAGTTCCGAATTCTCGTCACCGCACAGCGTGACATCCCGCAGGGCAATACCGTGCTTCGTGGCGGCCGTGTCGTAACCATGAAGGGAGACGAAGTCATCGAGAACGCGGACATCGTCATCCGGAACAACCGCATTATCGGTGTCGGTGCGCGAGGCTCCGTGCAGATACCGGATGGCGCGCATGTCGTCGACATTACAGGCAAGACCGTAACGCCGGGGTTCGTCGATACGCATTCGCATCTGCGCGTACCGCAGACCATCCATCGCGGCGAAGTCTGGTCCTATGCCGCGAATCTCGCGTACGGCGTCACAGCCGCGCGCGACCCGCAGACCGGATCAACCGATGTTCTCACGTATGAGGACGAGCTGGAAGCGGGTGACATCCTCGGGCCTCGCGGCTGGTCCACGGGTCCTGGCGTATTCAGTGGCGAGAACTTCCGCAGCCTCGAGCATGCGCGCACCGTGTTGAAGCGGTACAGCGAGTACTACAACACCAACACGATCAAGCAGTATGTGGCTGGCAACCGCGAGCAGCGTCAGTGGATCATCCAGGCCGCGCGGGAGCAGAAGCTAATGCCCACCACAGAGGGCTCTCTCGACATGGAGATGAACCTCACGGAGGCCATCGACGGATACTCTGGTCATGAGCACACGTGGCCGACGTTCCCGATGCAGGAGGATGTCATCAAGTTCCTCGCGCAGAGCGGTATCGCGTATACACCGACAATCATTGTCGCGTATGGCGGACCGTGGGCAGAAAACTACTGGTACGAGAACACCGATGTGCATAACGACCCCAAGGTCCGTCGCTTCCTGCCGCACGCGGAAGTCGATGCAAAGACACTGCGCCGCGCCACCGGCGGACAGGCGGGCGGCTGGTTCGCTCCTTCGGAACACATCATGTCCTATGTGAGCGATCAGGTTGCCGACCTCGTGCACGCAGGCGGACGCGCGGGCATCGGCAGCCACGGTCAGTTCCAGGGACTCGGATATCACTGGGAGATGTGGAACGTGGGATTCGGCAAGAAGCTCACACCGCATGAGGTGCTGCGCATCGCGACCATCGGTGGTGCCGATGACATCGGCCGCGCGCAGAACGTCGGATCCGTTGAGGCGGGCAAGCTCGCGGATCTCGTGATCTTCGATCTCAACCCGCTGGAGAACCTGCGCAACACGACGGCGATCCGGTACGTCATGAAGAATGGACGTCTGTACGACGCGAACACGCTGGATGAAGTGTGGCCGCGACAGACGAAAGCGAAGTTCTACTGGCAGACGGGCGAGCCGACGGTAAATACAACGATTGGTCGGTAGCTGATGGCGAGGCGTGCTTTCCGGCGGCGCTAGGTCCGCTTGAGCCTTCGTGACATGGACCGCAGCGCGCGGATCACCACGACGATCAGCGCGACTACCAGTGCCGCCGCAACAAACGGGGCGATGACGACGAGGATGAGCATCATCGTCGCCAGCGCGTCCTCGAGAATGCTGACAAACGGATTGGCCGTGCCTGCCGTCGTCGCTGTACTGGCGACACGCGTTCCGGCCTTTGTCGCGTGGATGCCCAGCGCGAGCGGTGCACCGGCCGCGATACCGAGCACCCACGCGCCCATGGGTGACACGTCGTGCAGCAATGCCAGCGGTAGAAGCACACCGGCGAGTGGCTTCAGGAACGTGGCTGCCGCATCGAGCGCGTGATCGACGACGGGGATCTTGTCCGAGAGCACTTCAATCAGCGTTGCAATCAACAGCAGCAGGAACCCGGCGTCCGACGCGGTCCAACTCAGCATGTCTGGCGTCGGGGTGTGCGCGTAACGCGCCATTCCACCCAGGAACAGGAACGGCATGAAGAGGCGAAGTCCTGCGGTCGCCGCGAGTGCGACACCCCAGATTACTGCTTCGTAAGGCACACCGACTCACACCGTTACAGTCCGGGTCTCCGCTGCCCACTCAGCAGCGAGAGCCGCGAGCTGGCGTTCGACGTGGTCCAGTTTCTTCCGCCGGTCCACCAGGCGCTCCCTGTACCTGTGCAGGAAGTACGCGATGGTCTCGACCCGCAACCGGATCGAGCCGGTGGGTTTGTTCTCATCGATGTCCTTGAAGCAGAAGTATGGCGTGCCGGACATCTCGATGATCTCCTCGATCACACTGTAGATCGGGGCATCATGGCCGCACTTGAAGCTGGACAGCTCGAGTGCCACGAGGTTCGGGTGACGCGCCGTGTACTTCGCGGCCCACACTTTCCTGTTGGTATTCTCGCTGTACGAGTTCTTCCACACATCACCGATCGACAGCGGCGTCGCGAATGCACCCGCGCGAACTTCGTCGCCGAACAACCGCTCGAGGATGTCCGGATCGCGAGGCAGTGTTTCCGCCGTAAACACGGGGATGCCGAGCTTCTGAAACTCTGCCGGTATCTCGTGACATACGCCGGGATCGCCGTGATATGGTCTTGCAAGCAGTACGACGCCGATCTGATCGTTCACCTCGAGCTGGTCGAGAATGACGCGCGCACGGTCCCGTAGATTTCCCTCGAGCGTGTTGAGGTGGGTCCACGCCGCCGTACACGCGCGCGCGTTCTCCTCACGCGAGAGGCCGAGCCGTGTATTGAACTCGTCGTACATTTGACGCGCCAGCAGCGCAGGCTCGGTGAAATTCAGGAATGTGTCCAGATAGGTGATCCCACGTTCCGCGAACAGATCGCTCTCCTTTGTGAACGCAGCCTTCGCGGCCTCCGGTGACGCGGTGACCGTTGGACACGAGCGGCTGTCCTGCACACCGTCCAGGAAAGTCGGCAGACTGTCCACCATCGGGAAGAAGATCAGGTCGAGGGGATAGTCTTCCCGATGTTTTTCATACAGCAGGTTGTGCACATGCGGGATGCCGATCTTGCTGGGAAAACACGGATCGATGGCGCCGCGCTTGGCACCAGCCTTGTACAGCTCGTCGCTGGTGCTGTCGCTCCACACGAGGTTCTTCGACTGCACACCGAGCGACTCGAAGTACGCCATGAACCACGGCCCGAGCGAGTACATGTTCAACGCTCGCGGCATTCCGATCCGTATCGACGCGCGGCGTGCTGCTGCGACCGCGTTCCGCGCGTTACGCATTTTTGGCGCGTCGGCAACCAGTGGGGTGCGCGAAGGTGCGAACGCGGCCCGCGTCGTCAACGCTGCGAAATCCGGGTTGGCATCGCCGATCGCGTCGATGCCTGCCTTGATCTCCTTCATTGCATTGACGTCTTCAACCGTACCTTTTTCGCACGTCGCAATGATCAGTCTCTGCTCACCGGACTCGAGCGGCACCTTCGATTTCGACCGTTCGGGCGCGGGCTCCTCGTGCGCAGCCGCCTCAATCGCATCCGAACCGGTACGCACGTCGATGAATGTCCGCAGACACTTGTTCTTGCAGAAATAGCACCGCGTAGCTTCCGAACGCGTACTGCGGAACGCGATCTTCTGCACGCGATCGAGGCCGATGAATGATGTGCGATGACCGCGCTCCACATACAACCGGCGCGCCTCGACAGCACTGCCAATGGCACCGGCCTCACCGCAAAACTTGTGCACGGTGACTTCTGGCTGGTCGGCCAATCCGCGAAAGCGGCTGTCGATGAAATCGACTTGCGCCTTTACTGCTGCGAGGTTGTGCTGTGTTCCGCCCTGCAGAACGAAGCGTCTGCCGAGTTTCGCGAGATTGGGGATCTGTGAAACGTAAAGCCAGATGTTCTTCGGCAGTACGTCGCACAGCGCAGCCATGATCTCGTTCGCGGCCCAGCCCTGCCGCTGGAAGTCTACAATGTCCGACTGCATGAATACCGCACAACCGTATCCGAAGCTCGGCATGGACTGCGCGCTGAATGCGATCTCGGCAAACTCCGAAACTGTATAGCCGAATGTCTGCGCCGTACTCTGGAGGAAGTAACCGTTGCCGGCGGAACACTGCGTGTTGAGCTTGAAGTCCTTGACCTGCCCGTTCTTCAGCACAATGAGCTTTATGTCCTGACCGCCGACATCGACAATTACGTCGGTATCCGGGTAGAAGTGCAACCCGGCTTCCGTATGTGCGACGGTCTCGACCAGCGCGACATCGGCCTGCAGTACATCCTTCAGCACATCCTTCGCATAGCCGGTCGTGCCGACACCCAGGATCTCGAGTGTCACGCTGCGCTCCGCCATCGAACGCTGCAGATCACCGACGACATCCATGGTGTCTTCGATCGGGTTGCCCTTCGACAGACGATAGGATGTCGCGATGACTTCCTTGTTCTCGCCAATCAAAACCGCCTTGGTACTGGTGCTGCCGCCATCGACACCAAGGAAAGCGCGCACCACGGAGCCGGGCTCGACATGAGGCGGATCCCAGCGCTGCGGTGTGTAGCGGGCGCGGAACATCTCCAGCTCCTCGATGGTCTTCCACAACCCTTTGCCGCCTGCCGCGCGCTTCTCCTCCGTGCGCCCCTCATTCAGATACCACTCGAGCCCTGCGACGCCGTTGAACACGCCGATGTCGGGTGTATCTTCGATTTCCGTTTTTGCAAACTCGACCGCGCCGATGGCAGCGAAGTATTGCGCGTCCTTCGGCACGAGCACGAGCTCTTCCAGCGGTGTTGCAGGGTCATACGGCACGCCGCGCTCATCCCAGACAGCCTTGAGATTTTGGCGCCAGCATTCCTGCAGACCTGCTATGTAGCAGTTTGGACCGCCCAGCAGCAGCACGAGCGGGCGGAGTGTGTGGCCGCGGGTGAGCACCGCGAGGTTTTGCTGCACAATCGACTCGAAGAGTGACGCCATCAGCTCCGGCGCGGGTACGCCCTGCTTCTGCAGGCCGTTGATGTCTGTTTCCGCGAAGACGCCACACTTCCCTGCCACCGGATGCAGTTTCAGCCCGGTGTATCCCATCGCGCACAGGTCCTCGGCTGCGATTCCAAGCTTCGCGGTGACCTTGTCGATCACTGCACCCGTGCCGCCCGCGCACTTGTCGTTCATCGACGGACTCTTCTTCCGCCGCCCGGTCGCCTCATCGGTCTTGAACACGATGATTTTGGCATCCTGTCCGCCAAGCTCAACCACGGCCTGCACATCGGGGTAGAGTCGCTCGACCGCGAGACTGACCGCATTCACTTCCTGCACGAACTTCGCGCCAATGCGCATCCCCATCGCGGCGCCCCCTGAGCCGGTCACAAAGACGCGAAATGCATTCTCGGGAACGGCGGCGAAACGCGTCGTGATCGCGTTCAGCATCTCCAGGCACTTCTCCGGCTGACGCGTCTCGTGCCTTTGGTAATCCTTCGACAGGATCTCGTCTGTAACGGGATCGACGACCACGAACTTCACGGTTGTACTCCCGACGTCGAGCCCGATAATCAGGCCTTCAGGGTATTTCGCTGTGCCTTCGAATTTTCCCGAGACCAGCGATGGCCGCTTCGTGCGCGTCTTCGATGCGGACATCAGCGGCTGCAGTTGCACCAGCGTGACTTCGCGCGGCGCAGCCTTACTGCCGCATCCCCCCGATGAACAGCTCAATGCTGGCCGTCCGCGCGCATGATGTCGCCGACATGAAGCGCGAATCCGGCAGCACGGCTCACATAGCCGGTACGGTGCGGAATATCCTGCAGCGGTCTGCGCAGGTCCCGACGCGTCGCCACGAACGCACGTAACTCATCAACTGTGTAGCCGCTCTCCTGCACCGCGCGTTTGAACTCCTCCTTGCACTTCAGTTTCGCTTCGCCAAGCGCCATCTGGACACGACTGTGCGCGTTGATGTCGCCTTCGCCCGATGTCTCGACCGGGATGTAAATCATGTCCTTGAAGTGCGACGTCACTGCGGCCTGTGCGCCGTCCGACTGCGTACTGGGCATGCAACCGAACGGCTTCAGGCTGAGTACCATGTGACACAGCTCTTTGCTGCTGTAGTAGATATTCTTTGCAACCTCCAAATGGCCCTCACCACCGCCCGACCGGCTGTTGTAATACGGATGTCCGACGCGCTGCAGCTCCGGCTGGTCTGCAAGACAATGTGCCGTACCGCCCAGCGCAGCGCGGTCGCGCTCGTACTCGCGGCTGAGGATGCGCTGCGCGAGTGTCAGTGCCCACAGGCGCTTGCGCAGGCGCAGCTCCGCCTGTGCTCGTTCCTTCAGTGAGACGGCAACCGTCTGCCGATCCGCGGACAGGCCCGAACGATCGCGCGCGTAGTTCATGGACTGGTTGAGCATGTACGTGATCCATGTCGTCACGGGCTCGACGAGAACTTCAGCACCTTCGCCTTCCAGAAACCGGAACATGTGAAAATTGCCGTCGCCCTCCGTGGTCTGCGCCCAGAATTCACCCGTTACCTTGCAGATGGGCTTTGGCCTCAGGAAATCGACCTCGAGCTCTTCATTGATGATCGCGCGGCAGCGATCGAGTGCTTCCGTGTAATGATCGCCGCGCAGCTGATCAACGAACGTCGCGGCTGCAACCGCACTGTCCACGGGCGTGACCTTTGATAGCGCCGCTGCGAGCGCACCTGCGTGGATGGAATCGTAATCCTTCTCGCGCATTGCCTTCTGACAGATCGCGAGACAGCGCGCGAAGACTTCCTGCGTCTTTCCGCTTTCCATCTCATACGGCCGAATGCTGTATGCAACTTCATTCAACAGGTCGCCGACCATGAACGCGTTCAGGAGCGAGATGAAGAAGTTGACGTTGAAGTCGACCCCGGCCTCGAGACTCGCCTGATCGATACCGGCCTTCTGCTGAAAGAGGATCACGCGAAAACCGTCGAACCCGGAGTTGCGTAGCGCAAGACGGAACTCCGCTTCGTACATGCCGAAGCGACACGGGCCACACGCACCGGCCGTGATGAATACGTGATTGTCCAGGATCGTCTCGAGCGGAATGCCCTCTTCATCGCGCATGCGACGCAGATGATTCACCAGTGCACCGACCGTGAAGTACGTGGGATTGCACTGGCCGTTGTTGCCGAACTCCATGCCGGCCTGAAAGTCGGGCTTCGCCGGTGTGGGAATTACTCCGGCGCGATACCCGAGCCCCTCGAGGCCCGCGAGCACGAGCTGTTCATGCCGCAACGTCAGCCCACCGAACCACACGGTGACCTGACCGCGTTCGGCGCGCG